>JAYSBB010000021.1:0-29989 GCA_041915645.1 Tolumonas sp.
TATAACCGTCATGGATGGCAACACGGATCTCGTGCGCGTCAAAATCATCTTTATTCAGGAACACCACATCGTTAGTCGCAACAACTGGCAGATCGTGCTGCACAGCCAAATCAACCGCCATGTGCAGATAGGTTTCTTCGTCTAAACGGCCAGTACGGATCAGTTCCAGATAAAAGCGATCGGCAAAATGCTGTTGGTAAAACGCTGTACAGCGCTCGACCATGGCCTGATTGCCTTTCAGCAAGAATTTGCCAATATCGCCCATCCGTCCGCCGGATAACAAAATAACGCCGCCAGCATGTTCCGCGAGCCATGCTTTATCGATAACCGGACGCCCTTGAATATGACCGCGAAGAAAGCCTTTTGAGATCAATTGAATGAGATTTTGCTGGCCAGCGTTATCCATCGCCAGACCAACCAGGCGAAACAGTTCATCACCCAGCTCTTCACTTTGCACCCAGAAATCGACACCAATAATAGGCTTAATGCCTTTACCGTGCGCATCACCATAAAACCGCACCAAGCCGCTTTGGTTCATCTGGTCTGTTAACGCCATGGCCACCATTTTATCTTCGGCAACACGCGCGACTAATGGCTTGATCTTTTGCAGACCATCCACCATCGAAAAATCAGAATGAATATGAAGATGAACGAAACGCGGTTCGGCCATGATGTTTCCTGTTTAGACGAGGCCTAAAGCCAGTTTAACCGGTTTAAAACTACGACGATGTACGGATAACGCGCCATGCTCAGCCAAGGCAGCCAAATGCTGTGCTGTAGGGTAACCTTTATGCTGAGCAAAACCATATTGCGGATATTGCAAATCTAACTCTGCCATTTCACGATCACGAGTGACTTTCGCTAAGATAGAAGCTGCACTGATTTCTGCGACCAGACTATCGCCTTTCACCACGGCTTGCGAAGGCATCATTAGTGCTGGGCAGCGATTGCCATCAATCAGCACAAATTCAGGCTGGATATGTAACCCAGCTACAGCGCGCTGCATTGCTTTCATTGTGGCCTGCAAAATATTGAACTCATCAATTTCAGCGGCAGAACAACGACCAATAGCAAACGCCAATGCGTTTTCGCGGATAATATCAAACAACGCGTCGCGTTTTTTTTCCGATAATTTTTTGGAATCGTTAAGACCAGAGATAGGTCGGGCTGGATCAAGGATCACGGCCGCGGTGACGACATCCCCGACCAGCGGACCACGACCAACTTCATCCACACCGGCAATTAACTGGTATGGAGGGTAGTTAAATGTGCTCATATACGCCCTTGTAATACGTCGAGAACAGCTTGTGCCGCTTGTTTATCCGCATCACAGCGGATCAATTCATGCAAATGGGTAAATTCATTTAGTAATGCCTGATTATCTTGTTGCAGATAACCACTAACCGCTGCAGCTAATTTATCAGGTGTACAATCAGGTTGGATCAGCTCAGGTACTAATTTTCGACCCGCCAATAAATTAGGTAAAGAAAAGGTGCGGATTTTTACTAATTTTTCACCAATCCAAAACGTCAATGGTTTTACTTTATAAGCGACTACCATCGGACGCTTCACCAGCATTGCTTCCAGCGTTGCAGTGCCCGATGCCAGCAAAATAACATCTGCCGATGTCATGACTTGTCTTGCTTGCCCATCCACCAATGTCATCGGTAATTCAGGCGCGATTTGCTGTTTAATGCTTTCAAATTGCTGACGGCGCCGTGCATTCACCAATGGCACCACAAATTGCAATGTTGGATATTGCGCACGCAATAGTTGGCAAGCTTGTAAAAATGGAGGTGTCAGCATTTCGACTTCACCGCCACGACTACCGGGCAATACCGCCAATACGGGGGCATCAAGCTGCAACCCTAGCCGCTCTCTTGCCGGGGCAGCGGGTGACGTCAGTGGAATGGCATCAGCCATGGTATGACCAACGAATCGGCATGGTGCGTTATGTTGATCATAAAACGCCTTTTCAAACGGCAGAAACGCCAGCACCATATCCGTCGCCGCTTTGATCTTGTGGATCCGGCTCTGTCGCCATGCCCAGACTGATGGGCTAACGTAATGAATGGTTTTGATACCAGCTTGTTTGAGTTTAAGCTCCACACCAATATTAAAATCAGGTGCATCGACACCAATAAAAATATCCGGTGGGTTTTCTTTAAAATAACGAATGATTTGCCGACGAACTTGCAGCAAGCGCGGCAAGCGGCCCAGTACTTCAACCAGACCCATCACCGAAAGCTCTTCCATCTCAAACAAGGTTTCGATACCCAGTTCCTGCATACGCGGACCTGCAATACCGACAAATTCACAATCAGGATGGAGTTGTTTGAGTTGACGCATCAGACCCGCAGCAAGAATATCGCCGGAAACTTCTCCGGCGATAATTCCTATACGCAACGGCCGCTTGATAGCGGATAGATCAAGGGCGAATGATGCCACGCTCATTCTTTTTCAGGAATTCAACAAAAGGAGCAACAGCAGGTTCGTCCTGAGCCATAGTTTCCAGAACAGGCATCACTTCATCCAGAGTTTTACCACTACGATAAAGTTCTTTATATGCGCGCTTAACGGCAGAAATAGCTTCCGGCGTGAAACCACGACGGCGCAACCCCTCGCTGTTGATACCAAATGGTGTGGCGTAATGGCCAGCAGCCATGACATACGGTGGCACATCTTTATTCAGTGCCGCCATACCGGCAATGAACGCATGAGAACCTACACGGCCAAACTGATGAATTGCTGCTAAACCACCAAAGATCACCCAGTCACCAATGTGAACATGGCCAGCCAGTGTTGCGTTATTGGCAAAAATACAGTCATCGCCGATCATACAATCGTGAGCAACATGCACGTTCACCATGAACAAGTTACGACTGCCGACTTTGGTCAAACATTGATCCTGAACTGTACCACGATGGAACGTGCAGTGTTCGCGGATCACGTTAGCATCGCCAATTTCCAGAAAAGTACGCTCACCGGCGTATTTCTTGTCCTGGCAATCTTCACCAATAGAGGCAAACTGGTAAATCTTATTATTACGGCCAATTTTAGTTGGCCCTTTAATGACCACATGAGAACCAACCCATGTGCCTTCGCCGATCTCAACTTCATCGTCAACACATGTGAAGGGACCAATTTCTACATTGGCACCAATGACTGCGTTTGGATGAACAATCGCTGAAGTATGAATTTTAGCGCTAGGATCGATCACAGGTCTTCTCTCAACGTTTGGCGCACATGAGTTCGGCAGAACAAACGACCTCACCATCTACAGTGGCGACACCTGTAAATTTGGCAATACCACGGCGTTCTTTCAGGTATTCAACATCCAATACCAATTGATCTCCAGGCACCACGGGACGTTTGAAACGTGCATTGTCAATCGATGCAAAATAATACAATTCGCCCGGATTAGGTTTGCCGACCATGCGGAAAGCCAGAATACCGGTAGCCTGAGCCATCGCTTCCAGAATCAACACGCCAGGAAATACTGGCTTTTCAGGGAAGTGTCCTTGAAAAAATGGTTCATTGAATGAAACATTTTTAATTGCTCGTAATACCTTGCGCTCTTCTGACATTTCATAATGAACGACACGATCCACCATCAAAAAAGGGTAACGGTGAGGCAGCAGCTGTAAAATATCTTGAATATCAAGCTGATTGAGTTCGTTGTTCAAACCAGGATCCTTTTACTTTTGTTCTTGCTTAGCGAGCAATTTCTCAACATTAGACAGACGCTTATGCATATCATCGATATGTAATGTACGCGCTGCGGTTTTTCGCCATTCTTTATTGGATTGAGCAGGTATGCCGGAAGAGTATAACCCTGGCTCCGTAATGGAGCGCATAACCATGGCCATACCAGTGACTGTAACCTGATCACAAATTTCAATATGACCATTAAAGACGGAAGCTCCGCCTATAATACAATATTTGCCTATCTTGGTACTACCGGCAAATGTTGCTGCGCCCGCAATAGCTGTGCCATAACCAATCTCGACGTTATGACCGATCTGACATAAATTATCGATAATGACGTTATCAGCGATTCGGGTATTATCAATCGCACCACGATCAATACAGGTATTAGCACCGATTTCTACACGGTTACCGATGATCACACCGCCTAATTGTGGAATTTTTATCCATTCGCCACGCTCATTCGCATAACCAAAACCATCAGCACCAATTACCGTACCAGACTGGATCAGACATTCACTACCAATCTGAACATTGTGATAGATGGTAACATTGGCCCATAGTTTCGTTTTAGCGCCCAACTTACTGTTTTGGCCAACAAAACAACCAGCCCCAATAATTACACCATCACCCAGGACAACCCCAGACTCAATAACAGCATTCGCACCAATGGCGACTTGATTGCCCAACACAACATCGTCAGCAATGACTGCAGTCGAATGGATACTCGACGCAGGTGCTGGAGTTGTATCTAACAACTGAGCCACACGGGCAAAACCAACGTAGGGATCTTTCAAGACCAATGCATTAGTTTGACACGCAGCCAAATCAGCTTCCCGAATCAAAACAGCACTAGCTTGAGTCGCTGACAGATGTTTTTGATATTTACTGTCAGATAAAAAACTGATCTCGCCAGCCTGTGCAGTTTCCAGATTCGCTATCCGCTGGATTACCACGTTGGCATCGCCATGCAGTTCCGCACCCAAATGTCGAGCGAGTTGTTCCAGGGTGATGGTCATATTACTTAGTTGCCTTTACTAACTTGTTGGATCACTTTAGCAGAAATGTCATTTTTATCATTGGTATATACTACCGCCTGACGATTCAGCACCATGTCATATCCATCTGATTTTGCGATAGATTCAACGCTGGTTTGAATTTTTTCGAAGACTTTTTGTTGTTCTTCATTAAAACGACGACGTTGATCTTCCTGTAATGCTTGGCCTTTCAGATTGAAATCAGCCTGCAATTCAGCCAGTTTACGTTGTGATTTAGTGCGTTCATCAGCGCTCATGAATGATTCATTTTTTTTCAGCTTAGCTGATAGAGCCTGACCATCGCTTTCCATGCGTTGCATTTCGCGTACGCGAGAATCAAATTCGCTTTTCAGTTTGCTTTCAATCGCCTTACGTTGCGGAATTTCACGTAAAACTTTGCCAATATCCACTACAGCAATATTTGCATCAGCAGCCTGAACTGATGCCGCAGAACCCAAAGACAGCATAGCGATAGATAAAGCAGCAACACGCATCATGGTTTTCACTTATATAACTCCCTTTTGGCGCAATTAGAATGTGCGTCCGATATTAAAGTTAAAGACTTCAGTTTTGTCGCCCGGCATTTTCTTCACCGGTTTGGCAAACGAGAACACCAGTGGCCCCATTGGAGACAACCACTGTAATGACATACCTACAGACATGCGGAGATTTGACGGGCTAGCGTAGTCGTAATAACGGTCACAAGCATAACCACAGGTATAAAGACTGTCATTGAACGTTGTATCCCACACTGTACCAACATCGTAGAATACGGTAGTTCGCAATTGATTTCGATATGTGTCACTGATGAATGGTGTAGGTACGATCAACTCCGCCGAGGCAACAGCAATAGCATTACCACCAATAGATTTATCTTCCGGATAAACAACCGCACCACTCACGATAGTACGGTCTAACTGAATACCTCTTGGCCCAACAGAATTAGACTGGAAACCACGCATCCATTGACTACCACCGGCATAATAATTTTCAAAAAATGGCAGAACCTGGTTGTAGCCATTTTTCTGACCATAACCATCACCATAAGCAGTTTTGAATCGACCAGAAACAACCCACTGATGATCACGATCAAAGGGATAATAATGCGCGTCTTCAAAACTGACTTTATAAAATTGCAAGTCAGAACCAGGCACCGTGATCCTACCAGAGGTTTGTTGGCGGTTACCCTGTGTCGGGAACATACCTTTATCTAAGTTATTACGTGTCCAAGTCAGTGACACATCATAGTCATTAAATACGGCATGCCCATCTTCTGTTACATCAATAGAATTGATGAACCAGAATTTATTGATTTGCGCATAGTTGGTTGTTTGAGATAGTTTGTTATGCTCATAACCCAAACCATACTCCAGACTATTCAGCTCATCCAGTGGATACCCTAACGTCGCTTTAGTACCAACCGTTTCATTGTCATAGTCGACCAGATTTGCGTCGCCGGCAGTAAACTTGTTGTAATAAACTTTACCGCCCAAGCTGACACCATCTACGGTGAAATAAGGATCGGTAAAGCTGAGTTCGACATTCTTGCTGTATTTATTGGTCTCGAAATTAATGGCGCCTTTATTCCCAGAACCAAAGAAGTTGTCCTGTGAAATACCGGCTTGGAAGCTAACACCGGATTCAGTGCCATAACCAACACCACCATTGATAGAACCAACTGAACGTTCTTTGACTTCTACATCAAGGTCAGCTTGATCTTCATGTCCTGGAATACGATGTGGTTGGATATCAACCTTTTCAAAATAACCCAGTTTTTCTAAGCGAGATTTTGAGCTCTCAATTTTATCGCCAGATAACCAGGTCCCTTCCATTTGGCGCAGTTCACGGCGCAATACTTCATCTTTGGTGACTTGGTTGCCGGTAATGTTAATTCGGCGCACATAGACGCGAGGACCTGGCTCCACATTGATGTTCAAATCAACTTGTTTAGTTTCATCGTTCATCGTTGGATAAGTGTTCACTTTCGGATATGCATAACCAAAACGACCGAGATATTTAGACAAAATCTCTTCGGTATGCGTCACATCCGCAGCAGAGTACATGGCCCCTTTTTCCAACGGAATCAGCGCGCGCATTTCACCACTATGACCTTCAAGATTACCTTTCAGATCAATATTATTAACTGTGTATTGTTCACCTTCATGAATATTCAACGTAACGTACAAACCCTTACGATCTGGCGTCATGGAAACTTGCGTTGAATTCACTTTGAATCGGGCATAACCGCGGTTCATATAAAATGAACGTAGTGTTTCGATATCCGCTTCCAGTTTCTGTTTCTGATATTTTTGATCTGCCATAAAGTTCCACCATGGCACATCATCACGCAAAGATAACTGAGCAATCAGTTTTTCTTCTGGAAATTTGGTGTTACCAACAATATTGATCTGCTGGATCTTGGCCGATACACCTTCAATAAATTTGAATTTCAGATTTACGCGGTTACGCGGCAACGGTGTCGCAATAGCCTGTACTTTTGCCGAGTATTTACCCACGCCATAATAGAAATCTTCCAAAGACTTTTCGAGTGAGCGGAGCATAGTGCGATCTAAGGCATCACCGACACGAATACCACTGGATTCCAGTGTTTGTTTCAACTGCTCTTCTTTAATGTCTTTATTGCCTTCAAACTCTATCTGACTAATGGTCGGGCGTTCTTTAACTTGTACGACCAAAACATCACCATCGCGTGACATTTTAATATCGTCAAAGTTACCCGTTGAATAGAGTCGTTTAACCGCATTTGCACTGGAATTGCTATCCAGCTTATCGCCAACACGAATAGGTAAGTTCAATAATGCAGCACCCAATGTGACACGCTGCAATCCCTCGATACGGATATCCTTTACCGTAAAGGCATCAGCCGCCTGAGCCTGTCCAATTACACTGCATGCCAACAGGCATGATGCAGCCAAAACTTTATTTACCGCCATGTTGTATTGAGATCCTTGTCTATCCGTTAAAAACGGGTGAAATCATTGAACAACGCAATAGCCATCAAACACATCAATACGGCTGCGCCAATCCGATAGGCAATATCCTGAACCTTTGCAGGAACCGGGCGACGTAACAGTGCTTCAATACCAAAAAACAGTAAATGACCACCATCCAGTACCGGCAAAGGTAATAAATTCATGATACCAAGGTTAACACTGATTAGTCCCAGAAAACCCAGGAAATAAACTAAACCAAACCCGGCACTGTCCCCTGCCCCTTTTGCTATTGCAATCGGGCCGCTCAAATTATCTACCGAAATCGCGCCAGTGATTAATTTTGCAACCACATCCAACGTCAGCTTGGTAACCTCAGCCATACGTTTTATGGCATGTGGAATGGCATCTACCGGACCATAGCGAACTTCTGTCAGATATTTTTCCGGCAATGGTTTAACCACGGGCATTAACCCGGCAAAGCCGATGACCTGAGTTTTGGTTTCTTTACGATCAGGCGTTAATGTAACAGATATCGTTTGGGTATCACGTGATACCTGCAACTGTAATGGAATATCCGGCGATTGTTGAATAGTTCGGGCAAAACTTTGCCAGTCAGTGACGGGCTGTTGATTGACCGAGATTATTTTATCGCCAACCTTCAGACCTGCTTTTTCTCCCGCTCCATTTGGCGTGAGTTTAGCCAGCTCAAGTTGAACTTCAGGAGATAGCGGGCTGAAACCTAACTTTTTAAATGGTAATGGTTCATCAGGGCTTAATTTCCAATCGCCTAATGGCAATTGAATTTGCTGTTGCAGACCGGCATCTGATTCAACGAGCAAGTGTACATTTTGCTGACCAACGGCACTGACAAAACCATAGCTGGCGCCTTCCCAGTCGGTTACAGTTTGTTCATTGATGCGTACAATCTGCATCCCTGAGCGCAAACCCGCCTGATAGGCAATTGATGAAGGCGTAACCTCACCAATAACCGGCTTAACACTTGGCGCTCCGATTAGGAACACTAACCAAAATGCCACGACGGCAAACACAAAGTTAGCCAATGGCCCCGCAGCCACAATTGCAGCACGTTTGGCGATTGACTGATTATTAAATGCTTGTGCTTTAAGTTCTGCTGGTACCGCTTCTACACGTTCATCCAGCATTTTGACATAACCACCCAGCGGGATCAGAGATAGTGAATATTCTGTTCCATCTTGTCCGGTTTTATTCCATAAGACTTTGCCAAACCCAAGGGAAAACCGCAGAACCTTTACGCCACAACGGCGTGCAACCCAAAAGTGTCCCCACTCGTGGACAGCAATCAGAATAATGAGGGCGATCAAAAAGGACGCCAGATTCCATAATCCAGTACTCATGCAACTAACCTCGCAATTTGCTGTTGGGCAGCGTGTCTGGCTTCAGAATCAATAGTCAGGATGGTATCTAAATCATTAACATTGTCATATTTTAATGCGGTCAGCACCTCAGCAACGACGCGATAAATATCAGTAAAACCAATCTTCCCGCCAAGAAATGCATCTACCGCAATTTCGTTCGCCGCGTTCAATGCAGTCGTTGCGCCCTGCCCAGCCCAACAAGCTTCAATAGCTAATTTAAGACAGGGATAACGGGTGAAATCAACCGGCAAAAAAGAAAGTTCACCAATACGGGAGAAATCCAGAGCACCAACGCCGGAAGCAACACGTTCAGGAAAACCGAGTGCATGCGCGATCGGCGTTCGCATATCGGGTTGCCCCATCTGGGCGAGCACCGAACCATCGCGGTATTGCACCATTGAATGAATGACAGATTGCGGATGAATGATGACCTGAATTTGCTCTGGTGCGGCATTAAACAACCATTTGGCTTCAATAAATTCCAGCCCTTTATTCATCATGGTGGCAGAATCGACAGATATTTTACGCCCCATCGACCAATTCGGGTGTGTAACAGCTTGTTCTGGAGTAACCGAACTCATTTCACCCAGTGGTGTATAACGAAATGGGCCACCAGAGCCAGTTAAAAGGATTTTATCGACACCCGCCGCATGCAAATCACAACGACCTAATGTTGATTGAGCATCTTTAGGTAAACATTGAAAAATTGCATTATGCTCGCTATCGACGGGCAATATATGCGCACCATAACGTTGTGCCGCATCCATAAAAAGGCGACCAGACATGACCAATGCTTCCTTATTGGCCAACAAAACCGTCTTTCCTTGTTCGATAGCAGCCATCGCGGGCAATAACCCTGCTGCGCCAACAATGGCAGCCATAACAATATCAACAGATGAATGCGCTGCCACTTGGCACAATGCATCACAACCCGACAGTACCTCTATTGTCAACCGGTGAGAAGCCAATGCATTTCTCAACAACAAAGCTGATGCATCATCGGCCATGACCGCAAAAGACGGACGAAACTCCAGACAATCAGCCACCATCTGTGTTACGTCTTTATTAGCTGTTAATGCAGTTACGGCAAATCGTTCAGGATGTCGACGTACGATATCCAGTGTACTGCGACCTATCGACCCAGTAGATCCGAGGATGGTCAAATACTGCATGGTTATAACCCTTAGCTTAATAACAGATAACTAATAACAAACACAGGCAAAGCAGCGGTCAGACTATCAATCCGATCCAAAACACCACCGTGGCCCGGTAACAATGATCCGGAATCTTTAATCCCCGCTACCCGTTTAAATAAACTTTCTGTCAGATCACCCAACACCGATGCCAACACAGCCAATACCGAGCTGATGATAATAGCCACACTTTGCTGCATTTCAGTATGGTTTTTGATAGTAACAACCACCGCTAATAATGTGGCCGCACCAACACCGCCGAATAATCCCTCGATAGTTTTATTCGGACTGACAGCCGGCAATAACTTGCGAGAACCTAATGCACGGCCAGTAAAATAAGCGCCGGTATCTGCTACCCAAACCAGCGACATTACAAATAATAACGCCCAGCTGCCAACCGTTGTATCGCTTTGGAAATGGTATCCACGCAATAGCAAAAGTGACCAGAAAAAAGGTAACAACGTTGATAAACCGAATAACCAGAGTAGCCAAGGACGATTACGCCACCAAGTTTCACATCCTGGATAGCGCATGATCATAACCAAAGCCAGGGCCCACCATACAATTCCAGCTAATAAAACTGACCAAATCAATGGATCTATATTTCCCTGCAAAACAGATCGTAATGGTGCGAAATAATAGCTCACCATCAATACAATTGTGTAACTGATAGGGAAAAACAGACCTGAATCAGAGGAAGCAAAACGCCCCCATTCTCTGCCTGCAAGAAAAAACAATACAGCAGCTAACAGCGAAAAATATTCAATTGGTAAATAAAACAGCCAGCCAATTGCCAATGGGATTAAAATCGAAGCGGTTATAATTCTTTGTTTCAACGAAAGATATCCCTTTATTATGAATTATTGGCCGATGAAACCAGCCAGTTTTTTATCTGATCACCGGTGCAGCCAAAACGGCGCTCACGGGAAATAAATGAGGCAATTGCATCCAGAAACTGCTCTTCGCCAAAATCAGGCCAGAGTACTGGAGTAAAAAACAATTCTGCATATGCAATTTGCCAAAGTAAAAAATTGCTAACCCGATGATCACCACCAGTTCGAATCAACAGATCAACATCAGGAATATCAGCCATAGACAGATGTTCTGCCAGCAAAGCTTCATTAATTTGTTCTGGTTTTAGCGAACCATCGCAAATCTTAGCTGTAAGCTTCTGTGTCGCCTGCACGATATCCCAGCGACCACCATAATTAGCAGCAATGTTCAGTGTCAAACCATCATTATGAGCAGTTAAGCTTTCTGCCTCACTGATCTTCTTTTGTAGACGCTCACTAAAGCCATGAATATCGCCAATTACACGTAAACGAATGTTACTGTCGTGCAACTTACGCACTTCTCGTGCCAGCACAAACATAAACAATTCCATTAACGCGGACACTTCTGTTTCTGGACGACGCCAGTTTTCACTGGAAAAGGCAAATAACGTCAGCGCCTTTATGCCCATACGTGAAGCTGTGGACACCACTTGACGAACGGATGCCACTCCCGCTTTATGACCCGCCACACGGATTTTTCCGCGTTGTTGAGCCCAACGGCCATTACCATCCATAATGATAGCGACATGCTTCGGCAAAGATTGGTTCGCAATGTCCGAGATCGCATCCGGTAATGTCATTGATTCCTCCAGATAAAAAAGGCGCCATGCAGCAGACTGCACGGCGCCCGTACTATACCTGATTAACAGCTTAGATTTCCATTAGCTCTTTTTCTTTAGCGGCTAACAAGTCATCAACCAGCTTCACAAAACTGTCAGTCAGCTTCTGAATCTCTTCCTGAGCACGACGATCATCATCTTCGGTGATGTCTTTATCTTTCAGCAGCGCTTTCAGATCTGCATTGCAGTCACGACGAACGTTACGCACCGCAACACGAGCTTGTTCTGCTTCGCCGCGAACGAGTTTGATCAAATCTTTACGACGTTCTTCAGTCAATGCAGGCAACGGTACACGAATAGTTGTACCTGCTGATGATGGGTTTAACCCCAGATCAGATGTCATAATGGCTTTTTCAACTGCCTGAATCATACTGCGGTCAAACACAGTAACAGCCAGCGTACGAGCATCTTCGGCTACAACGTTAGCAACCTGACGCAATGGGGTCGCTGAACCATAATATTCAACTGTGATCCCGTCCAGCAACGCAGGTTGTGCACGGCCAGTACGGATTTTTGACATATGAGACTTCAGTGATTCAACACTTTTAGTCATGCGATCTTTTGCATCAGTTTTAATTTCATTGATCACAATCTGTATCCTTTTTCGCTAGATTTGGCTTTGGCAGATGCTTCATATTAAAGACTTTATAGCGCCAAAACTAAAGTCTGATCATTTATTTTTGTGATGGATCAAAGTGCCTTCACGTTCACCCATGATAACTCGACGCAGTGCGCCTGGTTTATTCATGTTAAATACACGGATAGGCAGATTATGGTCGCGAGCCAGCGTAAATGCCGCCAGATCCATAATTTTCAATTCTTTATCCAGAACTTCGTTGTAATCCAGTTCTGAATACAGTTCCGCTTCTGGGAATTTAACTGGATCAGCAGAAAACACGCCGTCCACTTTAGTCGCTTTCAATACCACTTCAGCTTCAATTTCGATACCACGCAGACACGCTGCCGAATCAGTGGTAAAGAAAGGATTACCAGTACCCGCAGAGAAAATCACTACACGGCCATTACGCAGCAGGCTGATTGCTTCTGCCCAGTTGTAATCGTTACAGATACCTTGCAGATTGATTGCTGACATCAAACGGGCGTTTACATACGCACGGTGTAATGCATCACGCATGGCCAGACCATTCATCACGGTCGCCAGCATACCCATGTGATCGCCTACTACGCGGTTCATACCAGCTTTTGCCAGACCAGCACCGCGGAACAGGTTACCACCGCCAATGACCAGACCAACTTCAACGCCCAGCTCGATCAGTTCTTTGATCTCCTGCGCCATACGGTCTAATACAGTAGGGTCGATACCAAAACCTTCGGCGCCTTGCAGGGCTTCGCCACTTAATTTCAGCAGAACACGTTTATATGCAGTTTTCGGATGAGTGCTCATAGGTCTATTTTCCGCTCATAGAAAGACCGCGACATATGTCGCGGTCTGTATTTAGCCGATGATTCGATTAGCCCTTCATGGCAGCAATTTGTGCCTGAACTTCAGCTGCGAAATCGGTTTCTTGTTTTTCGATACCTTCGCCTACTTCAAAACGGATAAAGTCCTGAACGTCAGCACCTTTCTGTTTCAGCAGGTCAGCAACCAGAATTGAAGGATCTTTAACAAATGGCTGACCAGTCAGAGAAATTTCACCAGTAAATTTCTTCATGCGGCCTTCAACCATTTTTTCTGCGATTTCTTTTGGCTTGCCAGAGTTAATCGCGATATCAACCTGAATTTCACGTTCTTTTGCAACGACTTCTGCAGAAACGTCTTCAGGTTTAACGAATTGTGGGCTGTTTGCAGCAACGTGCATAGCCAGGTCTTTCGCCAGCTCAACATCGCCACCAACCAGTTTGGTTACTACACCGATACGTGAACCGTGGATGTAAGTACCCAGGTTGTCGCCTTCAACGATCATAACACGACGCAGGTTCATGTTTTCGCCGATTTTAGCGATCAGGTTGTTCAGAGTTACCTGAACAGATTCACCGTTACCGAAGTCAGCATTTTTCAGTGCTTCAACATCAGCAATTTTGCCAGCCAGCGCGATGTCAGCAACTTTTTCGCCCAGAGCGCGGAAGCTTGCATCTTTAGCTACGAAGTCAGTTTCGCAGTTCAGTTCCAGCATTACTGCAGTGTTACCAGCGCTACGAGCGATGATCACACCTTCAGCTGCAATACGGCCCGCTTTTTTAGCCGCTTTTGCCTGACCTGATTTACGCATGTTTTCAATGGCTAATTCGATGTCGCCATTTGCTTCGGTCAGTGCTTTTTTACAATCCATCATGCCTGCGGCGGTACGTTCACGCAGTTCTTTTACCATTGCAGCAGTAATTTCTGCCATGTCATCCATCCTCAATTAAGGTAAATGCCAGTTACAGTAAAAGGGGCCACAGGGGCCCCTTCAAACCTGTACGATTTGTTGTCAGGGCCTAACTAAAATTAGTTAGTTTCAACAAAACCGTCTTGTTCAGCTTGAGCAACGATATCCAGTTCACGAGCAGTGCGAACGGAATCAGCAGCAGCGCTCAGGTACAACTGTACAGCACGGATTGCGTCGTCGTTACCTGGAATGATGTAATCTACGCCATCAGGATTAGAGTTAGTATCAACGATAGATACAACTGGGATACCCAGGTTGTTAGCTTCTTTGATTGCGATATGTTCGTGGTCAGCGTCAACTACGAACAGAACATCAGGCAGGCCGCCCATGTCTTTGATACCGCCCAGGCTCTTTTCCAGCTTTTCCATTTCGCGAGTACGCATCAGCGCTTCTTTCTTGGTCAGCTTTTCGAAAGTACCATCCAGAGATTGAGCTTCCAGATCTTTCAGACGTTTGATTGACTGACGGACAGTTTTCCAGTTAGTCAACATACCGCCTAACCAGCGATGGTTAACGAAGAACTGGTCACAGCTCAGAGCTGCTTCTTTAACTGCTTCAGTAGCGGCACGTTTAGTACCAACGAACAGGATTTTGCCTTTTTTAGAAGCAACGCTAGACAGATAGTTCAGCGCATCATCAAACATTGGAACAGTTTTTTCCAGGTTGATGATGTGTACATTGTTGCGAGAACCGAAGATGAACGGCTTCATTTTTGGGTTCCAGAAACGAGTCTGGTGACCGAAGTGAACACCTGCCTGCAACATGTCGCGCATAGAAACTTTAGCCATTTTATTCCTCTTTGGGGTTGGGCCTCCACACATCCCTCACTCCGACCATGATTGGCACCCCGGAGCGGGTTATAGATGTGTGTGTGGTATGTAATGATTAATTTATGAAATCGGAGAGACTCTCCGTTCGGCGCGCTTTATACCATAAACCCACTAGGTGCGCCACTTCAAATGGGTAAAACAGCACATCTTATCTGGTTTAATACGCATTCTTACTGTTGTTGAGACTAGCACTCATTTTCTATTGTCTATAAAATCGGGGGACTTACACCTGTCGGTCGGTTACAGGTTTTCAGTTCAGAGAATAATTATGTCCATCATTATTAAGACCCCAGAAGAAATCGAAAAAATGCGCGTGGCTGGCCAGCTGGCGGCTGATGTTCTGGAAATGATTGCCCCATATATGAAAGCCGGTATCACCACCGAAGAGTTGGATCAAATTTGTCACGATTACATCGTGAATGTGCAAAAAGCCATTCCGGCACCGCTGAACTATCATGGTTTTCCGAAATCGACTTGTATTTCAATCAATCATGTCGTTTGTCACGGTATTCCTTCCGCGGATAAAAAGCTGAAAGATGGCGACATTGTTAATATGGATATCACCGTGATCAAAGATGGTTATCACGGTGACACATCGCAAATGTTCATTATCGGTAAAGGCAGCATTCTCGCCGAACGTTTATGCCGCGTAGCACAAGAGTGTCTCTATCTGGCCATTAAAATGGTCAAACCTGGTGCACGTTTGGGCGATTTTGCTGCGGCAATTCAAAAACATGCAGAAGGTTGTGGTTATTCCGTTGTCCGTGAATATTGTGGTCACGGTATCGGCAAAGGTTTTCATGAAGAACCTCAGGTTCTGCACTATGGTAAAGCAGGCACTGGTGCCGTCATCAAAGCCGGCATGTGTTTCACCATTGAACCAATGATCAATGCGGGTAAACCGCAATGTAGCGTGTTGAAGGATGATTGGACGGTAGTAACGAAAGATCGTAGCTTATCAGCACAATGGGAACATACTTTGCTTGTTACCGAAGATGGATGTGAAATCCTGACTTTACGTAAGGATGAAGAGCTGGATCGCGTTATTCATAACAGTTGATCCTACCCCGGCTCTACAATGATGTGGAGCCTAACCCTTTGGAATTGCTTATGCTTCCGGAACAACTTAACCCAAGTGCCATACCTGACAATCAACTGACTATCCCACATTGTAAAGAGTTATTGTCTCGTCTGCAGACTTGGTTGCAAGAAAAGTTTATGGCGCAGGAAGACGTCCTTGAACTGGTTGCAGCACGTTCTGAGTTTACCGACCAGCTGCTGACTCGCTTGTGGCAGAAATTTGGGCTCGACAAACATGCCTCTCTGGCACTGATTGCCGTCGGTGGTTACGGCCGGGCTGAATTGCACCCCTATTCCGATATCGATATTCTGATATTAAGCCAAAAAAATATCACTCCTGCGCAAGGCGAAACCGTCAGCCAATTTCTCACATTGCTGTGGGATCTGCGTCTGGATATCGGCCATGCAGTTCGCAGCCTGAAAGAGTGTACGCAGCAGGGTAAAGAAGATATTACCGTGGCTACCAATCTGCTGGAAAGCCGTCTGATTTGCGGTTCGGTTGCCACCTTTAATGGCTTGCAAGAGTTATTACAGCCATCCAAATTCTGGCCGAGCGATGCCTTTTTCCGCGCCAAACGTGAAGAACAGTTGTTGCGCCATCAGCAATTCCAAGATACCGCCTTCCTGCTAGAACCCGATGTGAAAAGTAACCCTGGTGGTTTGCGAGATCTGCAAATCATTACCTGGATTGCCCGTCGCCAATATGGCGCAATGTCATTGCAGGAAATGACCAGTTTTGGTTTCTTAAACCGAGCTGAATATCTGGAATTGCAAGATTGCCAGAACTTCTTGTGGCGAGTGCGTTTTGCATTGCATTTAGCCATTCAGAAAAATGACAACCGGCTGTTATTCGACCGTCAACGCATGGTCGCCAAAATGCTGGGTTACCCCGGTGAAGGGAATGCGCCGGTCGAACAGATGATGAAACGTTTCTTTCAGACCGTACGCCGGATCACTGAACTAAACGAAATGTTGCTGCAGTTATTCGACGAAGCCATCTTAGGGAATGAGTCGACCAAAACGAAGTTACTAAATGAAAACTTCATTTTGCGTGGTACACACATTGATGTGTTAGAGCCTTCCATTTTTCAGGATGCGCCGCATACCATTCTCGATCTGTTCTATCAGATTGCCGAAAACCCTGATATTACCGGGATCTACTCTTCCTGCCTACGCGCCTTACGTGACGCCCGCCGGTGTTTAGTCATCGCCTTACAAGAACTGCCTGAATGCCGCGAACGGTTTATGGCGATCTTACGTCATCCGCGAGGCATTTCGCTGCCGTTCAGTCTGATGCATGAACACGGCATTTTGGCTGCTTATCTGCCGCAATGGAGCCAGATTGTCGGGCAAATGCAGTTTGATATGTTCCATGCCTACACAGTTGATGAACACACGCACCGTTTGTTGAAAAATATTTATCGCTTCCAGCAGGCAGAGCGCGCCAAACTGCATCCGTTATTCTTTGAAACTTATAACCGCCTGAAGAAACCAGAATTACTGTTTATTGCCGCGCTGTTCCACGATATCGCGAAAGGACGCGGTGGCGATCATTCTGATTTAGGCGCGAACGATGCACTCTATTTCTGTGAATTGCATGGTTTGGATCGTTATGAAGGGCGTCTGGTGGCTTGGCTGGTGAAAAACCATCTGCTGTTCTCGGTCACTGCACAACGCCGGGATATTTATGACCCAGATGTGATCACAGAATTTGCTCGTGTTGTACGAGATGAAGAGCACTTAGGTTATCTCTATTGCCTGACCGTCGCCGATATTTGCGCAACTAATGATTCTTTGTGGAATGACTGGAAAGGCACATTGCTAAAAGAGTTGTTCTTCGCTACACAACGCGCATTACGTCAGGGGTTGGAAAACCCGCCAGATATGCGTTTGCGCATTCGTGAAAATCAACGCCAAGCCATGTTGATCCTGAAGATTCAGGGCTATGACGAACCAAAGGTCAACCAACTGTGGTCACAGTTTAAAGCCGATTACTTCCTAAGACACAGCTCGGAGCAAATTGCTTGGCATACTCGGCATATTCTCGATCATGCTGACAATGAAAAACCGTTGGTTGTCTTTGGTAACCACAAAACCCGTGGCGGTAGTGAGATTTTCCTGTATTGCCGGGATATGCCAAATCTGTTTGCTACGGTCGCCGCCATTCTCGATCACAAAAATCTCGACATTCACGATGCTCAAATCATGAGCTCGAAAGAAAACTATGTCATGGATACGTTTGTAGTGATGGAGCCAAATGGTGAACCGGTTGTGACAGATCGCGTACCGATGATTATCCAATCTCTGGAACAGGCATTGACGCGCCCGGGATATGCCCTGCCGCCATCACGCCCTTTGTCTCGCCGGCACCGTCAATTTAATGTGCCAACCCGGGTAACTTATCTGCCCGTTAAAGGTGACCATAAACACAGCTTGATCGAACTGGTAGCACTGGATAGCCCTGGCGTATTAGCCCGGATCGGCTCGGTATTCCAAGCCTGTGAATTTGAAGTGCATGCGGCGAAGATCACCACCATTGGTGAACGGGTCGAAGACTTTTTCAGTCTGTCACGTCTGGATGGTTCGCCACTGACGGATGCCGATAAGAAAATGCTGGAAGAAAAATTAGTTGAAAAACTAAATCCCGCCGACGAAATGTGATAAAAAGAACCGTTTTTTTAGGGAGAGAAAAGAGACATGTCTGACTTACAACGCATCATTGACGACGCATTTGAGCGTCGCGATACCATTACGCCAACTAGCGTCGATCCAATTGTTCGTGAAGCGGTGCTGCAAACTATCGACATGCTGGACGCAGGTCAGATCCGTGTAGCTGAAAAGCTGGCTGGGGAATGGGTAGTTCATCAATGGGTGAAAAAGGCAGTTCTGCTGTACTTCCGCATCAATGATAACGCGGCACTGCAAGGTGCTGGCACTCAGTATTACGACAAAGTGCCTTTGAAATTTGCTGACTACACCCCTGAACGTTTCAAACAAGAAGCGATCCGTGTTGTGCCACCAGCAACCGTGCGTAAAGGTTCTTTCATCGCTCGCAACGCAGTATTGCTGCCATCTTACGTCAACATCGGCGCATACGTTGGTGAAGGCACCATGGTTGATACATGGGCAACTGTCGGTTCTTGCGCACAGATCGGTGCGAACGTGCATCTGTCTGGTGGTGTTGGTATCGGTGGTGTTCTGGAGCCACTGCAAGCTGGCCCAACCATCATTGAAGACAACTGCTTCATCGGCGCGCGTTCTGAAGTGGTAGAAGGCGTGATCGTCGGTGAAGGCTCCGTTATTTCTATGGGCGTATTCATCGGTCAGTCTACCCGTATTTATGACCGCGAAACTGGCGAAATCCACTACGGTAAAGTGCCTGCCGGCTCCGTTGTTGTTTCAGGTTCTCTGCCATCTAAATGTGGCAAATACAGCCTGTACGCTGCCGTGATCGTGAAAAAAGTAGATGCGAAAACCCGCTCTAAAGTAGGTATCAACGGCCTGCTGCGCAGCATTGACGATTAATTTTGTCTGCTGATACACCGAGTTAATAAAATAACGTCCCATCACGGGACGTTATTTTTTGTGTCAGTTCACAGAGTTAACCGGTGATTTGTGCCGTTCACAGCAGAAATCTGGAAAAGAGCATACATATCCCATACAGTAGTCAGTTCGGATTGCATCCTCTTTTTGCTGTAGAGAATTATGTCGCTGAAAGCTATTGCTCAGGAATTAGGTATTTCGATCACCACCGTCAGTCGTGGCCTGAATGGTTACAGTGACGTGGCTGAACACACCCGACAACTGATCATGGCAGCAGCCGAAGCACGTGGTTATCAGCCAAATGCGTCCGCACGTCGTTTAAAAATGGGCCGAACCGACGCGGTAGGTTTAGTTTACCCAATGACAGCCTCTGCGTTATATGACCCCAGTTTGCTGGAAATTGTCGGTGCATTAACTGGTGCGTTAGCTAATTTCAATATCGACCTGCTAATGGTGTCAGACACCGAACATAGCGGGCAATATCCTTATATCCGCCTGATGGAAAGTCGCCGTGTGGATGCCTTGATTGTGGCAGATACGCAAGAAGACGACCCGCGAATCAATTATCTCGCCGCGAAAGGCCACCCTTTTTTAGCTCTCGGTCGCTGTAATCTGGCAACCCCGTATGCCTGGTTTGATTTTGATTGTGAAAATGCCAGCCGGTTGGCCGTAAAACACTTGATTGCGGCAGGACATGAGCATATTGCTTATCTGGGCGGCAACGATAATCTGGCCTTTATCAATCAACGTCGCCAAGGTTTTTTGCAGGAAATGCAGGAAGCCGGCTTAGCGGTCGATCAGTCATGCGTGCTATCAACGACGATGAATCGTTGTGGTGGTTACAACGCCATGCAGGCATTGATACATAACCCCCACCGCCCTACTGCCTTGTTAGTTGATAACAGCATGATTGGTGACGGCGCCTTGACCGCCATGCAAGATGCTGGGCTCATTCCTGGTAAAGATATTTCGGTCATTATTTATGATGGGCTACCACCAGATTCCTTATTGAAATATAACGTGACCTTTGTGCAACTATCGACGACAGCAATAATCGGCAAACAGATCTCCGATATGGTAGTTGCGTTGATTAATGGCGAATCGCCGGAAAAACTGCAAGTTTTATGGCAAGCAAAAATTATTTTGGGTGATACCGTTTCGCCACCAGTCCGCTAAAAAATTCCTTTTCCATTCCTCGTTAACCCACGTTCTTAGCGTTATCTATCCACAACCCCTGCGTAACAGAATGTTACACAGATCTCATTTAATCTCTCTTTTTTACTGCCATTTTGCGTCTAATCACAATTCCAAAACGTTTCGGTATTGATCCGAAACGTTTTGGAATACCTTTCAGCCATCAAATTTCCCATTGCAACTTATTTCTGGCGGAGCATTAAATCAATGAAGGAAAGCGTAGTTCATCTGCAAGGCAACACGTCTGACCTGATCATTCAGACCCAACCAGTCGTTGAGATTTTATATTGGGGCGAAAAAATATCTGGTGTGGAAGCTGCTGCAATTCAGGCCATAAAACGTGCGGTACCGAATGGGCGTTTGGATGTTGATACGCCCGTGACCATCAGCCCAGAACACGGGCGCGGTATATTCAGTAGCCCCGGCATGGAGGGTAATCGTCAGGGGTTAGACTGGTCACCAGTATTCGGATTCAAAGCTATTCAGCAAAACGGTAATCACCTGCTGATCACGAGCGAAGATCAGATCGCCGGTTTAAAACTGGTTTGTGAGCTGAAATTAGACTCGCAAAACGATGTCTTGCAGGTTCGTAACACACTAACCAACCTGAAATCGGCAACTTATCAGGTTGATCGTTTAGCCGTGACACTGCCCCTACCTGAACGTGCAGACGAGTTAATGGCTTTTCACGGACGCTGGGTACGTGAGTTCCAACCACATCGTCTCAAAGTGAAACACGGTGGTTATCAGCAGGAAAATCGCCGTGGTCGTACTTCCCACGAATATTTCCCCGGCTTTATGCAAGGAACGGCCAGTTTCAGCGAACAACAAGGTGAAGTCTGGGGTTTCCATCTGGCTTGGAGCGGTAATCACCGCTTGCGCTCCGATGTAAAAACCGACGGTCGACGTTTTGTACAAGCAGAAGCACTCTATTTCTCTGGTGAAATTACGCTGGCCGAAGGCGAAAGCATCAGCACACCGTGGGTATATGCCGCCTACAGCGCGCAAGGTTTGAATGGTATGAGCCATGCATTCCATCAGTTTGTGCGTAAACAGATAATTCAATTTCCTGATCACAAAGCGCGCCCTGTGCATTTGAACACCTGGGAAGGGATCTATTTTGATCACGACCCAGAATACATTATGCAGATGGCCAGTCGCGCCGCTGAGTTGGGTGTCGAGCGTTTCATCATCGATGATGGCTGGTTTAAAGGCCGTAACAATGATCTGGCCGCATTAGGTGACTGGTATCTGGACACCAACAAATATCCGAATGGTCTGGAACCTGTCGTAGCTCATGTACGCAATTTGGGAATGGAATTTGGTATCTGGTTTGAACCGGAAATGATTAACCCTGATTCTGATCTGTTCCGCGCACATCCGGATTGGTTATTAGCATTAGACGGCTATCAACAACCTACCGGTCGTTATCAATACGTGTTGGATCTGCAAAAACCGCAAGTTTTCGATTACCTGCTGGAACGTCTCGACGCCATGCTTGGTAGCTACGATATCGCCTATGTGAAATGGGATATGAACCGTGAAGTCGTGCAACCTGGTCATGATGGTTACGCTGCATTAGATGGTCAGACCAAGGCACTGTATGACCTGTTTGATGAGCTGCGCCAGCGCCATCCGAAAGTCGAATTTGAATCGTGCGCGTCCGGTGGTGGTCGAATTGATTATGAGATCCTGAAACGCACCCATCGCTTCTGGACCTCCGATAACAACGATGCGTTAGAGCGTCAGCAGATCCAGCGCGGTATGAGTTATTTCTTCCCGCCAGAAGTGATGGGTTCGCACATCGGTGGTCGTCATTGCCACTGCACACGCCGTACTCACAGCATCGGTTTCCGTGGTTTAACCGCCCTGTTTGGTCATATGGGTGTGGAGCTCGACCCGGTCAAAGAGAGTGCCGAAGAACAAGCCGGTTTTACTCATTACATCGCATTGCACAAACAGCTTCGGCCATTACTGCACAGCGGCAAGGTGGTACGCATCGACCATCATGATCCGGCTTTGCAAATCAATGGCGTGATTGCGCAAGACCAATCTAGTGCCGTGTTCCTGTTCAGCCAGCTGGCGATGCCGACTTATACCCTCTCTGGTAACGCTCGTTTGGCTGGGCTTGATCCGACTAAACACTATCGCCTCTCGGTATTAGATCAACCGGCCAGTATGCGCACCGGTGGCGTGATGAAAAAACTACCGTTGTGGCTGGATGAAGAGATGACGCTCAGCGGCGCCTGGCTGGCAAAAGCGGGGATCGCGTTACCGGTGTTAGACCCTGAAAGCGCGTTATTAATCAAATTGGACGCCGTGTAAGCACATTGCTGCTTACCCAAACAATCAAGACCTGTATACGGAAGAAACGTTGTGCCGTAGCTGCTTCAGGTTAGACAGAGAGAAATCTCGCTAAGTAAATATACAAGGATAAGCGAATGAAACAACACACATTCAAAGTCAGCTTGTTGTCACTTTGCGTTGCAGGTGTACTCGGCATAGTGCCTAATGCCTTTGCCGCAGATGCACAACCATCAGCGCTCCCCAAAGCACAGCCATTCCCAGGCCAAGGGAAAGCGATGTTGTTATCACAAAAAGATCTGATGGTGTACAAAGCACTGCCTTCTTATTCTGAACCTGAATGGGTCAATAAACTGGTGAAAGAAGGCAAATTACCGCCGGTCAAAGATCGTTTGCCCAAAGAGCCGATGGTATTTAACAGCAAAGGCATGCCCGATGGCCCCGGTGTGTATGGCGGTGTGTTCCGTATGGTTAGCGGTGGTCGCCCAGAAGGCTGGAACTATAACGCGGGTAAAAATTCAGGCTGGGGTGGCACTGAATATACCGTGGCAGAATGTCTGACCCGTACCGGCCCGTTAACGACCATTAAGAAAGAAGAGCAGACTCCATTGCCTAATCTGGCCAAAAGTTGGGAATGGTCTGATGATGGCAAACAACTCACTATGCATCTGATTGAAGATGCCAAATGGTCGGATGGTAAACCCTTCTCTTCTGATGACGTAATGTTCCTGTGGAATGACAACATTCTTGATCCGCATGTTACCGCATGGGCGAATGCCGATACTTATGGCAAAGGCACCACACTGGAAGCCGTGGATAAAAACACCATTCGCTGGACCTTCAAAGAACCACGCCCAACCCAATATCTGTATAGCATGGCCTTCTTCCGTATGTGTCCCGGCCCTGCGCATGTGCTGAAACAGTTCCACCCTAAATACAACAAAGACGCCACCTACAGCAGTTACGCCAATGCTTTACCCGCCGACAAACTTCCTGTCGTCACCATGGGTGCCTGGGCGCCGGTTTATCACAAAGCCGATCAGATGATCGTGCTGCGTCGTAACCCTTATTACTGGAAGGTTGACGAAAAAGGTCAGCAGTTACCGTACATGGATGAACTGCGCTTCAAACTGTCCACCTGGACCGATCGTGAAGTGCAAACTGTCGCCGGTAATGCTGATTACGCGAACATGGAAAACCCGACCAACTACGTTGAATCGATCAAAAAATCGAAACAGGCTAACTCCCCTGCACGCCTCGATTTCAGCCCTCGCTTCCTCGGCTGGTCACTGTTCATGAACTTGTCAGAAAATCTGGGTGCCACCGATGAGCGCGAAAAAGCTATTCGTCTGTTGAATCGCCAGTTGAAATTCCGCCAAGCCATCAGCCATGCGATTGATCGTAATGCACTGGGACAAGCGATGGTTCGCGGCCCATTTGCACGTCCTTATGCCGGTGGTCTCTATCCGGAAGGTGTCGTCAACGATGGTTCCGTGGTTTATTACGGTTACAACCCGAAACTGGCCAAAGAGTTATTGGCTGATATCGGCTTAAAAGACACCGACGGTAACGGCATTGTGAATTGGACCGATGGCCCGATGAAGGGTAAGGATCTGGAAATCACCATGGTGACACCCGATGGCCCGAGTGAAACATCAATGTCAGAAGGGTTGGTCTCGATGCTACGCGAAGTGGGTATAAAACTGATCCCTCGCCCAATGCAAGGTGCGCAGGTAGATGCCACTTTAGGTGCCAGCAGTTATGACTTCTTCATTCGTCGCAATGACAATGAATATATTCAGCCGATCCAGCTGGCCGAAGCATTAGCACCGGTGCATGACCAAACCCCTTACTGGCATAAAGGCACCAAGGCCAAACCACAAAACCTGCTGCCGTTTGAAAAAGATCTGGTGACATTAATCAATCAGTTCCAACACGAACCTGACTTGAGCAAACAGCTGGAGATCCTCAATAAATACAACAAGGTATTTACAGAAAATGCCTACCACGTTGGTCTGGTTTCTGTTCCTGGTGCCTTGATCCTGAACAAACGCCTGAAAAACGTGCCACCAGGAACGCCAATCATGAGCTTCCAGTGGGCGGAAGATTCCATCATGCGTGAACGGATCTGGATCGATCCGAAATCTGCGCCTGTGGAAGAGTTAATGCCTGGCAAATTACCTGAGTAATCGGTGAATCAACAAGTTGTATACCCAAAGTAATTGGAATTACAGCAAGGCGACAAGTGAATGACTCCCCATGAGCATAGAGATGCTATGTGATTGGGGGGAAGAACGCCGTCAACGACACTGTAGCTTCAAGTACGAAGGGTAAGTTAACAAACCGGTCACAGCTTGCTGTCGTGACCGGCCTTTAACAAGGAATGCACTATGTTTAGTTTTATCATCAAGCGTTTACTGGCTGCGATCCCGTTATTACTCATTCTCAGTATGATCTCGTTTTTCTTAATCCAAGTTCCACCGGGCGATTATGCTGATCGGTTGAAAAGCCAAGCGATCACGATGTCGGGGATGAGCGAGCAAGATGCTCAGAAAATGGCAGATAACTACCGGGAAGAACACGGTATGAATGCCCCTCTGCCAGTGCAATACATCCATTGGATTGGCAAGATTGTGACTAAAGGTGATTTTGGCGACTCATACACCTATAACAAACCAATCAGCCAGTTGATTATGGATCGACTGCCAATGACCTTACTGATAGCGCTGATGTGTCATTTCGGTTCTACCGTGGTGGGGACACTGCTCGGCATTTTTGTCGCCACCCGACAATACAGCATTGCCGACACGCTCGTGACTATTTTCGCTTTTATCGGCATGACGACACCGCGTTTTGTGTTGGCGTTGATCATGCTCTATCTGCTGGTGTTCCACTTCGGTTCAACCAACGTCGCCGCGCTATTTTCACCGGAATACACCATGGCACCGTGGAGTTTAGCGAAATTTGGCAATTTACTGGTGCATATCTGGCCAGTGCTTTTAGTCGCCATTTTCGGTGGCATGGCGCAAAACCTGCGTGTTATGCGTTCGAATATGCTTGATGTCATGCAGGCACAATATGTTGAAACTGCCCGTGCCAAAGGGCTGTCACCAATGCGGGTCTTGTTCCGCCACATCGTACCTAATGCACTACATCCGATGATCATGTTTCAGGGCGTTGCCCTGCCCTACATGATTGCCGGTGAACTGGAAATCGCCATTGTGTTTGCTCTGCCAACGGTTGGCCCTCTGATCGTACAAGCAATGCATGACCAAGACGTCTTCGTGGTGGCCTCGTTCATGCTGATCCTGGCAGCAACACTGGTTATCGGCAACCTGATAGCAGACGTCGCCCTAGCTTTACTGGACCCTCGTGTCCGCCTGTCTTGATAAGAGGGTTTAACCGTGGAGAAAACTATGCAGTCTGAAATTATTCTGGAACAAGACCCTCGCGAGCGGCCAAAAAGCACCGATGAACGTTATATCGCATTGGTATGGCGTCGTTTTAAACGTAACAAACTGGCCTTGGTTTCTATGTGGCTGATTGTGGCGATGTTGGTACTGGCTGTTTTCGCTTCTTTTTTTGCACCACAAGATCCGGCGGAACGCAGTAACGAAAGCGTCTATCTACCGCCGCAATCGATTCATTTTTTCAGTGATGATGGTTTCTCTGTCCGCCCATTTGTTTATCCGTATGAAACCACATTTGATCCGGAAACATTTGAAGCGAAATATGCGCTGAACACCGAGAAAAAAGTGTATCTGCAATTTTTCAGTGAAGGTTGGGAATACAACTTTCTGGGGATGACACTAAACACACACCTGTTTTCCGCCCAAGATAATCAACGTATTTATCTGCTGGGCACAGACGGTATGGGACGTGATGAACTGAGCCGTATATTCCACGGCATGGGCGTCACCTTGCTCATGGCTGGATTGATCACCACCATCTGTGTGGTAGTCGGTAGTTTGGTTGGTATTACCTCCGGTTATCTGGGTGGCAAAGCCGACTTATGGATCCAACGCGTCGTTGAGTTGATGCTGGCGTTTCCTGAGTTACCGCTTTATCTGTCGGTCATCGCGATTTTACCGAAAACGGTATCGCCAAAAACTACCTTTATCCTATTCGTACTGCTGCTCGGTTGCCTGAAATGGGCGCAACTGGCGCGGGAAGTACGCGGTAAAGCACTGGTATTACGCGAAATGGACTATGTGAAATCAGCCATTGCTGCCGGTGCTTCTGATGGGCGTATCGTTGTGCATCACATTCTGCCAAACGTATTATCACATGTGATTGTGGTGGCCACTGGCATGATCCCAACCTTTATTTTGACCGAAAGTTTCCTGAGTTTCTTAGGTGTCGGTGTGCAACCGCCAATGATCAGTCTGGGTCTGTTGTTGAATGCCGCACGCGATTATCAGGTGCTCGGTTCTTACCCTTGGTTGCTGGCACCGGTCGGTTTCATTCTGGTGTCAGTATTAGTGTTCAACGCTGCCGGTGACGGTCTGCGCGATGCGGTTGATCCGTACTCAGGTCGTTAAGTGAGGATTTTAAGATGAACGAACAAACCCTGTTGGTAAACGCCGAAAATATTCAGGTCGATTTCAAAACCGAAGGCGGCATTGCGCAAGCCGTGCGCGATGTTTCCTTCAAAATTTACCAAGGCCAGACCGTAGCACTGGTCGGTGAGTCCGGCTCTGGCAAATCGATCTCCGCCCGTGTGCTGATGAAGCTGTTGCCGAAAAGTGCCATTGTCGGTAAAGCAACGCGCATTACCCTGCAAGGCGAAGATATGAGTGCCTATAACGAGCAGGACATGCGTAAAATCCGCGGTAAAAAAATCGGCATGATCTTTCAGGAACCGATGACCTCGCTGAACCCGATTTATACCGTAGGCGATCAGATCGGTGAAATTATCCGCGAGCATGACCGCACAATTTCCAAACAAGCCCTGCGCGAACAGGTGCTCTCACTGCTGACTGAAATGCAACTGCCCGATCCGGAAAAACGCATCGACCAATATCCGCATCAGATGTCAGGTGGTCAGCGTCAGCGTGTGATGATCGCCATGGCATTGGCGAATAAACCCGATCTACTGATTGCCGACGAACCCACCACCGCATTGGATGTCACCGTGCAGGCAGAAATTCTTAACTTGCTAAAACGGCTGCAGGAAAAATTTCAGATGGGGGTTTTGCTGATCACGCACGACCTAACCATTGTGCGTAAATACGCCGACTGGGTGTATGTGATGCAGCACGGTAGGGTGGTGGAAAACAACGAAACCGAAAGCCTATTTACCAACCCAACACACGGGTATACGCAACATCTGCTCAATTCCGAACCGAAAGGCACCGCCCCAGAAGTTCCTGCCGATAACCCCGTTTTATTGGAAGGCAAAAACGTTCAGGTCTCGTTTGTCACGGAACCGGGCAACTGGTGGTTACGCCGCCCAGAAAAACGCTTTAAGGCGGTAAAAGGGCTTGATCTGACACTGCGTCGAGGCGAAACACTGGGGATCGTTGGCGAATCAGGTTCCGGTAAAACCACACTCGGTCACGCGATTTTACGGCTGCTCGATTCAGATGGTGAGCTGATTTACAACGGCATGACACTGCATGATCGCGACCGTAAAGCGATGCGCCCGCTGCGCAAACGGATGCAGATCGTATTTCAAGACCCCTTCTCTTCACTGAATCCGCGCATGACCGTACGCCAGATCATTCAGGAAGGTATGATCATTAATGGTATTGGTAAAGACGATAATGACCGTGAACAACGAGCGATCCAAGCGTTACAGGAATCAGGTTTAGCGCCGTTTGCACTCGATCGTTTCCCGCATGAATTCTCCGGAGGCCAACGTCAGCGCATCGCCATTGCCAAAGCCATTGCCATGGAACCCGAATTCATCTTGCTGGATGAACCCACCTCGGCGCTCGACCTGTCGGTGCAAAATCAGATCATTCAATTGTTACGACAATTGCAGCAAAAACATAATCTTTCCTTCTTGTTTATCAGCCATGATTTACGGGTAGTCAGAGCGTTATGCCACCGGGTCATGGTGATGCGCCATGGAGATTTAGTCGAAATGGGCGATACCGTCACGGTGATGGATAACCCAAAAGAGGAATATACCCGACGACTGATCCGAGCCGCATTTGAGGTGGCCACCTGATCGAATAATTAGCCGTGAATACCGGAGGAAAGCATGTCGGATTATTTGCCGAATGAAGAACGTTATAGCCAGATGCATTACCGCCGTAGTGGCCAAAGCGGACTGAAATTACCGAGTATCAGTCTTGGCCTTTGGCATAATTTTGGTGATACCGCCAATCAGGACAACAGCCGCAAACTGATCCGACACGCATTTGATTGTGGTATCACCCACTTCGATCTGGCTAATAACTATGGCCCACCACCAGGTACCGCCGAAGAGCATTTCGGGCGCATCCTGCAGCAAGACCTGCGTGCCTATCGTGACGAGTTGATCATCTCAACTAAAGCGGGATATCCAATGTGGAATGGTCCGTATGGTGACGGTGGTAGTAAAAAATATCTGGTGTCCAGTCTCGACCAAAGCCTGCGCCGGATGAAACTGGATTACGTGGATATTTTTTATCATCACCGCCCCGATGCGAATACGCCATTGGAAGAGACCATGGCGGCATTAGATCTGATCGTGCGTCA
>JAYSBB010000022.1:0-28897 GCA_041915645.1 Tolumonas sp.
GATAGTTCATGGTAATTCTGCTTATTTCTTTGGCGAGAAGAGCATACCACCTTCAGCAGCTGGCTTCCCCTCTACGCCAATCCATGACTGTCGCACTTATTATCTGAATTCGGGATTTATTGAGTTAAATCAATGAAAAGAACTTAATATTATCTTAAGTGAATCCGGTGATTTACAATAACCAAGATTAGTATTGTTTAACAACTTGTTAAATATAAGAATTATTTTCAGATTTTAAATTTCGCTATAATGCCAAGTTTTAACTACATTTATGGCAAAAATGATCCAAATTTGTGTCAAATAGTATAACATTTACTGGAAATACAACATTAGCGTAGCAACTCCACATTCCAGCTGTCGGAGTTTGCCAACAATGTCACTATTGATGAGGAATAATCATGATCAATGAACTTGTGGTTGATCTGTCGCGGATGCAATTTGCCGCTACAGTGCTCTATCACTTCCTGTTTGTTCCATTAACGATCGGGATGACGTTTATCCTGGCAATAATGGAATCAGTGTATGTGATGACCAACAACCCGATCTATAAGGACATGACCAAGTTCTGGGGTAAATTATTTGGTATTAACTTTGCTCTGGGTGTGACCACTGGTCTGACCATGGAGTTTCAGTTCGGTACTAACTGGTCATATTACTCCCACTATGTGGGTGATATTTTTGGTGCGCCACTGGCAATTGAAGGCCTGATGGCGTTCTTCCTGGAATCTACCTTTGTTGGTATGTTCTTCTTTGGCTGGGATCGTCTGAGCAAAGTTCAGCATCTGGGTTCAACCTGGTTAATGGCGTTAGGTACTAACCTGTCTGCATTGTGGATCTTGGTCGCTAACGGTTGGATGCAATTCCCAGTTGGTTCCGAATTTAACTTTGAAACCATGCGAATGGAAATGGTCAGCTTTGCTGATCTGGTTTTCAATCCGGTGGCACAGGTTAAATTCGTTCACACCGTTGCCGCGGGTTATACCTGTGGTGCGATGTTCGTACTGAGTATCTCTTCATATTATCTGCTGAGAAAACGCGATATTCCGTTTGCGCGTCGTTCTTTCGCTATTGCGGCCGCGTTTGGTATGGCCTCAATTCTGTCAGTCATCGTGCTGGGTGATGAGTCCGGTTACCGTCTGGGTGAGGTACAAAAAGCAAAACTGGCTGCGATTGAATCACAATGGGAAACACATCCTGCGCCAGCGCCGTTTACTGCATTTGGTATTCCTAACCAAAAAGAACAGAAAACGGATTTTGCTATCGAGATCCCATATGTTGCCGGCATCATTGCAACACGTTCTATCACTGAAGAAATCACTGGTTTGAAAGATCAAATCGCCCATAACGAAACACGGATCCGTAATGGTATCCAAGCTTATGCGCTGATGAAGAAACTGCAATCCGGTGAGAAAACACCAGAAAATCTGGCGAAATTCAAAGAAAGCAAAGTTGATCTGGGATATGGCCTGTTGTTGAGCCCATATGCGCCAAACATCGTTGATGCTACTGAAGCGCAGATTAAAATGGCTGCAAATGATTCCATTCCACCTGTCGCACCGATTTTCTACTCATTCCGTGCCATGGTGGGAGCAGGCGTACTGATGCTACTGCTGATTGGTCTCGCCTTTATTGATAGCTGCCGTCATCGTATCGGCCAGCGTACCTGGTTGTTGAAAGCACTCCTGTGGGGTCTCCCGCTGCCATGGATTGCGATTGAATCAGGCTGGATTGTTGCCGAGATCGGTCGTCAGCCATGGACAATCGGTGAAGTGTTACCGACTTATCTGTCTTCATCGACGTTATCCACGGGTGATGTGCTGTTTTCCATGATTGGTATCTGCGCGTTCTATACCGTATTACTGGTCATTGAAATGTATCTGATGGTTAAGTTCTCGCGCAAAGGCCCGAGCAGCTTGAAAACAGGTAAATATTTCTATGAAACAGAGCAGGCATAAGAGGAAGCCATCATGTTTGATTACGAAGTATTGCGTCTGATTTGGTGGGTTCTGATTGGCGTGCTGCTGATTGGATTTGCCGTGACTGACGGTTTTGATATGGGGGTAGGTACACTGTTGCCTATCCTGGGTAAAACGGATACCGAACGCCGTGTCATGATTAACACCATTGCTCCGCATTGGGATGGTAATCAGGTGTGGTTGATTACAGCGGGTGGTGCTTTATTTGCCGCGTGGCCAATGGTGTATGCGACGGCTTTTTCTGGTTTTTATATTGCGATGATCCTGACCCTGATGGCGTTGTTTTTCCGTCCGGTTGGTTTTGATTACCGTTCTAAACTGGAAAATCCACGCTGGCGTAATAGCTGGGACTGGTGTCTGTTTATCGGTGGTTTTGTGCCTCCAACAGTCATCGGTGTGGCGTTTGGCAACTTGTTGCAAGGTGTGCCATTCAGCGTTGATACCATGATGCGTACCACGTATGAAGGTAACTTCTTCCAGTTACTGAATCCATTCGGTTTGCTTGCTGGTCTGGTGAGTCTGTTTATGTTTGTTACTCAGGGTGCTACCTGGCTGATGATGAAAACAGAAGGTCAACTGCAAGATCGCGCTCGTAAAACCGTTATGCTGACGGCATTGCTGACATTTGTATTGTTTGCTGTAGCCGGCTATTGGGTTGCTCATGGCATCGATGGTTATACCATCGTCAAATTTGCGGGTACAAAAGCTGCGTCTAATCCGTTGAACAAAGATGTTGCCGTTTCAGCTGGCGCCTGGATGCAGAATTACTCGCAGTATCCATGGATGATGGCTGCACCGTTGGTGGGTTTAGCTATGGCGGTATTGACCATTCTGGCGGCACGTTTTGATCGTGCAGGCTTCGCATTCCTGTTCTCATCCCTGATGATTGCGGGTGTGATCCTGACTGCGGGCTTCTCAATGTTCCCGTTCATCATGCCATCTAGCTTGAATCCAGCACAAAGTCTGACTATGTGGGATGCAACCTCATCGCAAAACACACTGACCGTTATGACGTTTGCTGCAGCTATTTTCGTGCCTATCGTGTTGGGCTATACCATCTGGACTTATGTCAAAATGTTCGGTCGTGTTAGCAGCCAATTTGTAGAAAAGAACAAGCACTCAGTCTACTAGGAGAGTTTTTATGTGGTATTTCACATGGGTTCTGGGCGTGTTGTTGGCTTGTGCTTTCGGCATCATCAATGCGCTGTGGTTGGAACACACTGAAAATCTGGATCGTCGAATTAACGACAAATAGTCACCAGATTGTCAAAGGCCGTCTCTCATGAGGCGGCTTTTTTATTTGTGAACGGGTAAAACAGCAATTTAACCCTCAACTAAAAAATAAAGTGAGCAAGATCACCTTCTTTCCGGAATCTTGCTGCGGTATATTATGCGCGTCTTATGACTGCGGGATTGAGCTCGATGGTCAACTCAGAGTTTAGCTGGCCAGTACGGGTCTATTATGAAGACACCGATGCTGGCGGCATTGTATATAACGCGAATTATCTGAAATTTCTTGAACGCGCACGCACAGAATGGTTGCGGCAATTAGGTGTCGAACAAGATCACCTGTTGCAACTGGATGTGGCTTTTGTTGTGCGTCATATCGATATTGAATTCCGCAATGCGGCACGTTTTAACCAATTGTTGACGGTTTCTTGCCGTGTGACACAGTTAAAACGGGCTTCGATGGTGTTCACCCAAGCAATTGTGGATGAACATAATCGGATTATTGTCTCTGCAGAGGTGACTATCGCCTGTGTCAGAGTTTCTGTTATGAAACCTATTGCTATTCCTGAAGATGTTAGTGGAGTGATTGCTCGTGCAACCAGCTGAAATGTCATTTACCAACCTTATCCTGCAAGCCAGCCCACTGGTGCAGATCGTAATGTTGATCCTGTTATCTATGTCGATTGCTTCTTGGGCAATCATTGTGCAACGAACCAAAATTCTGAAGAACGCTCGATTTGTTTCCGATCAATTTGAAGAGCGTTTCTGGTCTGGTATCGATCTGAATCGTCTGTATCAGGAATGTGCTAATCGCCGCGATGAGCTGAGCGGGCTGGAACAAGTGTTTTTCTCCGGCTTCAAAGAATTTGCTCGCTTACACAACAGTGGTCTGAAAAATCAGGAAATGATCATGGATGGTACTTATCGTGCTATGCGTGTATCTGTTTCGCGTGAAATGGATGAACTCGAAACCCATTTGCCAGTATTAGCCACCATTGGTTCAATTAGCCCATATATCGGTCTGTTTGGTACGGTATGGGGGATCATGCATGCCTTCATCGCATTATCTGCGGTAAAAAATGCATCATTAGCGATGGTCGCACCACCTATTGCAGAAGCCTTGATTGCAACCGCAATGGGTCTGTTTGCCGCTATTCCTGCGGTAGTGGCTTACAACCGTTTTAGTACCAAACTGGAACGTCTGGATAGTGCTTACTTCAACTTTATGGATGAGTTTTCTACTATTCTGAACCGCCAGCTCGGCAGCAAGGGTGAGTAATAATGCACGTCAACAAACGTAGCAAAAGACGCGCTGTCGCTGAAATTAACGTCGTACCGTATATCGACGTTATGTTGGTGTTGCTGATTATTTTTATGGCTACTGCACCAGTAGTCATGCAGAGCGTGAAAGTTGATCTACCGCAGACCGACTCCCAACCCCTATCAGATGACAGTGATCCTCCTGTTATCGCTCAGGTGGATAAAGACAGCCACTATTCTCTTACCTTGGGTACTGAAGAGGAAAAGGATATGGCCGATCTGATTCAATTAGCGGGCGTCGTGTCTGATTATCATAAAACCCATCCAAACAGCCCGGTGGTCGTTGCTGGCGCCAAAGAAGTGCAATATGACGCTGTTGTTCAGCTCATGGCTGCATTGAAAGAGGCGGGTGTGGAAAATGTTGGGTTAATGACTGACTCAGTAGATAAGAAAAAATAAGCGGAGTAGTGGCGTCGTGAAACGAGGCATGAGCGGTCCGGTAGTTATCTCTATCATACTGCACGCACTGCTGATCCTGATGTTCATTCTGAAATGGAATCTGGATAAACCAAAGCGACCTGCTGGTGGCGGCGGTGGCGGTGGCGGTATTGTGAATGCAGTTGTCATTGATCAATTGAAGTTTGATCAACATAAACAATTTGCGAAACAACAAAAAGCCAAAAAAGCGGAACAGGCGAAAGAAGAAGCAGCGGCACAAGAAGCAGTTGCTGAGGCAGCGCGTCAGGAAAAAATTGAAAACGCGATCCGTTTGAAGAAAGAAAAACAGCAACAAAAAGAAGCCAAAGAGAAAGAGCGTAAACTGGAGGTTGAAAAACAAAAAGTTGAAGCTGAAAAGAAAATCTCTTTAGAGAAAAAGAAAAAAGAAGAGCTGAAGAAAAAGCAGGACGAAGAGAAAAAACTGGCTGATCAGAAAGCGGCTGAACAAAAAGCAGAAGAGCAGAAAAAACTCGACGAGAAGAAAAAGTTAGAGGAAGACAAAAAGCTCGAAGAGAAGAAAAAAGCTGAACAGGAAGCGAAGGAACAAGCGGCCAAGGAAGCTAAAGAAGCAAAAGAGAAAGCCATAAAAGAGGCTAAAGAAGCGAAAGAAAAAGCAGCAAAAGAAGCCAAAGAAAAAGCAGATAAGGCCAAAGCGGCCAAAGATGCTAAAGAAAAGGCAAAACGTGATGCTGCTGATGCCAGTAAGCTGGAAGATGAACTGTTAAGCGAAGACGCGGGTGGCGCTGCTGCTGGGCCATCAGGCAATAGCACTAAACCATCGACCTCTGCCGGGCCGGGGGGCTCTGGTGGCGGTGATCCAGGTTATGGTGATAAGGTCGCTAATATGATCGAACAGCGGATGCTGATTGATCAAAACATGAAAGGTAAGAGTTGCGTTGTTAAAATCAGATTAGCGCCCGATGGCTTAGTTCTGAGTGTGACAGCTGGCAGTGGTGATCCTTCAATCTGTCGTGCAGGGGTTACAGCTGTTAATATGATCGGGACGTTCCCAGCACCACCATCGGATGCAGAACGAACCATTAATGCAACAATACAACCCCAATAATGATGGTCATTATTGATTTTGTAACAACCGGGAAATGAATAAAGATGAAAAAACTCTTGATGGCATTGGTAGGATGGTTGTGGTTTAGTCAGTTCGCTATGGCGGAGCTGGATATTCTGGTAACCGGCGGTATGGACAGTGGCCGTCCTGTCGCAATTGTTCCTTTTAAATCCGATGGTTCACTACCAGAAGATTTAGCGAATGTAATTAGTTCAGACTTAATGCGCAGTGGCAAATTCAGCCCACTGAGCCGTAATTCAATGCCAGAACAACCCGCGCAAAGTGGACAAATCAATTTCCCGACTTGGTCGGCATTGGGCACCGAAGCTGTTGTTGTAGGCCATGTTGAATCTGCGGGTGCAGGTCAATATCGTGTTACCTTTGAATTGGTTGATGTTGCAAAAGGTAAAACAGGCGGTAATGCAGTTTTAGATAGCCGTGTTGCAACCGTAACCGCTAAACAGCTGCGTAAATACGCACATCGTATCTCTGATATCGTCTATGAGAAATTGACGGGGGAACGAGGCGCATTCCTTACCAGCATTCTCTATGTGACCGTTGATCGTAGTCAACCAATGCCATATCGCCTGATGCTGGCTGATTATGATGGTTACAACGAACGTATGCTGTTACGTTCCCGCGAACCAATCATGTCACCATCTTGGTCACCTGATGGTCGTAAGATCGCTTACGTGAGTTTTGAAAAACGGACTCCTGCAATCTTCATTCAGGATCTCTATTCTCAAGCTCGTAGCATGCTAATTGCCTTACCAGGTATCAATGGTGCGCCAGAATGGTCGCCAGATGGTCGCTCTATGGCAGTTGTTTTATCCAAAGATGGTCAGCCAGATATTTATGCCGTTGACATTGGTTCACGCCGTTTAAATCGTTTAACGTCTGATCCGGCTATTGATACTGAACCATCATGGAGTGCGGATGGCCGTTCTGTCTTCTTCACATCAGAGCGTGGCGGTAGACCGCAAATTTATAAAGTAGATGTAGCATCACACAGCTCCAGCCGTGTAACATGGGAAGGTGATTCGAATCTTGGCGCCAGCGCTACGCCGGATGGCAAAGCGATTGTAATGGTGAGCCGTATTCAGGGTTCATACCGTATTGCCCGTCAGGATCTGCAGGGCGGTGGTGTGTATGTGCTAACCAGCTCATCACTCGACGAATCACCAAGTGTTGCGCCGAACGGTAGTATGATCATCTACAGCACTGTATATCAAGGTCGCCAGGGGCTGGCACTGGTATCGGCAGACGGGCGTTTCAAAGCTAACTTACCTTCCGCTAAGGGAGAAGTTCGCTCTCCGGCCTGGTCACCGTTTTTGAACTAATCCGAGCAATGTACCAAGGATATGAAGAAAATGAAAATTAACCCACTGCTGAAAACGCTGCTGATTGCGATTCCACTGGTTACTCTGGCTGCATGTAGCCATAAAAAAGGCTCTACTTCTGGCGCAACCGACGGTATGGCGGGTCAAGGCGTAGAAACTTCCGGTCTGGATTCAGGTCTGTCAGCAGATGAACAAGCTAAACAGCAGTTTGAATCACTGAAACAAGACAACGTGATTTACTTCAATTTCGATTCAGATGCAATCGAAGGCCAGTATGCTCAGTTGCTGCAGACTCATGCTGATTTCCTGAAGGGTCACAATAGCGTTAAAGTATTGATCGAAGGTCATACTGACGAAAAAGGCACACCAGAGTACAACATCGCATTGGGCGAACGTCGTGCTAAAGCGGTTGCTAAATATATGCAGAACCTGGGTGTAGATGTTTCTCAATTGTCAGTTGTCAGCTACGGTGAAGAAAAACCAGCTGATCCAGCTCACACTGAAGAAGCTCTCAGCCATAACCGTCGTGCGGTACTGGTTTACTAAGGTTGAATGTTGATGGGTAACCTCCATTATGTAAAAGCGGCCACATTGATGGCCGCTATTTTTTCTGTTCCGTTGGTTCATGCCGACGATATGGAAGATCGTGTTGTTAAACTAGAGCGTATGGTGAATGCGCGTGGTTTGTCTCAGGTAGAGATGCAACAGCAAATAGATGCTTTGACTAACGATGTTCGCTCATTGCGCGGAGCATTGGAAGAGTCGAACTATAAGTTACAACAAGTAACGGATCGGCAAAAAACGCTCTATCAAGAGTTGGACAAGCTGCAACAAGCCGCGCCAGCTCCTGCACCAGCTCAAACGCCGCCTGCTGCCGCTTCACCACCTGCTGGCGCTCAGCCTGCTGCAGCACCTGCACAACAACAGGCGGCTCCTGCGACACCTACCGCTGGCGATACTGCTGTGCCAACAAAATCTAAACCTGCCGCCGCACCAGCTGCACCGGTCAGTGGTTCAGAAAGTAAAGATTATGATGCAGCAGTTAGTTTGGTCGTTAAAGATAAAAACTATGCGAAGGCAATCCCTGCTTTTGATTCGTTTATTACGACCTATCCAAATTCAGCGTTACAACCTGGTGCGCATTACTGGTTAGGTCAGTTACAGCTTAATCAGGGCGATCGTGAAAAAGCAAAAGCACATTTCTTGACCGTAGCACAAAAATATAAAGATTCACCAAAGCGTCCGGAAGCAATTTATAAGCTGGGAGTCATCGCCAAAGCGGATGGTGACACCGATAAAGCGAATAAATTTTTCCAATTGGTTATTAAGCAATACCCTAATACGTCTGCTGCGCAATTAGCTCAGAAGGCCATGGGTGGTTAATAATTAGTTAAAAAGGGCCTAAAATACGGAAAATTGGTCGAACGATGAGCAAACAGAAATAAATCATTATTTTTCTGTTGATTCGGAAACGTAAATCCGTATTATAGGCCGCCGTTGGCAGGGCAGAATGCAAAGCCAGCAAAGAGTGGGTCGTTAGCTCAGTCGGTAGAGCAGTTGACTTTTAATCAATTGGTCGCTGGTTCGAATCCAGCACGACCCACCACGAATTCCCAGGTCGCTTAGCTCAGCTGGGAGAGCACCTCCCTTACAAGGAGGGGGTCACTGGTTCGATCCCAGTAGCGACCACCAGTTTTAAAAATGATACAGATGGGTCGTTAGCTCAGTCGGTAGAGCAGTTGACTTTTAATCAATTGGTCGCTGGTTCGAATCCAGCACGACCCACCATCATTTGCAGTATCCCAGGTCGCTTAGCTCAGCTGGGAGAGCACCTCCCTTACAAGGAGGGGGTCACTGGTTCGATCCCAGTAGCGACCACCAGTTTTACACATAATCAATCCGAATGATTATGTTGAAGTTCCCAGGTCGCTTAGCTCAGCTGGGAGAGCACCTCCCTTACAAGGAGGGGGTCACTGGTTCGATCCCAGTAGCGACCACCAAATTTTGTGTTACAAGTGTGGGTTGTTAGCTCAGTCGGTAGAGCAGCGGACTCTTAATCCGTAGGTCGAAGGTTCGATCCCTTCACAACCCACCAATAAATCCCAGGTCGCTTAGCTCAGCTGGGAGAGCACCTCCCTTACAAGGAGGGGGTCACTGGTTCGATCCCAGTAGCGACCACCAGTTTTAAAAGTGACAAAGATGGGTCGTTAGCTCAGTCGGTAGAGCAGTTGACTTTTAATCAATTGGTCGCTGGTTCGAATCCAGCACGACCCACCATCTTTGCTCCGACATTCCTGTTTTAATCTTCCTGTTTCCCATACTAATCGTTAGATTTTTATCTCAGTACATCACACACTGAATTGCATTTAGCAAGTTAGTCATCTCGGTTATAATCAGCGAAGCCTTATCGTATTACTGGAGTAAGACATGAACAGCCCAGTCAATGTGGTTGAAATTGACTATCCTTTCCCGCAAATTCCAGCGCCGTTATCTGCGGAACGTAAGCAGGAGTTGACTGCTCGTATCGCTGAATTGCTGAAAGCCAGAAATGCTGTGTTGATTGCGCATTATTATACCGACCATGATATTCAGGCATTAGCTGAAGCGACGGGCGGATTTATTGGCGATTCGCTGGAAATGGCGAAGTTTGGTAAGCAGCATGCAGCACAAACGCTCATCGTGGCGGGTGTGCGCTTTATGGGCGAGTCAGCAAAGATCCTAAGCCCGGAAAAGCAAGTGCTGATGCCAACGCTGCAAGCCGAATGTTCTCTGGATCTTTCTTGTCCTATCGAAGAGTTTTCCGCATTTTGTGATGCACACCCAGAGCATACGGTGGTGGTTTACGCCAATACTTCAGCGGCCGTGAAGGCTCGCGCTGATTGGGTTGTTACTTCCAGTATTGCATTGGAAATTGTTGAGCATCTGGATGCTGAAGGTAAAAAAATTCTGTGGGCGCCGGATCGTCACCTCGGGGCTTATATTGAGAAAAAAACGGGTGCAGAGATGCTGCGCTGGCAAGGGGCGTGTATCGTCCATGATGAATTTAAAGCCAAGGCATTGGCACGTTTGAAAGCGGAACATCCTGATGCCGCTGTACTGGTGCACCCTGAGTCACCTGCCGCAGTCATTGAAATGGCTGATGCTGTCGGTTCCACGACCCAATTGATTAAGGCGGCGCAGCAGTTACCTCAGCAAAAATTGATTGTGGCAACAGACCGCGGCATTTTCTATAAAATGCAGCAAGCGTGCCCTGATAAGGTCATGATTGAAGCGCCAACCGGTGGTGATGGTGCAACTTGCCGAAGCTGTGCACATTGTCCGTGGATGGCGATGAATGGCTTAGAAGCGATTTATGCAGCTTTGTCGGAGCAGGCTGATGCGCATGAAATCAAAGTTGATGAATCTATTCGCCAGAAAGCATTGATCCCATTGAATCGTATGTTGGATTTTGCGGCTAATTTACAGCAGAAAATAAGCAGCAATATTTAATGGCATTTTGAAATAAAAAAGCAGGATACCAATGTATTCTGCTTTTTTTATTTCTAGAACATCACGGATCTTATTACAGATAACCGATCTCTGTGCTGAGCGTGTGTTCTTCACCCGCAGGAATCGCTTGTCCTTCCCCAGTAACGCAGGTTTCGACACAAACCATGGTTTGCCAACGATCGCTATCAAAGTCAGCCATGTTTTCTGCTGCAGTCCAAGGGTTCCAAACCACCGCAGAATTTTCACCACCATTATCTAATTTGATGGTGTCGTAGCCAGTCGTAAAGGTTACTACTTTGGCTGGTTTACTATAAATACGATCAACTGCCGCCGTCAGATGAAAATCACTTTCTTGAACGCCATCTGATTTTGTCAGTTTATCGTAGAAGCGGTCGCCCAAGCCTTTTACCGTGACAAACTCAGTTCCTTTGGTATTGAAGTAGGTGTGCAGAGCTTCAAAAACACGGAATCCTTTTGCACTGGTATTTTCAGTGGTTAACGACATGGTTAATGTAGCACCCACACGAACCTCAAATTCCAGACGGAATGTATGAGGCCACATAGCAAGTGTTTCTGCTGTGTCGTTCAAAGAGAGATGCACAAATGTGCCATCGTCTGTTTCGCTGACACCTTCCAATTGCCATGTCAGACCGCGAGCAAAACCATGGGCAGGAAGTCCTGAGCCTAATTCTGCTGGTGCCGGGCCGAACCAAGGCCAACAGATAGGCACACCACCACGAAATGGTTTAGAACCATCTTGAGCGCTGGTATTGCTCATCCATAGCAATGGTTGTTTGCCTTTTGCTTGATAGTGCAATACGTGCGCACCAAATAAGGAGATGGTTGCTTCCGCGTGTTGGTTTTTAATGAGGAGATAATTTAAGCCGGATTCATTGGTGGCTAATTGTGTGTTGCTGGTGAGATCTTGTTGTTTAGTAAATTTGAATTTTCTTAACATGTAATAAGCTCCCAAAGTAAAAAGGCAGCCTATAGGCTGCCTTTTGCAAACTCATTTGGAATGAGCGCTCAATTATTTAGAGATGTGAGCGATCAGATCCAGAACTTTGTTTGAGTAACCGATTTCGTTGTCATACCAAGAAACCAGTTTAACGAAGTTGTCGTTCAGAGCGATACCAGCTTTAGCGTCGAATACTGAAGTCTGTTTTTCGCCAACGAAGTCAGTAGAAACAACTTCATCATCAACATAACCCAGAACACCTTTCATTTCGCCTTCTGATGCAGCTTTGATTTCTGCACAGATTTGAGCGTAGGTAGCTGGTTTCGCCAGACGTACAGTCAGGTCAACTACAGAAACGTCTGGAGTTGGAACGCGGAACGCCATACCAGTCAGTTTGCCTTTCAGCTCTGGAATTACTACGCCAACTGCTTTAGCAGCGCCGGTAGAAGATGGGATGATGTTCTGAGCCGCGCCACGGCCACCGCGCCAATCTTTAGCAGATGGACCGTCTACAGTTTTCTGAGTAGCGGTAGTTGCGTGAACGGTAGTCATCAGACCTTCAACGATGCCGAATTTGTCGTTGATAACTTTAGCCAGTGGAGCCAGGCAGTTAGTGGTGCAAGATGCGTTAGAAACGATGTCTTGGCCAGCATAAGATTTGTCGTTAACGCCCATTACGAACATTGGGGTAGCATCTTTTGATGGGCCAGTCAGAACAACTTTCTTAGCACCAGCAGTGATGTGTTTACGAGCAGTTTCGTCAGTCAGGAACAGACCAGTTGCTTCAGCAACTACGTCAGCACCGATAGCATCCCATTTCAGGTTTGCTGGGTCACGTTCTGCAGTTACACGGATAGTTTTGCCGTTAACAACCAGGTTACCATCTTTAACTTCTACGGTGCCTTTGAAACGACCGTGAGTTGAGTCGAATTTCAGCATGTATGCCATGTAATCAACGTCGATCAGATCGTTGATACCAACAACTTCGATGTCTGAACGTTCGAAAGAAGCACGGAATACGAAGCGACCGATACGGCCAAAACCGTTAATACCTACTTTGATAGTCATAGTTGTACCCAACATGTGTTCAAGGGAAAAAATTCGCCTATGAATTTACAAGAATTAAGGGGGAATGAGCAACTACCAAGCGACTATTAATTGCGATATATCATGAAATAGTTAATTTGTTTGCTATGCTTTATTGGGTTTGTGCTAAGTCAAGTCACCATTGTCTGTTTTTTTCGAATAAATTATAAGCGATCGAGCAAGAAAAAAATAATTGCTGGTGGTCAGGTCACATTCAGTATTACCTTCAATGTGTGAGAATTGGGATATTACTAATATGGCGCTGACATCATCGGCCTGAATTATTCAACGGGAGGATAAGATGGATGAACTCCTTGAGTTACTGGCACAACGACGTGGTATAGGGCAAGAGTATACGGATATCTGGGGGAAAACGACTCAGACATCAATGGAGAATAAGCGGGCTATCCTTGATGCCATGGGATATGCAACAACGGAACCTGAGGTCTTATCAGAACAAATTAGTCACGAAGATCTTACGTACTGGCAACAAATGTTGGATCCTGTGTATGTGCTAAGGCAGCAAACGGCGTTTCATATTACCTGCAGATTGCCTGCAAGTACGGAGTCTCTGCTTAATTGGCGTATTGAACTGGAAGAGGGTGCTCAGCTAAGTGGCGTTATTTCACTGAATGACAGTCAAAAAATAAACTTTTTCCAAGCGAACGAATTATTATTTTCTGAATATGTAATAAATATTCAGCAGAATATTCCTAATGGTTATCATCAATTTAATCTTTTATCTGGAAATAATACGCAAGTATTAGCGACTTCTTCTTTAATTGTTGCTCCGGCCAATTGTTTTCATCCTGAGTTTTTACAACGCCAGCAAAAATGCTGGGGGCCAAGTGTTCAATTATATACTTTGCGCAGCCAGCGTAACTGGGGGGTTGGCGATTTTACCGATCTTAAAATGTTATTGCGTGGTGTTGCGGCGTGGGGCGCAGATTTTGTTGGTTTGAATCCGATCCATGCTTTGTATCCGGCTAATCCAGAAAGTTGCAGCCCATATAGCCCTTCTTCTCGTCGCTGGTTAAACGTCATTTATATTGATGTTGAAGCAATACCTGACTTTTTATCCAATCCAACGTTGCAAAAAGAATTAGCAGCCGCGGAAATTCAAGAACAACTGAATCAGTTGCGTACAGTAGATTGGATTGATTACCAAGCTGTTTTTTCTTTCAAAATAGGCTGGTTACGCCGGGTATTTGAAGGGGCTGATCTCTCTGCCCGTACTGAACGAGGCAAGGCATTTGCTGAATATATTGCTGCCGGTGGTGATGGTTTATTGCAGATGGCGACGTTTGATGCGTTGCAAAGCACGTTATATGCCGGTGGCTTAGAAGCGTGGGGGCCACCAGTATGGCCTGAGGTGTACCGGAGTTTTGATTCTCCAGCTGTCCAAACCTGGATTGCATCTCATCAGCTGGACATCCGTTTTTATCAATATTTGCAATGGATGGCCGATCTGCAGTTGGCTGAAGCGGAGCAACTGGCTAAAGCATTAGGCATGAAGATCGGGTTATACCGTGATCTGGCGGTTGGTGTATCTGAAGGCTCTTGCGAGATTTGGGCGAATAAAGATCTGTATTGTCCCAAAGCCAGTATCGGCGCACCACCCGATCCGTTGGGGCCACAGGGTCAAAACTGGGGATTACCGCCGATAGATCCGGTGCAATTAAAACGAGCAGCTTACCGACCTTTTATTGAGTTATTACGCGCCAACATGCGTGGTTGCGGGGCATTACGTATTGACCATGTCATGGGCTTACGCCGACTTTGGTGGGTACCACCGGGTGCGCCATCATCAATGGGTGCGTATGTCTACTATCCCGTTGAGGATTTGCTGGCCATTCTGGCGCTGGAGTCACACCGTGAGCGTTGTATGGTCATTGGCGAAGATTTAGGGACTGTGCCACCTGACATGCGGACATTACTGCATGCCAATGGTGTTTATTCTTACAAAGTCTTTTTCTTTGAAAGAGCTGCTGATGGCGGTTATTTCTCTCCGGCACATTATCCTGCTCAGGCCATGGCAGCATTGACGACACATGATATGCCTACATTACGTGGCTTCTGGCATTGTGATGATTTGGCATTAGGGCGTGATTTGGGCCTTTATCCTGATGAAGATAAATTACAGGATTTATACCGTGAACGGCACAGTGCTAAACAGGCGATCCTAGACTCATTAGCGGGGCATGGCGTGTTGCCGGATGGTATCGGACATGATGTCAGCTGGGTAGGTATGAATACCGCGTTGGCTCATGCGTTACAAGAGCATATGTGTCGTGGCAATAGCGCATTATTCAGTACCCAATTGGAAGATTGGCTGGAGATGGATAAACCGGTCAATGTACCTGGTACTAGCAGTGAATATCCGAACTGGCGGAGAAAATTGAGTAAAGATTTAGAAAGCTTTTTAAATGATCCCGGACTGGTGGCGTTGGCTAACAGGCTGACTAATGCACGAAAACAATAGTAATGATTTTTATATCAGCGAGTTATTTGTATCTGTAGCTGACCATTCTTAGTGATGTAGTAGAGGTTTACATATGCTGTTAAGAGAGCTTAATGAGGCCCGTTGCGGGCAGCCATTTGAAAAATTGGGATGGATCTACGATAACGAACAATCATTGTGGCGGTTGCGAGTCTGGTTGCCACATGCAACTCAGGTTGCTGTTCGCCGGATTGAGAAAAAAACAATCGAAAGCCAGTTAACTTGTGTTCATGTTGATGGTTTATTTGAAGCAGAATTTGTGAAGTTAGCTTCACCGTTTGCTTATGCACTGAGCGTTAATTACGGTGATACCAAAACGGAAGTCATTGATCCTTACCAATTCCATGACGAAGCCTATCGTGGTTTGGCAGAGATGAAACTCAGTGCGGATAATATCTATCGAACATTGGGTGCTCAGCTTGTAGAAACCGAAGTGAATGGCGTGAAAGTCAAAGGGGTTAAATTTGCTGTTTATGCACCGAGTGCTATGTCAGTGAGTTTGTTAGGTGATTTTAACTTCTGGGATGGTCGCCGCCATCCGATGCAACGCAGTCTGTGCGGTCATTGGGTGTTATTTGTTCCGGGTCTGGAGGCTGGTGCCCGTTACAAATTTGAATTAAAAGATATGCATGGCCATTGTCTGCCACACAAGGCCGATCCAGTTGGTTTCTATGCCGATCAATATCCGTCATTTGCGTCAGTAGTTTACGATCAGAAAAAATACCAGTGGCATGATGCTGAATGGCAGAAGTCGCAACGGAATGACAAGCTGGAACAACCTCTATCTATTTACGAAATTCATTTTGGCTCGTGGAAACGTCATGAGAATGGTGACTCGCTGAGTTACCGCGAAATGGCGGATCAGTTGATCCCTTATTTACTGGAAATGAATTATACCCACATTGAATTGATGCCAATCATGGAGCATCCGTTCTCAGGCTCCTGGGGTTATCAGCCGCTCGGTTTGTTTGCGCCAACCAGTCGTTACGGTACCGCCGATGATTTTAAATATTTTGTCGATCGTTGCCATGAGGCCGGAATTGGCGTGATCCTCGATTGGGTGCCTGCCCATTTCCCATCTGATTCACATGGTCTGGCGCGATTTGATGGCACCCCGTTATATGAGTATGAAGATCCGCGTCGTGGCTGGCACCCTGACTGGAACTCCTATATCTATGATTTTGGTCGTGACACCGTTCGTCAGTTCCTGATCGCCAGTGCTTTGTTCTGGCTGGATCATTTCCACATCGATGGTTTACGTGTCGATGCGGTCGCCTCAATGTTGTATTGGGATTATTCCCGTGATGACGGGCAATGGGTGCCAAATCTGGATGGTGGCAACCATAACTATGAAGCCATTTCATTACTGCAATGGTTCAATCGTGAAGTGTATGAACGTTTCCCACATGCAATGACGATTGCAGAAGAATCGACGGCTTTCTCGGGCGTGTCTCGTCCAACCTACACTGGTGGTCTGGGCTTCACTTTCAAGTGGAACATGGGCTGGATGAACGATTCGTTGCGTTATATGGCGAAAGAGCCGGTTCACCGTAAATATCACCATAATGATCTGACGTTCTCCATGGTCTATCACTACAACGAGAACTTTGTGTTGTCGTTGTCGCATGATGAAGTGGTGCATGGGAAACAATCTCTGCTATACAAGATGCCGGGCGATGAGTGGCAACAGGCCGCTAATCTGCGTACTTATATGGGTTATATGTATGCGCACCCTGGTAAAAAGCTCAATTTCATGGGCACTGAAATAGCTCAGGCAGCAGAGTGGGATCACGATGGACAACTGGATTGGTGGTTGCTTGGTTTTGATAAGCATCGTGGACAGAAGAACCTGATCCGTGATCTGAATAAACTCTATCGCTCTGAACCAGCGATGTATGAAGCGGACTATCTGCAAAGTGGTTTTGAGTGGTTAGATCATTCTGATTGGGAAAACAGTGCACTGCTGATGATCCGCCGGAATAAAGCGCAGGATAGTTTCATTATCACCGCCTGTAACTTTACACCGGTGCCACGTGATGGCTTCCGTATGGGTGTACCGGAAGCGGGGCGTTATCAGATCGTACTGAATACTGATAGCGGCGAATATTGGGGTAGTGATTATTTTGTTGGTGCTGATGTTTTCCATACTGAAGCAATCGCATCACATGGTAAAGATCACTCTATTGTGTTGAATCTGCCACCATTGGCTAGCGTATTTATCAAAAAAGTGGTTGAGTAACAGCATAAGAGGCCCTCGTCGTTGTATGACGAGGGTCAGATGGAGTTAAGACTATGACGGATCATTTTACATTGTTACCCGGTAAAGAAGCCCCATTCGGGGTGATGCCGGATGAGCAGGGATGTAATTTTGTCTTGTGGGCTCCGGATGCTGAACGCATAGAACTTTGTTTGTTTGATACAAAAGAGCAGGAAATTGCTCGTATCCGATTGCGTGAACGTCGCGGTCATCTTTGGTATGGGTATGTTCAAGGCGTAAAGTCTGGTGCCTTATATGGTTATCGTGTGCATGGGCCACACAGCCCTGAACAAGGGCATTTATTCGACCCGCAAAAATTATTGTTAGATCCTTACGCCAAAGCCTTGTCGCGTGTATTGGAATGGAATGAAGAACTCTATCAGGGCGATAGTCATCGCATGCTGCCAAAAGCGGTGGTTTGGGAAGATGAATTCGACTGGGAAGGGGTTGTATCTCCGCATTATAGTGATGCGCAAACGGTTTTGTATGAAGTCCATGTCAAAGGATTCACTAAATTACACCCTGATGTGCCGGAACATCTGCGTGGCACTTACCTTGGTTTGTGCCAGCCAGCAGTGATCCGCCATATGCAAGAGCTGGGAATTACCACTGTGCAATTGATGCCGGTTGCTAGTTTCATGAGTGAACCTCGTTTAACTCAACTGGGCTTAAACAATTATTGGGGTTATAACCCAGTCTGCTTCATGGCGCCGGAACCACGTTATGCGGTGAAACATGCGGTTACTGAATTTAAAACCATGGTGCGGGAACTGCACCGTGCCGGTATTGAAGTGATCCTGGATGTGGTGTTTAACCATACCGCCGAAGGCGGGCATGGTGGCCCGGTATTGAGTTACAAAGGGCTAGACAACCGTAGCTATTATTGTTTCGATAATGGTGGTTATGGGCCTGATTTTTCTCGTTATAGCAATATGACCGGCTGTGGGAATACCTTTAATGTGGATCATCCGAATGGCCTGCGTCTGGTGATGGATAGTCTGCGTTATTGGGTAACCGAGATGCATATTGATGGCTTCCGTTTTGATTTGGCGGTAACGCTGGCACGCGAAGGCGGGGAGTTCGACCCGTATGGCGGTTTTTGCAAAGCGTTAATGCAAGATCCGGTGCTGCGCAATGTGAAACTGATCTCTGAGCCTTGGGACATTGGCCCGTTTGGTTACCGTCTGGGGCAATTCCCAACCCAATGGCGAGAACTGAACGATCGTTACCGTGACACGATCCGCTCTTTCTGGCGCGGGGATATGGGGCGCATGGCCGAATTTGCGACTCGATTATTAGGCTCACGCGATATTTTCCCTAAATCATTACGTGCGATTCATTCCAGTGTGAATTTCGTTTGTTACCACGATGGTTTCACGCTGGAAGATACGGTGTGTTATGAGCAACGCCACAACCAGGCGAATACGGAAGAAAACCGCGACGGGCATGGCCACAATTTGTCGAAAAATTATGGCATCGAAGGGCCTACTCTTGACCCGCGGATCAGCCGGATCCGGTTGCAACAAAAACGGAATATGCTGGTGACCCTGTTGTTGTCGCAAGGTATCCCGCATTTATTGGCCGGGGATGAAATGGGGCGTAGCCAGATCGGTAATAACAATGCTTATTGTCAGGACAACCGCATTAGTTGGGTCAACTGGCAATTAAGTAATGAGGATGAGGGGTTGCTGACGTTTGTGAAACAGATGATCAGGATCCGTCGTTCTGCCAGTGCATTTACCGAGCTACATTTGGAAGACGATCTCTATTTCGGCTCTCGAACCCAGGCAGATACTGTGCATTGGTATCATCCTGATGGTAGTGAGTTGACCGAAGGTGATTGGAATGCGCCTTCCGCGCAAGCGTTAGTCATGGAAATTATTGCGAAAGAAAGTCAGGAACATTGGCTGGTGTTATTTAATGCTAGTGGTTACGACATTCATTTCCGTCTGCCGGAGCCGGAAAAAAGTAATAACTGGACGCTGGCTGTGGACACTGCTTCACATGATGGTAAACGGTTGTTACTGGACGATTTGCAGCAACTGGTAGCGGTCTGCGGCGCTCATTCCATGAAGCTGCTACGTGCTTGTCCACTCAAAGGATGTGATGTTAATTAAGTTTTCTTATTAACCTTACTTTTTGTGGTTTGAATCTGCTCTGATGCTCATCTACTCTCTTAACAATTGTGTAACAGGGGTAAGATCATGAGCGGGGAGCAGATGACTGATTGGCGGTTGAAACTGACACCAGAACAATTCCATGTGTGCTGGGAGAAAGGGACGGAACGCCCATATTCAGGTGCATTGTTGCATAACCGGAAAACAGGTATTTATCATTGTGTCTGTTGTGATGCGCCGCTGTTTGAATCAAAAGCTAAGTTTGATTCTGGCTGTGGCTGGCCTAGCTTCGATCGTGAAATTCCAGATGCGGTACGGTATGAGGAAGATCTGAGCCATGGTATGCGGCGTGTTGAAATTATGTGCGCCAGTTGTGGTTCACATCTGGGGCATGTATTCCCGGATGGCCCGACAGAAACCGGACAGCGTTTTTGCGTTAATAGCCTATCACTGGGCTTCAGTGAGGCTGAAACCAGTACAGCAGGAAAATAATGTAGAAAAAAGCCCCTGAATCAGGGGCTTTTTTTATGCCGCTTAGTGACTCAGTTCACCGCGTAAATCTTGCTGCATCAATGTTCTCATCTGCTCCGATGTCAGCGGTTGACTCAACAAAAAATGTAATTTGGCGAGCGCGGCTTCGGTGGTCATATCAAAACCGGATAACACACCGGCATCCGCCAGTGCATTGCCGGTTGCATAACCGCCCATATTCACTTTGCCGCGCAGACACTGGCTGAGATTCACGATCAGCACGCCACGTTCTGATGCTTCGCGTAACAGTTTGAGCATGGTTGGATTTTGTGGTGCATTACCGACACCATACGTTAATAAAATCAATGCATTAACTGGTTGCTGTAGAATATTGGCAATCACATCAACAGAAATGCCCGGGTACAACGTCACCACACCGATTGGCTGTGGTTGAATCGAATGCATTTTCAGCGGCTTATCACTAAGTTCTGCGGGTTTACCGGCATTCCATTCAATATGAATACCCGCATCTAAAAGTGGCGGAAAATCTGGTGAGTCAAAAGCATGAAAACCATCGGCATGTACCTTGGTGCTGCGGTTGCCGCGAAACAGCTGATTATTGAAATACAGGGTCACTTCCTGCACCGGGTAATTCGCCGCAATATACAGCGAATCCAGCAAATTTTGCTGCCCGTCGGAACGCAGTTCCGCCAGTGGGATCTGCGAACCGGTGATGATGACCGGTTTATGCAGATCTTCCAACATGAACGACAGGGCGGATGCGGTATAAGACATGGTGTCGGTGCCGTGTAATACCACAAAGCCATCAAAATCGTCGTAGTGGTCGCGAATATCTTCCGCAATACGTTGCCAGTCAGCGGGGGTCATATCTGACGAATCGATCAGCGGGCTGTATTCGTGAATGGTGTAATCGGGCATCTCTTCGCGATGGAACTCTGGCATACCGGCCAGACAATTTTCCATAAAACCAGCCTGTGGGATGTAACCCTGACTGGAGCGCTGCATGCCAATAGTGCCGCCTGTGTAGGCAATATAAATGCGTTTTTTCATCTGCGAATAACCTTTTGCGTTAAAACAGAGGGGCGAGCCCCTCTACTACTGACAAACCGGGCAATAACTGTAGATCCCTTGTGGATCTTGTAACGCATTGAGTGGCTGCAAAGCCTGATTGCTGGTTTTCCACCACTGTAATGCGACATTGCCTAAAGCCGAATGCGTCACCGATGCGGGCAGTAACTCCGCACTTTGATCAAACAACTCGCGGAGTAATTTATCTTTGGCGGAAAGCTCTGGTTCAATTAACTTAACTTGGTAGTCGGTCAATTTAGCCAGTTTACCGGCCTCAGCAGTTGCTTGCGTCAGATCACCCAAGGTATCTACTAAACCCAGTTTTTTGGCATCGGTGCCTACCCATACTCGGCCTTGGGCGATTTTATCGACCTGATCAGGAGTCATACCGCGGCCTTCAGCGACCAGATCCAAGAAACGCTGGTAGGTATTTTCAACATTCATCTGCACGATCTGTTTGATGTGCTCAGGCAATGGCTGTGCCGGGCTGATACCGGTAAAATCGGTAGTACCAAGGCCGTCGGTATACACACCCAGGGCATTCAGTGCTTTATCAGCGGTCAGGAACATACCGAATACGCCAATTGAACCGGTGATGGTTGAAGGTTCTGCGAAAATTTTATCTGCGTCTGCTGCAATCCAGTAGCCCCCCGATGCTGCCATACTGCCCATTGATACGACCAATGGTTTGCCACTGGCTTTGAATGCCAGCAGAGCGGTACGAATTTGATCGGCAGCAAAGGCACTGCCACCAGGGCTATCAATACGCAATACCAAGGCTTTGATATCTTTGTCATACATTGCATCGCGGATCTGTTTCGCCAGCGCTTCACCACCGATGGTGCCTGGCTGATTGTCTGCATCAACGATAGTGCCCGCGGCAACTAATAAACCGATTTTAGGTTTGTTGGCTTGCTGTTTATAACGCGCGGGTAGGGCATGTAAATAATCAGTCAGTGCAATACTACGGAAATCATGGCCATCTTTACCGGCAAAATTCTGAATAGTTTCGATAGTTTCATCATAGGTTGACAGCTCATCCACTAACCCCTGGTCGAGCGCATATTGGGCTGCATTCCCTTCGGCTTTAGTTAACCGAGCCAACACCTGTTCTTTGCTAGGAGAAACGGCATCGGCCGCTATATGTCGTGCGGCACTGACATTGTCGACATATTGCTGCCACAGCACATTCAGCCAGCGTTGATTGGCTTCGCGTGCTTCCGGTGACATATCGTCACGAATGTAAGGCTCGACAAACGATTTATAAGTACCGACGCGGAAGATGTGCGGGGTCAGATTGAATTTATCCAAGGCCGATTTGAAATAGAGGGTATATAAGCCAAGCCCCTGAATAGTGACTGCGCCAGCCGGATTGAGCAGAATCGTATCGGCGTGTGCTGCCAGCAGATATTGATGTTGCTGATAAAAATTGCCAACGGCGACCACTGGTTTTTTACTTTGACGGAAGTCGTCTAACGCTTGGGTGATGGTGAGTAATTTACCAATACTGGCCGTTTCCAGATCAGCGGTTTTTAGCACGATGCCTTTCACTCGCGGGTCTTGTTTTGCCTGTTGAATGGCATAGACCACATCGCCGACAGCAATTTCACGCGGTTGGTTTTTATCTGACAGCCACTTTTCCATCAGCTGATCGGCCGGATTTGGGGTGGACGGCTGTTCAACTAACTTACCGGCCAGATCGAGCACCAGTGCACCTTCCTGAATGGTAGTTTCAGGTGTTTCTTCTCGAAGCCCGACAACGATCGCCAGAATGATCGCGATGAAAATAAGATTGATCAACAGCAATCGGGTGAAGTTGATGATCCGCCACAGGGAACGGAAAAACCATTTAATACTGCGAAACAGAAAACGCATGAATAATTCCCGTAAGAGTTTAATAACGACATTATGCGAAGAGTTGGCATAGATTACTACGCATCCGCGGCTTAGAGCGATCTTTGATGCAACAATCCGTCGAGATCCTGTGCTATGGTTGTAAACATAACGTTAACAAACAATGAGAAACGGTATGAATCAGGCAGGATTACATTTGTTACTGACGCGCTCATCTTGTGGCTTGTTACAAGCGCCGGCACCGAGTGGTGATGTTCTTGAACATATTTTACAAGCCGGATTACGCGCTCCCGACCACGGCCATCTGCAACCATTTCAATTTTTACTGGCGGAAGGCGAAGGGTTGCACCGCTTAGGTCGGTTGCTGGCCGCAAGTGCCAAGCAAGATGGTGCGACCGATGAGGTGATTGAGCGTGCGCAACAGATGCCACTACGCGCGCCGATGGTGATCACCGTGGTGGCTAAAGTACATTTGCATAATAAAGTGCCGGAGTTTGAGCAGCATCTATCAGCGGGTTGTGCGGTTATGGCAATGCAAATGGCAGCACAAGCGCAGGGCTTTGGCGGTATGTGGCGCTCTGGCCCATTGATGTATTCGCGCGCTTTACATGAAGCATTGGGGCTGGCAGAACAAGATCAGATCGTCGGTTTTCTGTATTTAGGCACTCCGGCCACTGCATTGCGTCAGCCTACGCTGGTGGCGAGTGCCGATTTTGTCCGTTGGTTATAACTTAGTTATTGCCGCTGCTCATCTCATCCAGCGTCAATGAAAAGCTCGGGATAAATACATCAATAAAATACTGTACGGCTGGTGTCATGCGCTCTTCAAGCATGCTTTCCAGCCGGCGTTTGGCCAGCACAAACTCTTTATTTCCCGCCGCAATCTCTTCCAGACATTTAATGTACGCACACAAGGTATCCGCCGCTTTGACCACTTTAGCGGATTCGGCATCCTGATGTTCGGTATCCAGCAACGTTTGATAATCTTCGATAAATTCCTCAGGCAGCAGAGATAACAGCTGCTGTTCCGCCAGTTTTTCGATCTTCTTATATTCCGTGGCAATGGCATTATTTTGATATTTCACCGGGGTTGGCAGATCGCCGGTGATAATTTCCGTAGCATCGTGGAACATTGCCATCAACGCGATATGAGCCGCATCAAGCTGGGTGCCAAATTTTCGATTACTGATCAGCGCCAGGGCATGTGCGACCATCGCTACTTGCAGGCTGTGTTCGCTGATATTTTCCTTTTGGATATTGCGCATCAGCGGCCAGCGGTAGATCAGTTTCATGCGTGATAACTGGGCGAAAAAATGGCTGGTGGAGATTGACGATTCACTGGAGGACATAACATGTGGCTCGCAAAGGCAGGTGTGCTACATAGATAACAAAAAAAAATGGCGACCTTCAAGTCGCCATTGCAAATTATTGTTTGTAGGTTTTCAGGAAGCGGGCCAAACGGCCGATCGCATCTTGTAATTGCTCTTCCGCAGGCAGGAAGACGATACGGAAGTGATCCGGTGTTGGCCAGTTAAAGCCGGTACCCTGCACAATCAGCATTTTTTCCTGCTGCAACAGATCAAACACCATTTTCTGGTCATCTTTGATCGGATACACTTTCGGATCCATGCGCGGGAACATATACATTGCGCCTTTCGGTTTCACACAGGAAATGCCCGGAATGTTATTCAGCAGCTCCCAGGCAATGTCACGTTGTTTACGCAGGCGTCCACCCGGCAGGATCAGCTCGTTAATGCTCTGATAACCGCCCAGCGCGGTTTGAATAGCAAACTGCATTGGCACGTTGGCACACAAGCGCATTGAAGCCAGCATTTCTAAGCCCTCAATGTAACCACGGGCGTGCTGTTTCGGACCGCTGACCATCATCCAGCCTTGGCGGAAACCACAAGCACGATAGGCTTTTGACAGACCGTTGAAGGTGACTACCAAAACGTCATCGCACAGCGTACAGATACTGTGATGGGCAATGTCGTCGTAAATGATTTTGTCGTAGATCTCATCGGCAAAAATGATCAGATTGTTCTGACGCGCGATTTCGATGACTTCCAGCAGGAATTCGGTGCTATACACCGCACCAGTTGGGTTGTTCGGGTTGATCAGCACAATGCCGCGTGTGCGCGGTGTGATTTTCGCTTTGATATCATCCAGATCCGGATACCAATCCGCTTGCTCGTCACAGATATAGTGCACCGGGCGGCCACCGGATAAAGTCACGGCGGCAGTCCACAGCGGATAATCTGGTGCAGGTACTAACAGTTCATCACCGTTGTTTAGTAATGCCTGCATCGACATGACGATCAGTTCACTGGCGCCGTTGCCGATGTAGATGTCATCCACATCCGCTTTGCGCAGACCTTTCTGCTGATAATATTGGGCAATGGCTTTACGGGGGGCGAATAAACCTTTGGAATCGCAGTAACCCTGACCCTGATGCATATTGACGATAACATCTTTGATCACTTCTTCCGGGGCATCAAAGCCAAAGGAGGCCGGGTTACCGATGTTCAGTTTTAGAATGCGATGGCCTTCGTCTTCCAGACGACGGGCTTCTTTATGGACTGGACCGCGAATGTCGTAACAGACGTTGTCCAGCTTGTGTGATTTCTCAATAAGTGACATGACTACAACGCGCCTCTGCAATACTTGCGGGAGAACCGACAGACGGGCTGGCTCCCAGGGCGTCTATTGTTCTCCATATGCGATACTAACTCAATGGAATTTGTCGGTTTTTTCTTCTGATGCTTAGCCAATAAGCTCAGAATGAAAAGTTAAATATTCTTTAATGTTGCCTTTATTCAGTTATTTCTATCGGTGCTTCACGATAAATCTGTTCTAATATCTGCCGTTCAAACTTGTAATGAGGAGATGCGATCCGGTGCGCTTTGAGTGCCTGACGTACTGCAGGCGGGAAAGTTAAGCCATTGGTCATCAAGACAAAGGCTTTTCTTTTACCGGATGCTGTCTTCATAAATCCAGCCAGATTGGACACATTTTGCAATGTACCGGTTTTCGCGGTGACATTTTTGACCAATGGCGGGTTCTGTACACTGCCGCGTGAGCCTAAGGTTCCACTCATACCGGCCACAGGCAGCAGTTCAATGATGTGTAATTCATCATCATGCAACGCCATATAATCCAGCACTTGCAGCATTTGTTTCGCAGTGATCAGGTTGTGTGCCGATAAACCAGAACCATCAGCCAATAACGCCGAGCCTAAATCGATACCGGCTTTGTTTTTAAGAATTCCCCGAACCGCATCGGCACCAGCGGCATAACTGGCGGCGCGGTTGAGATAATAATGGCCCAGTGCACGGGAAAGACTATCGGCAATCAGGTTGTCTGATTTTTTCAGCATGCGATCGAGCAGTTTTTTCAGTGGCGCGGAAGGCACATGTGCCAGCTCGACCAGATTGTCTGGTACATGCCGTACGGCTTTAACTTGACCGGTCAGATTGATATCGGCGCGTTTGGCAGCCCAAGAGACCAGTTGTACACCCCAGGCAGTTGGATCGGTGATAGCAAAGCTTAACGGCCAAGGCGAGCCAACTTGCTGTGGAATACAACCGGTCAGGTGATAGTTGTTACTGGAATTCATATCGACACGCAGGTCACAGCCGGAATAATATTCTTGCTGTGTCACGATCCGAGCTTCGCTAGTAATGGTGATAGGTTGTCCGGTGGGAATAATGGGTTGTGCAACCGCGCCCAGTTGATCGGCTTTGAGCTGGGCAAACACACAGTTGCGATCGATGATCACGGCAGAGGCGGGGGCGGTAAAACAGATCGGTAAATCATTCCATGACCAACCGTCGCCATGGTCGTAACCACCGTATCCGCTGATATCCAGCAGAATGTCGCCCTCTATCTGAGTAATTTTTTGCTGTTTCAGATAGGCGAGCAGATTAACCAGAGTCTGGCGAGTCAGGTCGGGCGCGCCATCAAATTGCAGTACCAGATCACCTTTTAGTACCCCATTCTGGATCGCACCTTGAGGTGCCAGCATACGGGTCTTAAACTGCCAGTCTGGGCCGAAATAAAGTGTTGCCGCCAGCGCGGTCAGCAATTTTTGTGTCGACGCTGGTGTCATGAAGGTGTCGCCGTGATAGGAAGCTATCGCGGTGGAGCCCGGTTCATTGAATGCCAGTGCGATACGACTGCCTTCCGGCACCGAAATAGCGGCCTGAGCAGAGCCAACTGCAAACGCAGCAGAAAAGAACAGTAATGCAGAGGCAAAGAATTTCGGCATAATAAACAATCTCAACAGGGGATAGCGGAAAGCGTCATGTGCCGCTGAACCAGAATTTGTGCAGGCCGATTATAGAGTGCTCTCGCGCTGGCGCAACATTCACAACACAAACACAGCAAGATCGGGTATCTTATGCCGCGATTTTTGCATAGAACCCTTAACCAGGTGAGAACTACCCATGATTATTGCACCGAAAGTCCGTGGCTTTATTTGCACAACTACCCATCCGAGTGGCTGCGAAGCTAATGTCCGTCAACAGATTGCTTATGTGAAAAGCAAAGGCCAGCTGGCGAATGGTCCAAAACGGGTATTAGTGATTGGTGCATCCACCGGTTACGGTTTGGCATCGCGTATTACTGCTGCGTTCGGTTCCGGCGCTGCTACTATCGGTGTGTTTTTAGAAAAAGCGGGTACTGATAAGAAACCGGGTAGTGCAGGTTGGTACAACTCTGCTGCGTTCGATAAAGCCGCAAAAGAAGCCGGTCTGTATTCCAAAAGCATTAATGGCGATGCGTTCTCTGATGAATGCCGCGCCAAAGCGATTGAGCTGATCAAAGGCGATCTGGGCCAGGTCGACATGGTGGTTTATTCACTGGCATCACCAGTACGTAAATTACCGGCGACTGGTGAATTGATCCGTTCTGCACTGAAACCAATTGGTGAGGTTTACCGTGCAACTGCGGTTGATACCAATAAAGATGAACTGATCGAAGCACAAGTTGAACCTGCTAACGAAGAAGAAATCGCCAACACCATCAAAGTCATGGGTGGTGAAGACTGGGAGTTGTGGATCAACGCATTAGATCAGGCTGGTGTATTGGCTGAAGGCGTGAAAACCGTCGCATACAGCTATATCGGCACCGATATTACTTGGCCAATCTACTGGCACGGTACCCTGGGTCGTGCGAAAGAAGATCTGGATCGCGCCAGCACGGCTATCCGTCAGCAGCTGAGCGGCAAACACGGCACCGCGAATGTTGCGGTACTGAAATCAGTGGTGACACAAGCTTCTGCTGCCATTCCGGTGATGCCTTTATATATCGCGATGTCTTTCAAACTGATGAAAGAGCAGGGCATTCATGAAGGTTGTATCGAACAGATCCAACGTATGTTCTATACCCGTCTGTTTGATGGCGAATTCGTAACAGATGATGCGCAACGTATCCGTATGGATGACTGGGAACTGCGTGAATCAGTACAACAAGCATGCCGTGATCTGTGGCCACAAGTGACGACAGAAAACTTGCCTGAATTGACCGATTACAAAGGTTATAAAGATGAATTCCTTAAACTGTTCGGTTTCGGTTGGGAAGGCGTTGATTATGATGCAGATGTGAACCCTGACATCCAGTTTGATGTGGTAACCCTGTAAATCACACTCAAACCCCTCAGCAATGAGGGGTTTGTTTTCTCTATGTTTTGCCCGTCAAACTTGCCAC
>JAYSBB010000023.1:0-28824 GCA_041915645.1 Tolumonas sp.
CACATTCTATTTTTACGCCGCGGTTATATTGATCTGAAACTGATCAGAAACGGCATCTTTTTTACTTTTATTGGTAGTGCGTTGGGCACCTTACTGGTTCAGCAAATTGATCCGTCGGCATTAAAACAAGCCATTCCTTTTATGCTGATCGGTTTTGCTCTGTATTTCATGTTTTCTCCGCGCATTGGCGAAGAAGATCGCCAACAGCGGATCAATTTTTCACTGTTTTGTTTGTTGGTCGGGTTGGGCGTGGGCTTTTATGACGGCTTTTTTGGCCCGGGAACCGGCTCATTCTTTGCTATCGCTTTTGTCGCATTGGCTGGATTTAATCTGTCTAAAGCAACGGCGTATAGCAAATTACTGAATTTCACATCGAATGTGGCTTCCCTTATTTTCTTTATGCTGGGCGGAAAAATTCTCTGGCAAGTGGGCATTGTGATGGGCGTTGGGCAGTTTATCGGTGCGCGTCTTGGTTCAAAAATGGTAATAAGTAAGGGAAGCAAGATTATCCGCCCATTATTGGTGACAATGTCATTGGTGATGTCGGCTCGTTTACTCTGGCAACATTATGCAGGCTGATTTTTAGTCATCATATTGTCATTTTCCACAGGCACTCTGCACTGGTCATTAGAACGAAATAACCAAAGAGAGTGCCGATGAAACTACGTCGTAAAAAAATTAAACAGCGCCATATGTGGTTCAGCTTATGGCAGCATGAATCATCACCTGCCAATCAAGCAAATTTGACACCAGTCAAGGTCAGCGAACGATAAATACGGTTGTTCTTGCAGAACAGAAGGCGGCTTTGCTATCAGTTTGTTATAGTTAAAAATAAAAACTGGTAATGCCTTATGTTTCTGGAACAAATTGAAATAACAGGATTTCGTGGCATCTCCAGGCTATCAGTTAAACTGGGGCAAATTACCGCGCTGATCGGGGAGAATGCCTGGGGTAAAAGCAGTCTATTAAGAGCATTATGGAGTCTGCTTGGTCATGATGAATTACCTTATCAATTTGTAGCTGACGATTTCTACCGAGCACCCTGTGATGGTGCCAACGGCCAGGAACTCATTATCCGTCTTACCTTCCGGGAACACCGCCCAGGTATCAGTCAACATTCTCACCGCCTCAACCGATTATCCAGTATCTGGACCCGCCATCATTTAGACATGTTTCACCGTATTCATTATGTGGCCAAAGCCACTTTGAATACGGATGACATTATTTCAGAACATTTCTTTGAAGATGCGCATGGCAGCCGAGTGCCCGATGAAAATAGCGTGGAATTGATTCGTTTATTAAGCTCAATGAACCCCGTTTTACGCCTTCGTGATTCCCGTTCAATCAGTGCATTAGTTGAACCTGCCGTTGAGCCAGATGATTTTGTGGGTGACATTACCGACTTATTACCGGATTGCACCCCAGATCGGCAACAACACATCACCGATGGTGTTCATGCTGCGGAATATTTGCTTGATCGCTATTTCATGAATGTTCCGCATCAAACTAAACGTAGTCAGCGCGACATTATCAACCAACCGGGCTCGTTACACGGTCTGACCGACTGGCACGATCTGTTGCGAAATATGGATAATGACACCATGCAACAAATGCTGGCTCGGATTGGTCATGCCTTGTTGTCATTGCATTCCGGGCGTAAGTTGGAACATGAGGCACGTCCTATCTATATTCTGGAAGATCCAGAAAGCCGCTTACATCCAACGATGATGTCAATCGCCTGGGGACTTATTCAACAGTTACCGGGGCAGAAAATATTAACGACTAATTCCGGTGATTTATTGACCACATTGCCTTTGAGCCAGATCAGGCGGTTAGTTAGAACTAATGGTACGGCGAAAAGTTATCAGATGGATGAAAATCGTTTCACCGCGGATGATTTACGCAAGATCACGTTTCATGTGCGTATCAACCGGCCAATGTCATTATTTGCCCGTTGCTGGCTGTTAGTGGAAGGGGAAACGGAGCTGTGGTTGCTCTCTGAATTGGCTCAGTTATGTGGTTACCATCTGCCCGGGGAAGGCGTGCGTATCATTGAATATGCGCAGTGTGGATATTCACCATTGATTAAATTGGCCAATGATCTGGGTATCTCATGGCATATGCTGGCCGATGGCGATGAAGCCGGGGTGAGATATGTTCAGGGCGCCAGAAGATTAATGGCCGAGGAACATCAGCACGGTAGTGCTAGCAATTTGACCTTGTTACCTAGTCGAGATATTGAGCATTTTCTTTTTACGCATGGTTTTGAAGATATCTATCGGCGGGAAGCGGGTAACAGAGACCTGCATAATTTACCGGCCAATAAAATTATTGAACGTGCAGTTTCTCGTCGCTCAAAACCGGGAATGGCATTAGCGGTGATTGAAGAAGCGATGAAGCAAGGTGTTGATAGCGTACCAAGTTTACTACAAAACATGTTTAACAGAGTCGTAGCCTTGGCAAGAGAGCAGGCATAAAAAAAGCCTACCTTGAAAAGGAAGGCTTTTTAATGATGAATATTAGAACAGAACTTCAGTCAGATTATACAGTTCTTCGTTAAATGGACGTTTCATGTTCTCAATACAATCGATGATATCGTGGTGAACCAGTTCATTTTTCAACAAACCAACACAACGACCACCTTCACCTTGTAACAACAGATCCACAGCATAAGCGCCCATACGGCTCGCTAATACGCGATCACGCGCTGTTGGTGAACCACCACGTTGGATGTGACCCAGAATGGTTGCACGAGTTTCCAAACCAGTATGCAGTTCGATCAAATTAGCCAGCGCGTTAACATCGGTAACGTGTTCGCAAATAGTGATGATCGCATGACGTTTACCGTTCGCAATACCTTCATCGATATTGGCCAGCAGGTCTTCTTTTTTGAAGCCTTTTTCAGGAACGATAACGAATTCTGCACCACCAGCAACAGCTGCTGCCATTGCTAAGTCGCCACAGTGACGGCCCATTACTTCAACTACAGAGATACGTTTGTGAGAAGTAGAGGTATCACGCAGACGGTCAATCGCTTCCATTACTACGTTCAGTGCAGTATCGAAACCGATAGTGAAATCAGTGCCCGCGATATCGTTGTCGATAGTGCCTGGCAGACCGATACATGGGTAGCCCATTTCAGTCAGCTTTTTCGCGCCCATATAAGAGCCGTCGCCACCGATAACAACTAGTGCTTCGATGCCGTGTTTATTCAGGTTAGCAATTGCTTCACGACGTACACTTTCTTCTTTGAAAGCAGGGAAGCGAGCAGAGCCCAGCATGGTGCCACCACGGTTAATGATATCTGACACGCTGCGGCGATCCAGTTTTTCGATACGGTCACGGTGTAAGCCCAAATAACCGTCGCGAATACCGTAAACTTCAATACCTTTAGCCAGTGCAGCACGAACTACAGCGCGGATTGCCGCGTTCATACCTTGCGCATCACCACCACTGGTCAAAACACCAATTTTCTTGATCATTGTGTGCCTCTATATAGAAATTACAAAACAAACAGATTCTTGAGTGAGTACTACACATGGCATGTCGTTATGATTTTATCAGCCGTCTGGAAGTTCACCCGTTCATATCCGGACCGTGTAATACAAAACAAGGCACCCTCTAAGAGGATGCCTTGTAAAAACAATTATTTAGCTGCAGCTTCGATGATGGCAGAGAAGTCAGCCACTTTCAGAGATGCACCACCGATCAGACCGCCATCGATGTCAGCCTGAGCCAGCAGTTCAGCTGCATTTGCAGCGTTCATAGAACCACCGTACAGAACCTGTACTTTAGCTGCTACATCAGCGTTGAAACCAGCCAGGTAAGCACGGATGTGTGCGTGTACTGCCTGAGCGATTTCTGGAGTAGCAGTTTTGCCAGTGCCGATTGCCCATACTGGTTCGTACGCGATAACAGCGTTAGCGAAAGAGTCGATACCAGCTACGTCGATAACTGCTTTCAGCTGAGTTTCAACAACAGCGTTAGTTTCGTTAGCTTCGAACTGTTCCAGAGTTTCACCGATACACAGAACAGGAACCAGGCCACCAGCTTGAATAGCAACGTATTTAGCAGCAACAACAGCGTCAGTTTCTGCATGCAGAGTACGACGTTCGCTGTGACCAACCAGAGCGTATTTACAGCCGAATTCTTTCAGCATAACTGGAGAGTTTTCACCAGTGAATGCGCCAGAGGTATGAACGTCTGCATCTTGTGAACCGTATTTCAGTGCAGAACCGGCAGTCAGTTGTTCAACTTGACCCAGGAAAATAACAGGTGCACAAACAGCAACTTCAACGTTTGCTGCTGCAGCTACAGGTGCTTTCAGACCTTCAACCAGAGCTTCAACAGACGCTTTAGTGCCGTTCAGTTTCCAGTTACCCATGATCAGGTGTTGTCTCATTTGCTGTATCCTCAGGATGGTTTGTGATGTTTATAAGTATTTGCACCGCATTATAGAAGGTGTGACGCCCGACGAATAGTCGCCATTTTGTTACCGCTCGTAATTTTTTCTCTTATTACTGATCCATATCAGGAACTTCACTTGAAAAAAAACAAAACGAAATAAAAAGTGCTCTATTTGTTAACAAGTTAGTTACGAAAGCGGTTCCATAGTTGTCCAATCCATTCATGCAGTGCCATTTCAGAATACATAAGATAACGTCCGGATGGTAAATAACCGTAGGCCGGAACTGCCGATTGCTGCTCTCTGCCTACATATTGCGCCGGTGCCGGGATTGGATTCATACCCACCTGATGAAACAATTTCATGGCTCTGGGCATATGTGATGCAGAGGTAACGAGCGCAGTAGGGTGCCCGGAAACTAGCTGACTGTCGCGTGCCACTTCCTCTTCCGTATCGCGGGCATTTTTGATCAATGTCATATCATTCCGTGCTACGCCATTAGCTTCCGCGACACGTGCATACATTTCTGCACCGGAAATTGGGTCGCCAGCAACACTGCCAGAAAAAATCATCTGTGCCTTGGGGTTGAGTCGTTTTATGCGTAAGGCTTCTTGTATACGCGCGCTGGCGGCTTCAGTGAGCTGACTTGCTAAAGGCACCGACGGATCAGAAACATGACCATGACCCAAAACAATAATAAAATCGACGGGCTGATCATCAGGAAATGCGGGGTACATCTGCTCTAATGGCCGATTGAGCATCACGCTGGTTGGGCGAACTGAAAACGTAATCAACACTATAGTGGCAATCGAGATAAGCAACTTGCCACTTTTCTGCCAGCGGGTTAACCATAGTAAAAATAAGCCAACAAAAAGTAGTAGCGCACAAAAAGGCAGCGGCATCAGCAGCAGACCCAGCCATTTTTTAAGCATAAAAAGCATATCTTCATCCCGAATTGACGATCGAAATTCCACGTTTTCGCGGCTTATGACAGAATAGCGGCCCTTTTCCATCAGATACAGCAGAATAACCTTTATGTCAGATCACTCTTTTGATGGGTTGTCAGAGAAATTTGCACAGAACATCTATGCCACCAGTAAAGGAAAGATCCGTACCGCAGTTGTCTGGCGAGATCTGGAACAGGGGCTGGCGCGCTTTGGTCAGCAACGACTACGCATTTTAGATGCTGGTGGTGGTTTTGGTTTTTTTGCGCAGAAACTGGCGGCACTAGGGCATGATGTCACATTATGTGATCTTTCTGCCGATATGCTGGAACTGGCGAAAGAGCAAATTGCTGAAAAAGGGCTGACGGAGCGCATCCGTTTAGTACATTGTGCCATTCAGGATCTGCCTGAACACGTTGATGGCACATTTGATTTTGTGTTGTGTCATGCGGTTGTCGAATGGCTGGCTGACCCCAAATCGACGTTGATGGGGGTACTGCATTATTTAAAGCCGGGCGGATTGTTTTCATTACTGTTTTACAACCGTGATGCGTTGCTGTTTCAAAGTCTGGTGGTGGGGAATTTTGACTACATCCGTGCTGGTCTGGTAAAAAAACGGCAGCAAAAACTGACACCGACCAACCCGCAAACACCCGCGGATGTGTACCAATGGCTGGCCGAATGGCAGATGCCTGTGTTATGTCGCAGTGGCGTGCGTGTGATCCACGACTACATGCGGCATAAAGAAGATCAGCACAAAAAGTTTTCCGATTTATTGGAAATGGAATTACGTTATTGTCAGCAAGAGCCGTTCGTCCATTTGGGGCGTTATATGCATGTGCTGGCTAGTAAGCCGTGTCAGTAAATCATGATTGATAAGAGATTATAATGACCGAACAACTTAGGCCTGAGCGCAGCCTGCCGGAATTAGTCGGTTGGGTGAAACAGGAACAGCTGGAACTTCATCTTAGTAATGAACGTCTGGCGTTTCTGATCGCGATATCCTCAATGGCACGGGATGAGCAAACACAGGAATTAAGCGAAGCTGCACTGCATGATGCGTTTAGTTACGTCAGCCAGTTATATGGTTTGATGGACGAAACGCTGTCAGTGCGTGCCAATAACGCGATCAATGAACTTGTCCGTCAACGATTACTATCGCGTTTTAATACCGATCCTGTAGCGGGTGAAAGTGTGTATCGTCTTACACGATTAGCCGTAGGTATTATTGAGTTTTATGTTGATCAACAGCAGGTCAACAGCGTCAAGCTATCACTGCTGTTAGAGCAAGTCGCCGGTGAGTTAGATAAAGCTTATACCGCAGCAATTCATGCAAATGATGATTCCGCTTGGGAAAAAGAAGTTTACCCGCGCCTGAAATATTCGGTGGAAGAGATCTTAAGTCGTATCGACCTGACTCAAAGGGCGATGGATGATCAACAAAATCAGGTCAAAGCCGAGATTGCTGATCTTTTGAATCAGAATTGGACGCAGGCCATTCATAACTGTGAAAAACTGCTGCGCGAAACTGGCCAGACGTTGCGAGAGCTGCAAGATACACTCGATGCCGCAGGGCATAAACTGCAGTCCGGTTTGCTGAATATTCAGGAAACTGCCCGTGCGCAGGCTATTACCTCGGTGCAGGTTGAACACCTGACCTTTGAGCTGCAAAGCCGTATTGACGCAATTCTGAGCTGGGGCCAGCAGTGTATTGAGTTGTGGGCGCGCTATGATCGCCACGTACATAAATTTATCCGTAACGCAATTGATATGGATAAAAACCGCGTCTTCAGTCAACGCTTACGTGAATCGATCCGTGACTTTGATAACCACAACTGGTTATTACTGGTTGCCCAAGAAGCCCGTCTGCTGGAATTGCGCGATGAAACGCTGGTGTTGCATAGCGATGAGATCACCGGTGAGTTACCCGTCGCGCTGGAGTTCCAGGAAATTCAAGCATTGGATGAAAAACTTGCTGAGCATATCAGCAGCCATCTGGCCGATTTCCAAGTGCACGGTAAGCCGCTCGATATGGCCGATCTGCTGAAAGATTACCTGCAACAATTCCCTGAATATCAACACTTTGATGTCGCCAGAATGCTGGTCGATCAAGCGGTTCGTCTGGGTTATTCCAGTGCAGAACTCAGCAGTGCCCGTCATCCGAAGTGGAAACCAATTAACGATTTAGGTGCTAAGGTGCAAGCGCATGTCATTGATCAATACTGAGTTACCTATCGCATTACGCCTTGCACAGGCGATTGCCAACCCGCTGTTTCCGAAGTTGGACACCGCGTTACGCAGTGGCAAACACATTAGTGCCGACGATTTAGATCAGCACTCTTATCTGCTTGATTACCATGATGAACTGGAACGTTTTTATAGTCGTTACCAGGTTGAACTCATTAAAGCGCCGGAAGGTTTTTTCTATCTGCGCCCACGGTCAACTTCAGAGATTGGTACTTCGGTACTGTCTGAATTGGATATGCTGGTCGGTAAAGTCTTATGTTATCTCTATTTGAGCCCTGAACGGTTGGCAAATGAAGGTGTTTTTTCCCTGCTGGATCTGCAGGAGGAAATCGTTTCTTTATCGGATGAACGTCAGTTACTGCGGATGGTGAATCAACGTAGTGGTGGTACGGATTTAGATAAGAAGAAATTACAGGAACGCATTCGCACATCCATGCGTCGTTTACGTCGCTTAGGCATGGTGACGGCATTGGGCGTTGGCGACAAATTTCGGGTCAATGAAGCCGTGTTTCGTTTTGCTGCTGATGTGCGTACCGATGAAGATCCTCGTGCTGTACAGCTACGCATGATCCGCGAAGGCGAAGCAATTTTGCATGACGATGAATTACCAACCCGTGAAACCGTATGGGATTCACTGGATGAAGCAGAAGAAGATGAAGAGCAATTGGGGCTGGATATATGATCACGCGCGGTAAATTCCTCTCTTTCACCATGATCAACTGGAACGGCTTTTTTGCCCGTACCTTTGAGCTCGATCAGATGGTGACGACATTATCCGGCGGTAACGGTGCGGGTAAATCGACCAGCATGGCGGCGTTAATCACGGCGCTGATCCCCGATCAGACGTTGCTGCATTTCCGCAATACGACTGAAGCAGGCAGCTCTTCTGCCAGCCGTGATCGTGGCTTATACGGTAAATTACAGCGTGGTCACTGCTATTCCCTGATTGATGTGCTCAATTCCAAAGGGCAACGTTTGTGGTTTGGTGTGCACTTAGAGCAAGTCGCTAACCGCGATAACAAAGTCAATATCACGCCATTTTGTCTGCTGGATGTGCCCGCAGCGCTGCAACCAACTGATTTTTTGTTGGAAAAATTAGACAGCGACAAAGCGAAAGTTCGCCCGTTTAACGAACTGCGTAAGCAAGCGGCAGAGCTGGGTGCGATTCGTTTCGTCAAATTCAATTCGGTGACCGATTATCACAACGTGATGTTTGAATACGGGGTGACGGCGAAGAAACTACGTGATCAACGTGATCGCTCCAGATTCTACCGTCTGATCGAAGCGTCATTGTATGGAGGTATCTCATCGTCCATCAGCCGTTCGCTGCGTGAATATTTGCTGCCAGAAAACTCTGGGGTGCGTAAAGCGTTTCAGGATATGGAAGCGGCAATTCACGAAAATCGCCGTACTCTGGATGCCATCAAAGAGACACAGTCGCAACGCGATCTGTTCCGTCATCTGATCACCGAAACCACTAATTATGTGGCGGCCGATTATGTGCGTAATCAGAGCGAAAAAAATCGTTTATCCGAATTAGCGCTGCATGGCCGTAAGCAATTGCAGGATAAACAGCGTCTGATCCGCGAAGAAAAACAACGGGCGATTTATCTGGCGGAAGAAGCCGAACAGATGGGCGCCCGTGAGAAACATCTGACTGAAGATCTGGAGTTAGCAGCCGAACATCTGGCGAAAGTCATGGCGGCGACCGGCTTGACCAATAAGATTGTGCAATATCGCGAAGATGTTGAGGATCTGAGTGTTAAAGCGGAAGAACAATCGGCCATCACGCTGGAGCTGACGGAAGAAAAAGCCGAGCTGGAGCTGCGAAAATCACAAAGTGAAGACGAAGCCGACAGCCTGAAAAATCAGTTGGCCGATTACCAACAAGCGCTGGATGTGCAGCAGACGCGGGCGATCCAATATCAGCAAGCGGTTAATGCATTGGAACAAGCACAGAAATTGTGCGGTCTGGCTGATTTGACCCCAGATAACGTGGCTGGTTTTCAGCAGACGTTACGCGATCAAGAACAACAAGCGACCGATCAAATGTTGTCGTTGCAACAGCGTCTGCGTTTAGCGAAAGCAGCAGCTGATCAATACGAACAGGCGTTTACTACCTTACAGCAAGTCACTGGCCCGATCTCGCGTGAACAAGCGTGGGAACAAGCGCAGAAAGTGATTGAACAAGCCCGCGAACACCGTACGTTAGTAGCACGTCGCAATCAGGTTGACAGTGCGCTACAGGATATTCGCCGTAATCAGGAGCAGCAAAATGCGCTGATTGCCATTCAAGAACAACTGCTGCGCCAATTAGAATCACAAGGCAACCAGTACGATCTGAATGACAACGAGCAATTGAGTGAATTGGCTGCTGCGTTAGCTGAGCAGCAAGATGATCTGCAACAACGCTTAGAACACGATCAGCAAGATCGTATTCGGTTGCATCATCAACTTGATGCCACACGTCAACAGATTGAACAGTTACGTAAAAAAGCACCGGCGTGGTTGTTGGCGCACGAGAAATTAGAAAAGCTGCAGGAAATGACCGGTGAAACGCTTGATTCGCCGGTTGCCATCAGTCAACTGCTGCAACGGACGCTGGAACAAGAGCGTTCGCTGGAACAGGAAAAACGCCTGTTACAGCAGCAAAAAGAGAACCTAGAACAACAGCTACGTAACCTGCAGCAGTTTGCTGGAAATGAAAATCCGCAGTTAGTGCGCATTTGTGAGCAACTGGGCGGTGTGTTGCTGACCGATGTGTATGACGATATCTCTCTTGACGATGCACCGTATTATTCCGCGCTGTTTGGCCCTGCTCGCAGTGCCATCGTGGTGGTTGATCTGGAAGGTGCGATTAATCATCTGAATACGCTGACCGAATTACCGGAAGATATTTATCTGATCCAAGGCAACCCAGATGCGTTTGATGAAAATCTGCACGATGCCAGTGAGTTTGATAAAGCCGTATTAGTGCGCACCAGCCAGCGTGAAATTCGTTACTCACGTTACCCTGAAGTGCCGGTATTTGGTCGTGCGGCGCGCGAACAACGTATCGAACTGCTGTCCCCACAACGTGATGAAATTGTTGAAACATATGCCAAACTGGCATTCGAGCAGCAAAAACAGAATCGTCTGTATCACCATCTCAGCCAGTTTATGACTGAGCATCTGCATGTGGCATTTGAAGATGACCCAGAGGCGGCACTGGCTGTTTTACAAACTGAGATCCGTCAGGCAGAGAACAATCTGCAGCAGCAACAGCAAAATGAACATCAATATCGCCAGCGGGTGACGGCGTTGCAACAACAGCAACAGCTGGTGGCTCGTTTGCAATCGCAATTTAATCTGCTGTTTGATAATTCGTTGAATGATCGCCTGCAACAAGCAGAAGCTGAATTTGTTGCGTGTCAAAGTGCACAGCAGTTCCTCGATCAGCACGATAAAGCGTGTCGGAAACTGGAAACCTTGTTGGATGCGCTGCGCGAAGACCCAGCTGCATTTGATGAGCTGCAGCAAGCCAGTTTTGCTGCCGAACAGCAACTGACTGCCGTTCGTCGTCAGGCGTTTGCATTGGACGAGTTATTTGCCCGTCGAGCCTATTTTGCCTATCACGATGCCGAAAGTTTGTTGGGTCAAACCTCTGAAATCAGTGAACGGTTGAAGCAAAAAGTGGCCGATGTGGAACAGCTACGTCGTCAATTAGCAGAACAACTGAAACAGATCACCCAACGTTATCAGGAAGCGCTACAAATCCAGACGGCGTTGAATTCCAGCTTGCAGGCTAAAACGCAAACCTTGCAGGAATTTGAACGTGAGTTGCAGCAAATGGGTCTGCAAGTTGCTGCGGATATGGAAGATCAGGCGAGAAGTAAAAAACGCGATCTGGAAGATCAGTTGGTGCGGACCCGCAGCCGCCGCACACAAGCGGAGACGCAATACCAGATCTGCCGCCGTGATATCGATAGCCTGAACCAGCGCTTCAATGCGGAAAACAAAGAGTATCGTGCCGCGCGTCATCTGTTATTGGAACACAAGAAAAACTGGAGTCGTGTCCTAACGCTCGCTCGCACAAATGGCGTGGAAAAACAGCTAAATCGCCGTGAGCTGGCTTATCTGGACGCAGAAGAGCTGCGTTCCATGTCGGATAAGTCACTGGGTGCGTTGCGGTTAGCAGTGGTGAACGATGATTCACTGCGTGACATGCTGCGTTTATCTGAAGGTAATCGCCAGACCGAGCAGAAAGTGCAGTTTTACATTCAGGTTTATCGCTATCTGAAAGATCGCATTCGTCATGACATTATCCGTTCTGATGACCCAATTGACGCGATTGAAGAGATGGAAATTGAGCTGGCGCGTCTGGCCGATGAACTGAAACAACGTGAAACGCATCTATCGCTCTCGTCACATGAAGTGGCGGCGAAGATCACCAACATCATTCGCCGTGAGCAAAATCGTATTCGCGTGATGAACCAAGGGCTGCAAAACATCACCTTTGGTCAGGTGCGTGGCGTACGCTTGAATGTGAACGTGCGTGAATCGTATGCGCGTTTATTGCAAACACTGGGCGAACACGCGCAGCAACATCAGGATCTGTTTGCCAGCAACGAACTGACCTTCTCAGAGGCGATGGCTAAGCTGTTCCAACGCCTGAATCCGCATATCGATCAGGGCGAGCGTAGTTTCCAAGTATTGGGTGAAGCGCTGCTTGATTATCGCAATTACCTTGAGTTGGAAATTGAAGTGTTGCGTGGCGTTGATGGCTGGTTGCGTGCAGAAAGTGGTGCTTTGTCGACCGGTGAAGCGATTGGTACGGGTCAGGCAATTTTGCTGATGGTGCTGCAAAGCTGGGAAGATGAAAATCGCCGCCTGCGTAGCAGCGATATTGAACCTTGCCGTCTGCTGTTCCTCGATGAAGCGGCACGTCTGGATGCTAAGTCGATTGCGACACTCTTTGAGTTGTGTGAACGACAAGATATGCAGTTGTTGATTGCCGCACCAGAAAATATCAGCCCAGAAAAAGGCACAACCTACAAACTGATCCGTAAAGTACATGGTAAACAAGAGCATGTGCATGTGGTTGGTTTACGTGGCTTTGGTGGCAGTAGTGATATGCCATTGAGTGCATAATGAATAGAAGGCAGCCTTGGCTGCCTTTTCTTTTGGATAACAAGAAAGAATGATGAGCCCAGAGCAAATATTGAGTTCAGCACCGCCAGAATTGATCGTCCGGTTGTTAGATAAACGGCAGATCCGCATTCGTAAGCGCTGGGCCATTATTCAGCTCAACCTGTGGTTACAGCAGGGCTGGGTTACGGCTCAAGGTGAGGGAATCTTTCTTTTAACGGATGCAGGTGAACAAACCTTTCGACACTTTTTGCTAAATCAAAATGAGCGTTCACTGGAGCTATTATTACAGCAACTCGATATTCAGTTACCAGCGCAATGCAACAGCCGTATTCTGGCCTATTTACTCAAACAAGATCCTAAGACCACGCAAGAGAAGATGCGTGAGCATGATATTAATGTCTTGCGAGATAGTTATTTGCTACTACGGTGTAACTTACCGTGCAGTATTTTTATGCAATCAGGTGAGTTGATCGATGTCAGCAGCTTATTCAGTGCATGGGGCGAGGTGGCCATTCCTGAAAGAGCGATTAGTGCGATTACAAAAATTCTTTGGAAGGAAAAACCGCCACAACACGTGATCACAATTGATAACCGTGATGCGTTTGTCAGTATGGCGTTACCTGCTGACACGTTGTTGCTCCATGCGCCGCTTCACAATACAACAATGGCTGAGCAGTTACTGCGTTCCTTAACGGATAGTATTCACTGGTGTCATTTCGGTGATTTGTCACCGGAAAGTTTACATCTGGCTGCTGCTTTTGCTGAGCGCTTACAGCGGCCACTGGTGCTGTTTTTACCGGATAACTGGTCGGACTATCTGCGACTATTAGGTGAACCGCTTGCAGCGAACGAGAAATGGTCATTCGCGGGTCTGACACGTCAGCAGCAAATAAGTTTGCAATTCCTCTTTGAGAACCAGCAGAAACTGCCACAACAGGTCATGGTTTACGCAAAAAACTGGATCCACCTGACATAGTTTTGCAAGAAGCGGTGGTCGCTCGTTTTTCTCAGTGGTATAACATAACCCAGCAGGGCACTTGAGATGTGCCATCCCCCCAACCAGCCAAACTAAACAGGACGAACCATGTTTGAGAAGGTGACTCAGGCTCCAGCCGACCCTATTTTGGGTTTAACCGAAGAATTCCGTAATGACCCGCGCACTAACAAAATCAATCTGGGTGTTGGTATTTATAAAGATGACGCGGGTGCCACGCCAGTTCTCAACTGTGTGAAAAAAGCAGAAAAAATCCTGCTGGAAACAGAAACCACCAAGAATTACCTGAGTATCGAAGGTAATCTGGAATATGGCCAGTTGGTGCAGGAATTGTTGTTTGGTGCTGACCATGAAATTGTGACCAGCAAACGAGCTAAAACGGCACAAGCTCCTGGCGGCACTGGTGCATTGCGTATTGGTGCTGAATTTTTGTTCCGTCAGGGCATTTCTAAGAAAGTTTGGATCTCTAATCCAACCTGGGTAAACCATTTCCAAGTATTCGGTGTTGCGGGTATGGAAACAGCGGAATACCGTTACTACGATGCCGCGAATAAAAACCTCGATTTTAACGGCATGCTGGAATCATTGTCTGCTGCAGTAGAAGGTGATGTGGTGCTGTTGCATGGCTGCTGCCATAACCCAACCGGTGTTGATCCATCACTGGAACAGTGGGAAGTGTTAGCGAAGTTCTGTGCGGAACGTAAATTGCTGCCATTCTTCGACTTTGCTTATCAAGGCTTCGGTCGTGGCGTGGAAGAAGATGCGGCGGGTCTGCGTACTTTTGCTAAGTATAACAAAGAGTTGCTGGTCGCCAGCTCCTTCTCTAAAAACTTTGGGTTGTATAATGAGCGTGTAGGTGCCATTACGCTGGTCACTGATAACTCGGAAGTTGCGCAGCGTGCCTTCAGCCAGATCAAAACCACCATTCGTGCAAACTACTCTAACCCGCCATCACACGGTGCGGCAGTAGTCGCGACTGTACTGAAAGATGCAGCTCTGCGTGCTGAGTGGATCGCCGAAGTCAAAGCCATGCGTGACCGCATTTGGGAAATGCGCGAATTGTTCGTGCAGAAACTGAAAGCGAAAGGCATTCAGCAGGATTTCAGTTTCATCACTGAACAAAATGGCATGTTCTCATTCTCTGGTTTGAATAAAGATCAGGTCACTCGTCTGAACAAAGAGTTCGCGATCTATATCGTCGGTTCTGGCCGTATCAGTGTTGCCGGTATTACCAGAAGTAACATTGATGCATTGATTGATGGTATCGCTGCGGTGCTTTGATTTTCATGACATCAATAACAAAAAGCCCTGAATTTCAGGGCTTTTTGTAGATAAAACACAGAATAAAAAAGGGAGCCGAAGCTCCCTTAATAGATTTGTAATCAGTGAATTATTTAGCAACGGTCGCGTCGATACCTTCAACAAACCAGTTGATCTGAGCCAGCTCTGCGTCAGTCAGTGAATGACCGGCAGCAATTACCTCTTTACCTGTGTTGTCTTTTAATGGACCAGTAAATGGTTTCAGCTCACCAGATTTGATTTTGTCGTAGTTGGTTTTGATCGCATCTTTCACATTCTGTGGCAGATTGTCATTGATAGATGCCAGTTTAACTACGTCTTCAGCAAAACCACCCCAGTAGTCCTGCGGTTTCCAGCTGCCATCTTTAACTGCCTGCACAGTCTTCAGATAGTGTGGTTCCCAGTTGTCCTGAATCGAGAAAATGTGTGCTTTCGGCGCAAAGTGAGACACATCCGATGCCTGACCAACTGCACGAATACCTCGTTTTTCAGCAACCAGCATAGGTGCCGGGCTGTCGGTATGCTGCATCATGACGTCAACGCCTTGATCGATCAGTGCGTTTGCTGCATCCGTTTCTTTACCTGGATCATACCAAGAATTTACCCAGACGATTTTAATTTTCACGTTTGGATTAACAGATTTGGCACCCATGAAGGTTGCATCGATATCACGATATACTTCAGGGATCGGGAATGAAGCGATGTAACCAATAGTGTTGGATTTAGTCAGCAGACCTGCAGCAACACCAGCCACATAACGACCTTCATAAGCACGCTGGATGTAGGTTGATACGTTTTTAGCGCGCTTATAACCGGTCGCATGTTCGAAGATCACGTTAGGGAATTTTTTCGCTACTTTCAGTGTTGGGTTCATGAAACCGAAAGAGGTGGTGAAAATGATTTTGTTACCACCTTTAGCCAGCTGAGTGATCACACGTTCAGCATCAGCACCTTCAGCCACGTTTTCAACATAAGTTGTTTTAATCTGACCTGGCAGTGCTTTTTCCAGCTCTTTACGTGCACGATCGTGTTCATAGCTCCAGCCATGATCACCCACCGGGCCGACATACACAAAACCAACTTTCATTGGTTCTTCAGTAGCCGATGCGGCTGAAACAGCGCAGCCGGCAGTCAATGCGGCTACAGCCAGTAAACGAAAAATCCTTGTCTTCATGCGTATTTCTCCGATCATTTTTAAGAAACACAAGCCAAAGCTTGCGGCTCATCAATTACACAGCTAAAGCAATCGATGAAAAATTATACTCTGGAATCAAAGGTTTGGCCCAGTGACATTGGTGCAGCCAGTTTCTCTTTCATCCGGTTGGAACCGATAAAAATCATCACTATCAGCGTAGCCAGATATGGCAGCATGGCTAACAGGCTAGGGGAGATCTTGATGCCTAGCCCTTGTAGTACCAGATGCATGATGCTGGCGATACCAAACAGATAGGCACCAAGCACCAGATTTTTAGTCTTCCATGATGCGAAAACTACCAGTGCTAGAGCAATCCAGCCACGGCCTCCCGTCATGTTTTCCATCCACATTGGTGTATAGGCTAATGACATGTAAGAACCTGCCAGACCCGCCATTGCGCCACCAAACAGGATCGCCAGATAACGTACAGTCAAAACCGGCAACCCAATCGCATTGGCATTGTGCGGATTTTCACCAATTGCTCGCAGAATCAAACCGGCACGGGTGCGGACACAGAACCAGCCCACCAGCAGTACTAGCAGCCAGCTGATATAAATGAGCAAGTCATGAGAGAAAAGCAGTCTACCGATAAAAGGTATATCGCCCAGCACTGGAATACGAATGCCTGTAAACCCTTTTACAGTTTGGCCGACATATGCAGAACCGATAAAGGCACTGAGTCCGGTACCAAAGATGGTTAACGCCAGACCAGTCGCTACCTGATTAGCTCGTAAATGCATACTGATTACACCGAACAGCAGTGACATCAACATTCCAGCTACGATGGCAGCCATAACGCCCAGCAGCAAGGAACCTGTGCTGAAGGCAGCAATAAAACCGCATACCGCGCCCATCAGCATCATACCTTCCTGACCTAAGTTTAGTACGCCGGACTTTTCACAGACCATTTCACCTAAAGCAACCAGCAATAACGGGGTACCTGTTTTAATGGCCGCCGTCAGAATTTGCAAAAGCAGTTCATTATCCATTCTGAGCTTCCTTAGCGGTTACTTTTACTAAACGATATTTCAGCAGGAAATCACTAGCGAGTAACAAGAACAGCAATGAACCTTGGAATAAGCCAGTGATCGCGGTTGGAACACCTAGCTCGATCTGAGCCATGTCACCACCCATGTAAATCAAACCTAAGAACAGGCCAGATAACAGCATCCCGATGGGATGTAAACGCCCGAGCCATGCCACGATAATAGCGGCATAACCATAACCTGGAGATACAGACGGAATCAGCTGACCAATAGGGCCAGATACTTCACACGCACCAGCCAGACCCGCTAATGCACCAGATAGCAACATAATACCCCAGCGCAAGCGACGAATAGAAAAACCGGCATAGTGCGCGGATGACTCATCGTGCCCCAACACGCGGATCTGGAAGCCTAACCAAGTAAAACGTAATAACACCCAGCACAACACTGCAGCGAGTAGTGCAAATAACACGCCCAAATGCACACGGGTGTTTTCAATCAGGATCGGTAACAGCTGTGAATCAGTAAACATCGCTGATTCAGGAAAGCCCATACCTTCAGGGTCTTTCAACGGTCCATGCACGGCCCATTGCAATGCGTAAAGGGCAATGTAGTTCAACATGATAGTAGATAAGATGATATTGCTGTTGAACCATTGCCGCAGGGCAATCGCAATACCTGACCAAGCCATACCAGCCAGAACACCAGCAATCAGGGCAAACCAGACGCTGAGCGAGTTATCGGCAAAATGCAAACTGACTGCACTACCTACCACTGCTCCCACCAATAGCTGCCCTTCAGCGCCGATATTCCACAAATTAGCCTGATAACAAAGCGCCAAGCCAATCGCACAAAGTAACATTGGAGCCGTTTTAACTAACAACTCGCCAATGTTATAGCCATCGGAAAGCGGGCTGATAAAGAACACATGCATCGCATGAAACGGATCTTTACCCAAAAAGCTAAAAAGCCCCATGCCTAGCAGAACAGTAAAAAACACCGCAATTAACGGTGAGACTATCTGCAGATACCACGGGATAAAAGTACGAGGTTGAAATTGCCACATGGTGGTTTATTCCTGCTCCAGAAATTGTCCGGCCATCCACTGACCGATCTGATTCGTGCTGGTGTCCTGAGTTTGTACCACAGGCGAGAGATGACCGTCGAACAGCGCTGCGATGCGATCGCTGATCAGGAACAGTTCATCCAGATCTTCAGAGATCACGACAATAGCCGCACCGCGATCGCGCAACTCCATTAACTCACGGTAGATAGCATTTGCCGCGCCAATATCAACACCCCAGGTCGGGTGAGCGCAAACAAACACATTGGGCTCAAGTGCGAGCTCACGACCGATAATGAATTTCTGAAGATTACCACCAGACAGTGATTGGGCAGGCGCATGCTCGTTGTGACATTTCACTTGATGTTGCTCAATGACGTCACGGGTACGGGCAGAAACCTTATGCCATTTCACCCAACCAAAGCGTTTCAAACCTAACGTGGCGTTTGTTAGCAATAAGTTTTCGCGGAGGCTCATTTTCGGTGCTGCACCATGGCCAAGACGCTCGGCAGGTACATACGCCATCCCCAGACGGCGACGGCGACCGACATTCAGTCGACCAACCGGCTTGCCATTCATGATGATCTGATCGCTGTGCGTGCTGACGCGTTCACCGCTGAGAATACTCAACAGTTCTTCCTGACCATTGCCAGCAACACCGGCAATTCCTAAAATTTCTCCACCACGTAGCGAAAAATTTAGTTTTTTCAGTGCACAAGCAAATGGATTTGGCGCAGATACAGAGAGATCTTTAACTTCCAGATTAATTTTTTTACTGGAGCGGCGTTCATAGGTTTCTGCAATCGCGCTGTCACCCACCATCATCCGAGCAATACTTTCTGGTGTTTCATCGGCAGGAATACAGGCACCAGTTACTCGTCCACCACGCAAGATGGTGGCGTTATGGCAAAGTGCGGTCACTTCTTTCAATTTGTGGCTGATGAACAGGATCGTACAGCCATCAGCGGCAAGCTGACGTAATACAACAAACAGGCTATCAACTTCCTGAGGCGTCAGTACCGACGTTGGTTCATCAAGAATAAGCAGTTTGACCTGTTGGATCAGGCAGCGAAGAATTTCTACTCGTTGGCGTTCGCCCATGGACAAGCTAAACACATAACGATCTGGATCGATATTCAGTCCATAATTTCCCGACAGCTCACGGATGCGTCCTGCTAGATCACCGATTTGTTCCCGCATAGACGGGGTAAGACACAAAGCGATGTTTTCCGTGACGGAAAGTGTTTCAAACAGCGAAAAATGCTGGAACACCATACCGATACCTAATTCGCGGGCATGAGAAGGAGAGCGAATTTGCAGCTCCTGGCCATCCCACACGATGGAACCACTGTCCGGGGTCACCAAACCATAAATGATTTTGACCAAGGTTGACTTTCCTGCACCATTTTCACCCAATAGCGCATGGATTTCACCACGTTCGAGCTTCAAATTGATCTTGTCGTTGGCAAGACATCCGGGATATTGCTTTTTGATATCCCACAATTCAAGCTGGTAATGATGTGTTGTCATCCTCTTTACGACACTCCGAAAAAATTGATGTGCGAGTTAAGCAAAAAATCGTCCAATTTGCCATTTTTTCTGTATGTGAAATCACTGATCAGCGAAAAAATCACCATGTGAAGAGGGCGATCAGCCGAATAATGTAGCGGACATGTAAAATGCGGGCCTGTGTCTAGCTTCAATACGGACTCACTGTGTTTTGGTGGCGCTGAATTCGCTCCGATTATTTTATAACCGATAACGCATATTTTTCCCGCATTATTTTGATGTTGCTAATAGATATGTTGCTGGAAGCATTTTTATCTTCGGTTTTTTCTTTTTTATGGCATGGAATAAATGAGTAACTTAGAACTAAAACGAAGCTGGCTGGCGCAGTTGTTTTTTGGACGACAAGATGCAGTTTTAGCGCATCAAACAACCGGATTGAGCATCGCAGATGATTCCAAAAAACAGTTGTTACCATTTGCCCGAATGAATGCTAAACCAGAAATAAAGCATTGTTTGTTTTGGTCTGATCTTTATATCACGACAGCAAGGAAAACCTATCTTTATCGTGGTTTTTCTCGAACTCGTTTACGTCAGTTGGTGTTGTTGTTGAGTCAAGGCTGGCAATGTCATATCGAACAACAATTAAATGCCGAGTATATAAATGCCAAAGCTATAAAAGACGAAATACGTGCTTTTTTAGATGGCTCTGCCTATCGGCGTGACTCACAACGTCAGTGGCTGGTGAATCGCTGTCAGGCAGTATCTTCGGTATCTGCCGCGTTAAAGGCGCAATTTGCTACGTCTCGTCAGCAATCGACATTTAAATATCTGGCTGCTTTTATTGCTGCATCGGAAGAAAAAGTGAAAAAAGCGAATGCCAAATTCCTGCAGCAAGAGAGTATTAAATTTAAATCATTTTTCGACACAATAGAAAAAAATCCACTAACCGAGGCTCAGCGGCAGGCATGTTTAATCAACGAAGATCGTAATCTGGTATTGGCCGGTGCTGGAACAGGGAAAACCAGCACCATGATTGGTCGGGCAGGCTATTTGCTGGCGAGTGAGCAAACAAAACCAGAACAAATCTTAATGTTGGCGTTTGCTAAAAAAGCTGCTGAAGAGATGCAGGATCGCCAGGATAAATGTCTCAGCACGATGCTGCCACAAGCCACACCAACTATAAAAACCTTTCATGCCCTAGGATTAGAGATCATCTCTACCGTCGAAGGTCGACGTCCCACCCTTACTGCCTTTGCGGATGATAATGCTTTATTTACACGTTTTATTGATAATGTCGTTGCTGAATTAATGCAGGACGCGACATATCAAGAGAAGGTTGTTAAGTTTTGTGATGGCTCACCGTCTTTGAATTCAACGTCTGATGTATCGCAATTTCTGGCTGATTTTTTGGTGTTATTTAAACAGTCATCTCAAGCTTTGGCTGGACTAAAAAAACAAATACCTAGGAAGGATAAATCGCGTTTTACGCTGTTAATTGCGCTTTTTGAACCCGTTTTTGCTGCGTATCAGCTTCATTTATCGGGTCGTAATGAAATTGATTTTGCAGACATGATTGAAAAGGCGATCGAATATATCGAAAACGGGCGTTATCACTCGCCTTATCAGCATATATTGATTGATGAATTTCAGGATATCAGCCAACCACGGGCGCGCCTTATCAAAGCATTACTGGCGCAGCGAGACGATGCAGTGTTGTTTGCTGTTGGCGATGATTGGCAAGCCATCTATCGTTTTAGCGGTAGTGATCTCAGTGTGACACAACGGTTTAGTGACATGTTTGGGGCTGCCAGTGTGACAGCGCTTGATACCACGTTCCGCTTCAATAATAAGATCGGCGAAGTTGCATCAGCTTTCGTGTTGCAAAATCCCGCTCAGATAAAAAAATCGATCAACTCTGTGGCTGTGGTGGCTGAGCCTGCGGTGTCACTTATCCAAGTAAAGGATGCTAAGCGAGGGCTTCATCAAGCGTTAAATGCCATCCACCAGCAAGTAATGAATCAGCCGGATCAGAAAACGTCTGTTGCTGTATTAGCGCGCTTTAATTTCCTACTCGGTGATGGCAGCCCGAAAGAACTCAAATTGCAGATGGAAACACAATATCCATTATTGGATCTGCAATTTATGTCAGTGCATGCCTCGAAGGGGAAAGAAGCCGATTACGTGGTTATATTGGGTTTGTGTAACGGCAAATATGGTTTCCCAAGTCAAAAAGAAAGCGATCCCATCTTGGAGTTTTTGTTACCAGAAAAAGAGTCTTTCCCTGATGCAGAAGAGCGCCGGTTATTTTATGTGGCATTAACACGTGCCCGGCACCGGGTATATCTAGTATGTAATCCAACAGAGGTATCATCTTTTGTTGCCGAATTACTCAATCAGAAATATCCGGTTTGTAGTGATGAATTTACTGCAAAATAAGTTTCAAATGAGAGTTTGAGCGGAACGGGACTAAGGTTGATTGTTTCAGAGTCTTTTTCATAACGATAATGGGAAAGACTGATCTTGTTTTTATCACTACAGGATTTTCTATCATGCGTACTTCAATTTTTCCTTTGTTATTGTCGGTAGGACTGATTTGTAATGTTGGTGCAGCCAATGCGGTCTCTAAATTTCAGCTGGATAGTACAGACCTGAGTAATGGTAAATTTGCTGAATCACAGGTATTAAACAGCTTTGGTTGCAGTGGAAAGAACATTTCACCGCAGCTGAGTTGGCATGGGGAGCCGGCGGGCACTAAAAGTTTTGTCGTTAGTATTTATGATCAAGATGCACCAAGTGGTTCAGGCTGGTGGCATTGGGTTGTAGCTAATATTCCTGCGAAGATGCATGAATTGCCACAAGGTGCTAGTAGCGATACGAGTAAATTACCTAATGGTGCACTGCAGACCAATACTGATTTTGGAAAACCGGGTTATGGTGGGCCGTGCCCGCCTGTTGGTCAGATTCATCGATACACGATTACGGTTACTGCACTAAAAGTAGAAAAGCTGGATGTGACAGCTGATTCAACAGGTGCAATGGTGGGTTTTATGACCAATATGAATAGTCTGGGGAAGGCGACTAAAACAGTCAAATACGGTCGTTAATGTATAAAGTCATAGCGGGTTTAGACTCGCTTTGACTTTGTAAATATCATGTATGGATGTCAGATGGTTCGAACAATTATAACTCGTGCCGGTGTGGGCGTTACTGCCCATATTATTCAGCGTAATTCCCTGGGGTTTATTCGGGACTTCGAATATCCAACATTGATTTTTGTACTGCATGGAACAAAAACGCTTCGCAGTAAGAATCAAACTTATATTATTCGGGCTGGTGAGTGCGTAGCAGTTGACGGTGGTTTAACCTTTGAGATTGTAAATGAAACATCAACGTCTGGTGCTTATGAGGCTTGGTGGATGGCATGGGATCCAAATCTGCTGTCAGAGCACAATCGACAGCTAAATTATACAGACAAAAATACAGCCAGCGTCTGGCCCATCCGGAATATTGAGCCAGAATTTCAACAATCGCTGGAAAAAGCATTAACAGCTTTATCAGATGAAACCCGTGTTCCAGTGAATATTGCTAAGCATCAATTGCATGAAATTTTAATCTGGCTGGCACATTATGGCATTTGCTTTCAGCCCCGTGAAATTACGACGATTTCTGGCAAAATCCGCCAGCTGGTTGCTCGTGACCCTGCATATAAATGGACGGCGCCTCATTTTGCGAGCCTGATGGCGATGAGTGAAGCAACACTTCGTCGTCGGCTGGTTGCAGAACAAGGCTCGCTAATGGAATTAATAAGTGATGTTCGTATGAACTTCGCACTCACTTTATTACAGTCAACGGATTACCCAGTATCCCAAATAGCTCAGGATGTGGGATATGAATCGCAGTCAAAATTTGCCATACATTTTCGTAAACGGTTTGGTTTTTCACCCATGATGGTAAGAGAAAAATCTAAAAGGATATGAGAATAGCGTTAGAATGATCGCTCTGACTTTCACATCTGATAAGAATTTCTAATGGAAGAGACCCGAACTATTGCCAGCAGTAAATCGAGTGATACCCGTTTTCGCGTATTAGGTGCTATCAGCATGTCGCATTTTCTGAATGACATGCTGCAATCGCTGATTTTTGCTATCTACCCGCTCTTGAAGGGCAATTACGACCTGAATTTCACGCAAATTGGCCTTTTGACACTGACTTATCAGCTAACCGCATCCATTTTACAACCTATGGTTGGCTTTTATACCGATAAACACCCTAAACCTTATTCGTTAGTGGTGGGGATGGGGTCAACATGTGCGGGATTATTATTGCTAAGTCTGGCGCATACGTTTCCGCTGCTACTTCTGGCCGCATCCATGGTAGGGCTGGGCTCTTCCATTTTTCATCCTGAATCATCGCGTGTTGCCCGTATGGCTTCCGGTGGCAGACATGGTTTGGCACAATCGATATTTCAGGTTGGTGGCAACGCAGGCACAGCTACCGGCCCACTTTTAGCAGCAATCGTTATTTTCCCATTTGGTCAGGGAAGTCTGGCATGGTTCTCTCTGGCCGCATTACTAGCCATGTTCATTTTGTGGAAGGTGGGCAACTGGTATAGCCAGCAACATCGCAGCCAGAAAACACATATTGCGCCCAAAACATCATCATTATCCCGCGGTAGAATTGCTCTCGCATTGGGTGTGTTGCTTTTGCTTATCACCTCGAAATATCTCTATCTGGCAAGTCTGACAAACTATTACACTTTCTACCTAATGCACCATTTCGGTTTAGATCCACAGGCTGCGCAATATCATCTGTTTATTTTTCTTTTTGCTGTCGCTGCCGGCACGGTGCTTGGTGGCCCTATTGGCGATAAGATCGGCCGCAAAAGAGTGATTTGGTTTTCCATCCTCGGTGTTGCGCCTTTTACGCTGGCATTACCGCATGCTGATTTGCTTTGGACATCGATCTTATCTTTCGTGATTGGTTTTATTTTGGCGTCAGCATTTTCAGCAATATTGGTTTACGCGCAAGAATTAGTCCCAGGCAGAATTGGGACAATTTCCGGCCTGTTTTTTGGCTTTGCCTTTGGTGTAGCAGGTATAGGTGCTGCATTGATGGGGCAGTTAGCCGATCGCTATGGCATCGAATTTGTTTATCAAATATGCGGCTGGTTGCCCCTCATGGGCGTGATTACTGCATTGTTACCTTCATTACATAAACGCTGAGAAAGCAGTCTGGCTATATTCATTTATCGTCTATCTTTATATTAGCAATTATGGAGATACGGTAATGAAAAATATCAAAGTACTTGGAACCGGATGCGCCAACTGTAAAACCACCGTAAAACTGATTGATGAAATAGCAAAAGAAAATGGTGTTGAAATTCAATTAGAAAAGGTGGAAGAAATCCGTGACATTATGAGTTATGGCGTCATGGCAACACCTGGCATAGTCATTGATGGTGAAGTGGTGCATTCGGGCGGTGTTCCATCAAAAGAGAAAATCCAGAAATGGTTTACTGCAAAATAACCGAACTCTTCTGATGGAAAGAAACGAGTGATGAAAGTACTACTAATTGTTTGGCAGCGATTGGTTACCGCCGATGGTGAAACCTGTGAACGCTGTGGCAATACCTATTTGGAAATGGTACATGCAGTTGAAATATTAAAGCAGGAACTGCATCCATTAGGCATTGAGCCGATTTTGCGTACGAAGACCATATCAGAAAATGAGTTTAAAGCTCATCCGGAAGAATCAAACCGGATCTGGATCGGCAATAAGACTCTGGAAGAGTGGCTTGATGCCAAAGCGGGCGAAAGTCAGTGTTGTGCCGCGTGCGGGGATGCCAATTGCCGTACATTACAACTGGATGCGGTTGAATATGAAGTTGTTCCACAACAGCTCATTTTGAAAGCCGCGTTAAAGGCTGCAGCGATGTTGTAGTGACCCCAAAATAAGGGGGAAATATGAACGTATTATCGATGAGCCTGCATCTGTTTTACAGCGGGCTGGGTAATCTGGCGTCATATCTGGCTGCACATGTATTACTTTGTTTATTGCCTGCTTTTTATATTGCAGGTGCGATGACGGCGCTGATCCCTAAAGAGACCATAACGCGTTTTCTTGGCCGTGAACGTCCCAAATATATCTCTTATCCTGCGGCTGCATTAGCGGGTTCTGTGCTGGCTGTTTGTTCTTGTACTATCGTACCTTTATTTGCTGGTATCTATAAAAAAGGTGCTGGGTTAGGGCCTGCCATCACGTTTTTGTTTTTTGCTCCGGCGGCTAACATTCTTGCGCTGATCTACACTGGCGGCATTATTGGCATCGATCTCGCTTTGGCGCGTTTATTTTTATCGCTGGCATTCGGGATCGGCATCGGTTTGATCATGGCGTTGATTTTTCAACGTGATGACAAGGCGCATGATGAAGCAACTGATGTATTATTTTCCGTCTCTGGCCGTATGCAGCAAAGTGCGCTGACCTTTCTGCTGATGCTGGTTGTGTTGTTACTGTCCGGCACGCTAAAAATAGCGATTCTGACTGATACCTATTTTTCTTTTACATTACCTTTCAGTGATATTGATACCCTGCAAACTTATCTTTATCGGCTGATTCCGTTTGATCCTGCTCGTGGTGGTGAAGGGGTAAGCGCACAAGGTGTTCTGCTCATTATTTTACTGCTGCTGATAGGCGTTACATCATGGAAGGGAATTGAGTCTATTTTTGATGGGTTTAACCGTTGGACATGGCTTTCGCTGATCTTGCTCAGTGCTACATTGCTGGTGGCTGCCATCGGCATGAGACCTCATGCCTACGGTGTAGATATCCTCATCACAGGCAGATGCTTAGGTGTCTTAATATCTATATTTGTATTGGGATGGATTATCAAAACTAAATTTACCGAAGATCAAATTCGGGATTTATTGTGGGAGTCATGGAAGTTCGTTAAGCAAATTTTTCCGCTATTGGTTGTTGGGGTGTTTCTTGTCGGCGTGATCCGAGAGCTGATTAACCCGGAGTGGATAGAAGCACTCGCAGGGCAAAATACATTTACCGGTAACTTAGCCGGCGTTATTTTTGGTGTGTTTATGTATTTTCCAACTTTGGTCGAAGTGCCTATTGCTCAAATGTTCCTAAGTTTAGGTATGCATCGTGGCCCATTATTGGCTTATCTAATGGCAGATCCTGAATTAAGTTTACAAAGCATTCTTATCACTGCCGCTATTATTGGTTATCTCAAAACATGGACCTACGTTGCCTGGGTGGCCTTATTTAGCACATTAGCCGGATTTCTTTATGGTATTTGGATTGATGGCGTAAGTCTTATGGTGGTTATTCTGTATTTGTGCATGTTTCTTAGCATATTATCTGGCACATTATGGCTGGTTAATAAACGTGCCAGAAATAATATGTAGATGGTGATAACGTTGATTAGATAATTTTACAATTAATTAATGCATCTTCATTAAATTGATAAATAGCGCATAAACGGTGATAGCCATCTGCAATAACAACGACGCCATTTCGTTCATCTCTTAATAGCAGTAAGGGGGAAAGCGCTTCTCCTTTATCAATTTTTTTCTTGTCTTTCTCAACATGCAGGTTACTTACCCCCAATAGTGAAAGCCGGGATGCTCTGAAGATGTCTTTCGCTTTAAAATGAACGATAGGTGCATTTCTATACTCGGTCATCATTTCTGCAACCCGACCCTCAGGATAGATCAGGCTGAGATAAGATTCTGCTGCTGGATAATTATGTTCGGCTACTTCAGGAAACCATTTGATTTCTTTGAACTTAATTTGCGTCATTTTTGATTACCAACGATAATTTGATTATTAAAGGATATTCGTATTTTCAGCATTTGGCTCATGAAATGTCTAATTATTAGCATAATGACCAGCTCAATAAAAATTAAAAGGAACACATGAACATACTGGGGCTTGAATCATTAACTGCTTACTGGTCTAAACCGGAATTAACCATAAATATTCTGATTTTTATCAATGTATTAGGTGCTTTAATTCTTGGTCTGATCATTGGTTATGAGCGTTCTTATCATGGTCGTGCAGCCGGCATGCGAACTTACGGTTTGGTTTGTATGGCATCGGCTGCGTTAACTGTTATCGCAGGTTATCCTGGTTATTGGTATGGCGGATTATCTGTCATATCCAGTGTTGGGCCAGATCCCACTCGCATCATTCAGGGCATCGTGACAGGGATTGGTTTCCTGGGGGCGGGTGTCATTATGAAAGAAGGCTTCAACATTAGTGGATTAAGCACCGCTGCCTCTATTTGGACCTCTGCCGCGATCGGGGTCATGATGGGGGTTGGTTTCTATAGCGCAGCCATTTCGTTAGCGTTGCTTTCAGTGATATGCATGATGTGGGTTTCGTCACTGGAAAATTGGTTACCATCGCATAAAGCATTGGCGCTGACATTACAGTTTAAAAAAGAGTACGTTCCGCAGGAAAACGTCTTACGAGCCAAAATCATTCGATGTGGCTACGAAATCTCCAGTGAGTCAGTCTCTATTGCGTTGAAAGAAGGGCAAATGGAATGGCGCTTTGTTGTTATTGCACTGAGTAAAAACAGCGGTATTCCATTAGAAGAATTTGGCAGGGAATTGGTTCAGCTCGAAGGGCTGGAGAACTTTGTTATGAGTCATGCCAGAAACTAATTTTTCACATATCCGCCATCCGCAGGACTATACTTAAGCTGCACCCGCATTCGTCGGTATTAGCGAGGATAAGATCATGGGTAAGGAATGGCAAAGCAATAAAGAAGCAAAAAAACAACCTGCAATGAGTCCTAAGGAAAAAAAGGCCGCCAAACGGGAAAAGAAACATACTCCTGCGTTTGCCCCTTTGATGCCTAAGTGACAGGTCTATCAGGTGTAGCTAGACGCTGCTTTTAGATTGTTGAACTAATTATTAGTTGGAACACATAGACAGGATCTTAAGAGATAAGTCTTTATTTCAGATAGAAAAATGGCTCCATTTATGATCAGATAATCGTCGCCAAACTCTTCTCTCATCAACCATGAAGCCGATG
>JAYSBB010000024.1:0-28817 GCA_041915645.1 Tolumonas sp.
ATGCTGATCACCGTCGCTATCTTGGTTATTTTGGTACAACTGATCCAAAGCATTGGTGAACGCTTAGTCAAACGCGTTGATCACCGCTAACAACGAATACTGGAAAAGTAAACACGCTGTTGCCGATGGTGGCGCAGTCATCATGAAAACAAGGAGTAAACCATGAATTTATTCAGCAAAGCGATTTTAAGTGCCGCCATTATCGGGATCGCATTAACGGGTTGTGGCGAGAAAAAAGATAATCACCTGAAAGTGGGTGCCATTGCTGGTGCCGAAACACAGGTTGCCGAAGAAGCCGCTAAAATCGCCAAAGAGAAATTTGGTCTGGAAGTGGAAATCGTACAGTTCAGCGATTTCGCGACACCTAACGTAGCACTGAACGATGGCAGCATCGACGTGAACGCCTTCCAGCACAAACCATATCTGGATTCACAGATCAAAGATCGTGGCTTCAAACTGGTAGCCGTGGGTAACACCTTCGTGTATCCAATCGCCGGCTACTCGAAGAAAATCAAAAACATCAGTGAGCTGAAAGAAGGCTCACAGATCGCCGTACCTAACGATCCGACCAATCTGGGCCGTTCACTGCTGCTGCTGCAAAAACAAGGTCTGCTGAAATTGAAAGATGGTTCTGGTCTGACTGCGACTGTTCTGGATATCGTTGAAAACCCGAAAAAAGTGAAGATTGTTGAACTGGAAGCCGCTCAGCTGCCACGCGCGCTGGAAGATGTGGATCTGGCGATCATCAACACTGTGTATGCATCTCAGGTTAATCTGCAGCCAACCCGTGACGGTCTGTTTGTCGAAGACAAAGACTCACCTTATGTGAACCTGATCGTCGCTCGTGAAAATAACCAGAACGATGAAAAAGTGAAGAACTTCGTGAAATCTTACCAAGATGAAGCGGTGTTCAAGAAAGCCACTGAACTGTTTAACGGTGGCGTAGTAAAAGGCTGGTAATTCTACCTTCGCTTACTACACACAACGGCTGGCATTTGTCGGCCGTTTTTATTTTCTGCCATTCTTGTCTTCCTCTCCTGTATGCAATAGCTAAAAGTTACATATAATCCTTATAAACCCATTGCGCACAACTTATTATGACCGCTGAAAAATCGACTGATCTGTTATTACTGGATAACCAGCTTTGCTTTGCGCTCTACAGCGCCAGCAATGCCATTGTGCGCGCTTATCGCCCCTTGCTGGAGCAACTCGACCTGACGTATCCGCAATATCTGGTGATGCTGGTGTTATGGCAGCAAGACGGCATCAGTGTGAAGCAGCTGGGAGAGCAGCTGTTTCTGGATTCCGGCACTCTCACGCCTCTACTGAAACGGTTGGAAGCGAAAGGATTAGTACGGAGGGAACATAGTGAACAGGATGAGCGCGTGCGTATTTTAACGCTGACAGAACAAGGCAAGGCGCTAAAAAAACAGGCCGCAGACATTCCGCTAAGAATGCGCGACCAGCTTCATATTTCAGATAGCCAACTGCAAGTGCTGAAGAGCCATTGTGAGCAGGTACAACAGCAGTTGCATGAGCAAAATGATTAATCTTTTTGCGGGAACTGCATATCCTGATACCGCACAAAGCTCGTTTTGTTTTTCAGCTTATAACCCAACCACAACATAAAGAAGATCGGAATACCGATGTAGGTCGCCGCCGCCCCTTTCCAATCAATTACATCAGCCGTAAAGGCGGTGTAATCCTGCCCTAATGTCACCAGCAGGCACAATAGGAATGCCAACAGCGGGCCAAACGGGAAAAATAACGCCCGATATGGCAGTTCGTGTAATTCCCCACCCTGCAACAGGTAACCCTTACGGAAGCGGTAATGACAAACAGCAATGCCCAGCCAGGCGATAAACCCGCTCATGCCAGACGCACTCATCAGCCACATATAGACCGCCTGATCACCAAACAGCGAAGTCAGGAAGCACAACATGGCCACCAGCGTGGTCGCGATTAATGCATTCACCGGCACACCGTTGCGGCTCAAACCGGCCAGCCATTTCGGTGCCATGCCGTTGCAGGCCATGGTGTAAAGCATGCGGGTGGAGGCGTACATACCGGAATTACCAGCAGAGAGGATCGCCGTCAGAATGACGCTGTTCATTACCGCCGCCGCTAACGCCAGACCGGCCCGATCGAACACCAATGTGAACGGGCTGGCACTGATATCCGTGACATCATTTTTCAGCAATTGCGGATCGTTATACGGCAGCAAAACGCCAATAATGAAGATCGCAAACACATAAAACAGCAGGATACGCCAGAACACCTGCCGTACTGCGCGTGGAATATTCTTGCCTGGATTTTCTGATTCACCGGCCGCTACACCGATAAGCTCGGTCCCTTGAAACGAGAACCCGGCGATCATCGCGACACTCAACAAAGCAGGAAAACCACCGACAAATGGCGCATCACCCGTGCTGAGATTGCTCCAGCCCGGATGTGAATCTCCGTGCATGATGCCAAATACCATCAGCATCCCGATACCGATAAAGGCAATCACGGTCACAACTTTGATCAGCGAACACCAGAATTCCGCTTCACCAAAGCCTTTTACGGTAAAGCCATTCAACGCCACGATGATCGCCAGAAAGCCCGCGCTCCAGATATAACCCGGCACCTCTGGAAACCAATATTTCATGATGATGGCGGAAGCGGCTAACTCGACCGCCACGGTGATCGCCCAGTTGTACCAATAGTTCCACCCCTGTGCAAAACCAAAGGCCGGATCAACAAAATGGCTGCCATACGATGCAAACGAACCGGAAACGGGCATAAAGGCAGCCATTTCGCCCAAACTGGTCATCAGGAAATAGACCATCAAGCCAATTAACAAATACGCTAACAGCGCGCCACCTGGCCCGGCATTGGCAATCGTGGCACCAGAGGCAACAAATAACCCCGTACCGATCGAACCACCAATGGCGATCATGCTGAGATGCCGCGGCTGCAATTTGCGCTGTAGCCCCGACGTGTGTGCAGAGGTTGTCATAACCCTTTCCTTTCTTCTGTTTCCGCTGTTTTCCCCGCTTACTGTGTTTTTTTCACACAGCAGCTTAAAAGGCCGCTAGAAATACGCAGCAAACCGGGTTTTGGCAAGTTTTTTTTAGAGGAAAAGATCAAACTTTTGGTATAAAAAACCAGCAATGTTTAGTTTATTAAAAGAAAACTTCAGAGTTGATGAATGAAATAGCAGCATATCTGCATTAACCACCATTTTACTCAATGGTGGTTGCATAACTATTGAAACTGTTATTTTTGAGAACGAGGAAATGAGCTTTAAACTAACAACACTTGGATGCCACGCTGCTCCAGTGCGGCTTGATCTGCTTCACTGATGCCGTGGTCGGTGATCACGATGTCAATCTTGTCGATTGGCACCACAACGTTAGGGGTCTTGCGGCCAAATTTACTGGAGTCCGTCACCACGATGATTTGTTTCGCAGCCTGACACATGGCCTGACTCACCTGATACGCTTCAATAAAGGTGGTGGTGCCCTGTTCAATATCAAAACCATCGGCACCGATAAATAGCTTATCAAAGGTAAAGGCTCGGAACGCTTGTTCGGCCAAGCCGCCGTGAAAAGAGGCAGAACGTTTACGGTACGTGCCGCCCGGCATCAGCAAATTCATATTGCTGTCGCGGGCCACGGCTTCATTCATGATATGCAGGCTGTTGGTCATCACCGTCAACGCCACCCGCTCAACCAACCACGGCACCATCTGCAGTGTGGTGCTACCGTTATCTAAGATAATAGATTCGCCATCGTGCACCAGCGAGGCAGCTTTGGCGCCGATCCGCTGTTTGATACTTTGATTGAGTGCGGTTTTTTCATCGATAGTACGGTCTTCTGCGACTGGTTGAGAAATCGCTTCGGCGCCGCCATAACGGCGTGTCACCAGGTGAGCCAACTCTAACTGTCGCAGGTCGCTGCGGATGGTGGCGCCAGTAATATTAAAGTGGTTTGCCAGATCATTGACCGACGTTCTGCCCTGTTCACGCAGATAACGTACTAACATTTCCCGACGAACTTCAACGCTCATATCAGACTCTCTATGCCAATCTATTACGAATAAGATACATGGAGATTTTCAAAATGAAAGAATTAAAACAATTTCATTATCATTTTGTTGACAGCGCGCAAGATACCGCTTCACGTACCGAGGGTTCCAGCCCGGAAATCATGCGATCAGATAAAGGAATGCGCGCATGGATCAAGGCAGATAATGGCGTCGGACGCGCAAAAATAGTCACACCTTTCATGATACTGGCATCAACAATCAGGCCATTAGCATCATGTGCTAAAACGACTAAGGTTTTTGGTTTCCAACGTGACGATGTTTTGCCAATTTTCACTGTGCCTTTCAAACTCATGTTTTGTAGCATGCGATTAAAGGCGCGCATCTGCAAAAAACCAGTGGCGATTTGCAATGCCCAGGCAAAACCTGCACAAATTATCAACGCATAGGTTGCATCCATTTTTCACCTCGTTTATGGAAAAAAGGCAGTGTAAAAACACTGCCAAACTAACAGGTATCCTCAGGAGCTAAACCGGGACCCTATTTACCCTGAACGTATATCAAACTTAAAACATCACCTGCCCGCCAGTGATATTGATCATCTGGCCGGTGCAGTAGCTGGCTTCATCACTGGCGTAAAATTTCAGTACATTTAATACGTCTTGATAATCACAACCGCGTTTCAATGGCACTTTATCGATATAAGTCTGTTCCACCTGATCTTCCGGAATACCTAATTTCTTCGCATATTGTGGCAACAGCGATTGGAACATCGGGCTTTTCAGCAGGTTACCCAGCATCAGGGAATGCACGGTAATGTTGTGTTCCGCCAGATCTAACGCCAGTGACTGGGTTAAACCAACGCCACCAAATTTAGCCGCGGAATAACCGGAATTGTGTTTTGAACCCACTTTACCGGATTTGGAGTTGATCTGAATGATGCGGCCACTGTTTTGTTTGATCATGACCTTGGAAACCGCACGGGCACAGAGGAAATAGCCGGTCAGATTGACGTCGATGGAGCGTTTCCACGCATCCAGTGAGAATGTATCAATCTTCGCCGCCTGCGCCACACCGGCGTTGTAGACCAGCAGGTCAATGCGGCCAAATCGTTCTGCCACCGCACCGACCATACGTTCTACATCCGCTTCATCGGTGGAATTCGCTTGCACAGCCATAACATTCTCTTGACCAAACTGTGCCGCAATGGCTGCCGCAGATTCTTCTGCACTTGCGCCATCCAGATCGGCGACCGCGACCTTGTATCCGGCATCCGCTAAGCCACTGCTCAGGAACGCACCCAGGTTACGACCACCGCCAACTACCAATGCCACTTTTGACATGTTAATCTCCTAATTGCTAGTCTCGCTCCCCCCTGCAACGAGCGCCAACTCATGTGTTGCAGAGGGGGCAGTGAGTTTTAGTTATTCGGTTTTAAAGATAAGTTCTGTTCCCAGCGCCAATTCATCAGGGCATGTCCCTTTAACATGTACGGTGCCAGGGTATTCAGCGACACTGCCGCCATCAAATCGGATAGTAATGTGTCCGAGTTCGCCCAGGTTTTGGTTGACCACATCGCCGACCGCAGTGATGGGATAAGACTCGGCACCCAACACGAACTGACCACCAACGCTGATCTCACCGGTTAACGGAGCTGCCGGATGAATGAAGCAGTAATCTGCAACATCGGCCGGGGCATTATCGTTAAACAGGATCATCATCTTGTCGCTCAGGGCATCTGCCGCATACTCACCGATCTGAGTTAATTGGGTACGGTACAACATAGTCATTTCAAACCTCGGCTGTTATTACTGATAGATAAAGAACGATACAAACCACGCCAGCAGGACGGTCGGTGCACCGGTTAAGAACCGGGAGTAAAGCACAGACGGTACGCCGATCTGAACGGTTTTTGGTTTCGCTTCGGCCAGACTCAAACCCACTGGGATAAAGTCACACGCTGCTTGTGCGTTGATAGCAAACAGAGCTGGTAATGCCAACTGCGGTGGAATGTTACCCATACCGATCTGTGTGCCCACCAAAACCCCGATAACTTGCGCGATAACCGCACCTGGGCCAAGGAACGGCGACAGGAATGGGAACGAACAAATTAACGCCAGCGTGATCAAACCAAATGGGCTTTTCGCCAACGGGATCAGCGCATGCGCAATCACATCACCGACACCTGACGCAATAATCACCCCAATCAGCATCGAAACGAACGCCATAAACGGCAGAATGGATTTCAATACGGTATCGATAGTTTCACGACCAGCCTGGAAGAAGGTCGCCATGACGGAACCCATGCCGATCCCGATCTTCGCCAGCAGGCCATCGCTTTGCTCACTCAGCTTTTTGCTGCTGTCATACTGACGCGGCTCTTCTTTATACGTGTGCTGCATGGTTGGCGCCGGTGCGGCGGTACCTTGTACGCTAGCCGTAATGTTGTCAGGACGAACGCCGGAGACATAAATGTCTTCCACGATAAAGTCCGCCATTGGGCCGCTTTTGCCAGTGGAATGGATGTTTACGGTTGGGATCCGTTTTTTCGGATACAGACTGCAGCGTAATGTGCCACCGCAATCAATCACCGCAACGGCGATTTCATTATCAGGAACGGAGGTTTTAAAGCCATCAACCGCTTCCATGCCTGACAATTCCACCATACGGTCCACGATATCAGGACGTGTACCCGCGGTGATATAAAGGACCTTTTTGTTCTTATCCACTGGGATGGTCAACGGGCCGCCCCAGCCACCATTTCCTTTGGTGATATATAATGCATTTGCCATGATGTCTGCTCCTGAACCTGATTAGTTAGCGTGCATATGCACTTCGGTGCTAAGACGGATGTTCTGTTGTTTCTCTACAAACGCGGTGGTTAAGTCAGTCACCCAGCCGCGGAAGAAGTTAGAGATCATGCCGACAAACAGATAGCTGATCGCCAGCGGTGCCAGCGGCAGATGCAGGGTGGTTAAACCATTGGCAATGCCTAAGTACACAAACAACTCGCCCGGGTTGATATGAGGAAACAGACCGTTCATGGAATGGCAGCTATAAGAAGCCGCAGCATAATATGACGGTTTATAACGTTCTGGTAAAAAACGACCTAAACTCAGTGTCATTGGGTTCATGAATACAAAAGTACCCACCACCGGCAGTATCAGATAACGGGAAACCGGGTTACCTGCACATTTCTGCGCCAGACGTTCAACACGTTCCTGACCGATAAAACGGATCAGCGCGTTCATGGCCACCATCAGTGAGATCAACAGCGGGAGAATGCCAGTGACCATACTGACAAACACCTCGCCTCCTTTCTGGAATAGTCCGATAAACCATTCCGCTGCATGAATTACTAAATCCATGACGTATTCCTCAAGTTGTTTCATCGTTGTTGAAGAAGCACATACATTCCTGAGGGAAAGATGTGCCGTTCATTACAAGCTCTAAGACTAATTACTACTGCGCTCACAGCCCGTACATATATATTTTCACAATGAACGAATAATTTCCTGTTTTGATTTTCACATTGTGATGTGGATGGCATTTTTAGTTTGAAAGATGTTGATAACAAAACTCATTCGATACCAAATAATTGTGATGAAAATGGCTTTTTCATTTCTAAATAATCATAAAAGCCAAAATAAAGCCTCGATAGAAGCTCTTTGATTGTGAAAAATTAATCCTGCTGCGGAAAATGAGGTGTAATAAATGAAAAAAGGACGCTTTATTTTGACTCGATATGAAAAACAAAAATGAAAATAAACTTTCAAACTGAAATTTACATTTTTATTTGCAAATAACGCACTCCGATTTGCTCCTGCCACCTGCCTCTTGCTAATATCTGGATAAATGCACAGTACTCGAGGTTTCAATGGAACTCTCTGCAGTCCCGATTTCCATGTTGAAAGGTGTTGGCAGCAAGTTGGCCGAAAAGCTGACTCACCTGCGGCTGCATACTGTGCAAGATTTACTTTTCCATCTGCCGCTACGTTACGAAGATCGCACACGTCTCTATCCCATCGCGGAATTAAGTGCTGACCATTCCTGCACTACCGAAGGCGTGATCCAAAGTTGTGATATTCAAATGGGCAAACGCCGGATGCTGTTGTGTCGGATCAGTGATGGCAATGGCTCGGTGACGCTGCGATTTTTCCATTTCACCGCCGGACAGAAAAATGCGCTGGCTGTCGGGCGGCGTATCCGCTGTTTCGGCGAAATCAAACGCGGGCTGCATGGTTTTGAGATTGTGCACCCGGAATACAAACTGCTGGATGATGATGCGCCGTTAGACACTGATGCCACTTTGACCGCGGTATACCCGACCACTGAAGGTTTGCGGCAGGCATCATTGCGTAATCTGACCGATCAGGCGTTGCAACTGCTGAAAGAAAATGGCATCAAAGAGCTGTTACCCGATGGGTTATATCCACGGCAACTGAGCCTCGCCGATGCTCTGCTGTTACTGCATCGCCCGCCACCAGATATATCGCTGGCTCAGTTAGAGAATGGTCAACATCCAGCCCAACAACGGCTGGCGCTGGAAGAGCTGATCGCGCATCACCTGACCGTCTTGCAACTGCGTTACAGCACACAACAGCATCAGGCGCGCGCCTTACCCACCGATTGTTCGTTGTGCGAACAACTATTGGCCCGTTTGCCTTTCAAACCGACCGGTGCCCAGCAGCGTGTGGGCCGGGAAATCAGCCACGATCTGACCAAACCCTACCCGATGATGCGTCTGGTGCAAGGCGATGTTGGCTCGGGGAAAACGCTGGTCGCTGCGCTGGCGGCGCTGCAGGTGATCGCGCATGGCGGGCAAGTGGTGCTGATGGCACCAACGGAATTGCTGGCCGAACAACATGCCAATAATTTCAGTAACTGGCTCACCCCATTAGGCATTGAAACCGGCTGGCTGGCCGGCAAAGTGAAAGGCAAAGCGCGCGAAAAACAGCTGGAAGCCATTCGTAGTGGGCAAGTCAAAATGGTGGTCGGTACACATGCGGTGTTCCAAGAACAGGTTGAATTTCAGCAACTGCTGCTGGTGATTGTCGATGAACAGCATCGCTTCGGTGTGCATCAACGTTTGGCCTTACGTGAAAAAGGCGCGCAGGATGGCATTTATCCGCACCAGTTAATCATGACTGCCACGCCAATCCCGCGTACGCTGGCCATGACCGTGTATGCCGATCTCGACACCTCGATCATCGATGAACTACCGCCCGGACGCACGCCAATCACCACCGTCGCCCTACCCGATACTCGCCGCGAAACCGTGATCAAGCGGGTACGCCAAGCCTGTCTGGAAGGGCGACAGGCATATTGGGTTTGTACCTTAATTGAAGAGTCGGAAGTGCTGGAGTGTCAGGCAGCGGAAAATACGGCGGAAGATCTGCAACATCTGCTACCGGAATTACATATTGGCTTAGTGCATGGCCGCATGAAACCGGCAGAAAAACAGCGCGTGATGCAGGAATTTAAAGACGGCATTTTGCATCTGTTGGTGGCTACCACCGTCATTGAAGTCGGTGTTGATGTACCCAATGCGAGTCTGATGATCATCGAAAATCCTGAACGGTTGGGTTTAGCCCAATTACACCAGTTACGCGGTCGCGTTGGCCGAGGATCGGTCGCGTCACATTGTGTGCTGTTATATCATGCGCCGCTGTCCAAAACCGCACAGCAACGCTTGGCCGTATTACGCGACAGCAACGATGGTTTTGTCATTGCACAAAAAGATTTAGAACTGCGCGGCCCCGGTGAAATGCTCGGCGCCAAACAAACTGGCTTAGCCGATCTGAAAATTGCCGATCTAGTGCGCGATCAGGCGTTAATACCGCAAGTGCAGCAACTGGCACAACGAATTTTCCAGCAATACCCTGCTTGCGTCACACCGCTGATCCGTCGTTGGTTCGGTGAACGAGATGATTATTCTCAAGCCTGATGCCATCCGTTACACTGAAGGTCAAACTTGCCTTAATTGTGTGTTCTGAATGGCTTTTTTCATGCATCGTGCTTTCCGCTGGTTTCTATATACCGTTCTAGTGTTAGTGGCGGCGATCTGGTTGACGCTAGGCTTGCTCAAACCGGAACATCTGAAAGGCCCTTTTGTCGCTTGGGTGCAACAGCAGACCGGTCTGCCGCTGGAGATCGGTAAACTCAATTACAACCCGCTGTTCCCGAATGTGGTGCTGGCAGAAAATGTGACCCTCGGCCCGGACCTCAAAGCGGATAAAGTCTATCTGGAAATCGCCAGTGGCTCGTGGTGGCAACGGCAGTTGCACATCGCGCATCTGGATATCATTCACCCACAGATAAAATGGCAACCCGGCCTCAATCTGCCGCAGCCACTGCGTCAGTTACAGATCGATGATCTGACCATTGATAAGATGAAACTGAGCTGGAATAACGGTTCATTAGACGGTGGCAGTCTGCATCTCACCAACTGGCAACCGATCCGCGATGGCGAAGTGCTGCCGTTTGCTGATGTCAAATTTGACGCCAGTGTTGATCGGTTACAACTCGATGCCTTAATACTGGGGCGAACCCGCGCCCAGGGCACACAATCAGGCCGTATCATCACCATCAACGATCTGGAAAGTGACCTGTTCCATGGTGGCATGGCTGCCAAACTGAGCTGGGATCTGAACCACAATCAGCTCGATTTTCAGGAACTCGCGCTCGCGAATTGGCAGCTTGACCTACAAACGCTACCGACGCTCCCCGTGGTTTTACCCCACATTACGGCAGAACAAATCACCTTAGAAAACATCAGTGCCATTGATCTGAGCAAACATTTTGCGCTGAATCAGGCCACCGGGACGGTCGAAAAACTGACCTGGTTACCAGGGCAATGGCCTACCTTTGAATATCAGGGCAAACTGGGTGAATTCACCGATGGCCTGTTTCAATTAACCGATATGCAGGGTGAAGGTCGCCTGCGTGACCAAGACTGGCGCCTACAACTGGAAGGCGCCGCCTACGCCGGACAATTTAATGCCGATCTCGAAGGTAACCGCCAACCAGCCACACTCACCATCAATGACCTGCAATTAAACAACATGCAACCGGAGCTGCGTCCCGGCTGGCATGAATGGTTGGCGGCACAACCATTCCAACAAATTGATCTGCGCCGTTTGGATGTCAGTCATTTCTCGCTGATCTCGTTTGATGACAGTGTGCCCTTAACCATGAAATGGCTGGATCTGTTCCTCACAGATCTGCGTTGGACACCCCAGGGCCTGCAAAACAGTAGCCACAAATCCCGGCTGGAAGGCAGCTGGCTGGAGTTAGTATGGCAAACACTGGTCAGCCGCAAAGCCGAATTCCAAGCCGAAATGGCTGACAACGCAGTGCAACTCAAACAATTTACGACTCAATTGGAAGAATCTGCATTGAATATCAGCGGCCAATGGGGGCTGAAAGCTGACATTCCACATCAATTAAAACTGTCACTGAAGAATTTCGATTTGGAACAACTCAGCGATATGTGGGGGCCGCGTTATCCATTTGCCGGTCAAGCCAATCTGACGCTTGATCTGCAAGCACAAGGGCAAGACTGGACTAGCATCAAACCAAGCCTTAAAGGCTCTGCGACTTTGGATATGCAGGATCTGTTTGTTAATGGGCTGACACTCGATGCCTATCTCGATGCCCTACTAACCCCCAAAGCCCCGCCGACACAGGATTTTGGTCAGATGATTGGTAAATTACGCGGTGGCGACAGTGCGTTTAACCATGTTCATATTAACCTGCAGGCGGATAAGGGCCGGCTTGATTTCAGCAACTCGGCATTTGAATCTATTACGCATTTGATCGGTGTGAAACAAGGCTTGGATCTCAGTAAAAACAGCTGGCAACTGCAGCTTGGTTTACTCAATGATCAGAATCAACCGGAATTACTCGGCACTCTAAGTGGTGAGTTAACCACACCGAAATTACAATTCCGTCTGCCAGCAAATAATGCCGGTAACTGGGCCACCCAGCCGATCCATTATCCGCCACAGGGTAAAGAAGGGGCGTTACGGGAATGAATGCCTTCCCAGCTGTGGAGTTCGATGTCACAACCGCCAACGAAGCCGGGGCGCTCATTTATTGGCAGCGAAAAGAAGAGCAATCGCTGGAGGTGCGTGAAGACAGCGAATTTCGCTGGTTATTGCTGGATGGTGTTGTGCAATCGGTATTACGTCATACGGCACCGGATGAGTTGTGTTTACCCCACCAGCAGATCTTACGGGCCTTGTTACCCTCCCATGCCGAACAGGTCTTACATTTAGGCTTGGGTGGTGGCGATTTCCTGCGTTGGTTACACCATCGTTACCCCGGGGTGCAACAAACCGCCATCGATCTGAATCAGCAGGTCATTCATCTCTATCAGCGGTTTTTCCAGCAAACCGAACAACCACAGTTACATACTCAGGATGCCTTTGTCTGGCTGAACAATGCTCAACAACAATACGATCTGATCTTGATCGATCTGTTCAGTGATGACGGCAGCCCAGCGCCCTTGTTTCAAGCTGAAACCTACCAGCAACTGCAAAAAAACATGACTGTGGAGGGTAAAGTCATTGTGAATTTACTGCCGCGCACCGAACAAGAGTGGCAACGGGTGCAGCAGTTACTGGCACTTTGTGGTGATGTTCGCAGCGTACAAATCGCCGGCTACCGCAACTATCTGCTGTGGACCGAACCTAAACAACCACCTAGACCTGCAACCAAAAGGTAACCGGGCCGTCATTCACCAAACTGACCTGCATATCGGCTGCAAACCGGCCACTGGCCACCGGAACACCCTTCGCCGCTACCTGTGCGATAAAATGTTCATACAAACTTTCAGCCTGTGCCGGATCCGCATTGCGTTCGGCAAAACTTGGCCGCATACCTTTGTGGGTATCCGCAGCTAAGGTGAACTGGGAAACCACCAGCACACTACCGCCGACTTGTTGCACATTCAGATTCATTTTCCCGTCAGCATCACTGAATACCCGATAACCGGCTACACGATGCGCTAGCTTATCGGCTTTCGCCGCATCATCACCACGCTCAACGCCCAATAACACCAGCAAGCCTTGGCCTATTTCGCCGGTAATTTCACCGTCCACCACAACACGGGCTTCACTGACCCGCTGGATCAAAGCAATCATGATTTTTCCTCAATATTGGTATCGGCTTAGCTTAACGGAAATTTTTTCGGAACAGAAAAAAAGAGCGGCGAGAGGAGACTTCTCGCCGCTAAAGGTCCGCTTATTCAGCGTTCTACAAAGGAACTCGGTGATGGATAGCTCGGTAAAGAGCTCAGTGATGAACTGGCTGATGGTGTGAATGCCAATCATCTGAAGCAGGTACGGTATTGCGTGCATGATGGGTCAGATACAACAGCACTGCACTGCCCAGCAACAACACCATGCCCAGACCAAAAATCGAAGTGACGCCTAAGCCAACTAACAAGGCGCTGGCGAGTGAGGCCGATAACATTTGCCCCGCGCCCGCCAGCGCTGTCGCAGTACCAGCCGTACGTTTGTAAGGTTCCAGTAAACTGGCCAGCGCATTTGGGAATGCCATGCCATTGCCGAAGGCAAACAGCGCCAGACCCAACATCATTAACAATGCGGTGTGCGGCAGTAACAACATGCTCAAACCAGATACAAATTGCAGCAGCGACGCGCTTTGCAAGACGGTTTCTTTTGAAAAATAGTGACGGGTTTTACTGGCCAAGATGCCACCCAACACTAAAGAAAAGGCAGGTAATAAGGTCCAGCGACCATACACATCCGCACTCATGCCGACTTGCATTTGCATGATGAAGGGCATTACCGAGATAGAGAAAACGTTCAGTGAATACTGGATCCACACCACACCAGAGTAACAACGGAAGTGATTACTCTTCAGCAACTGGGCATATTGATGCACAAAATCGATGAAGTGTGCGCGTTCATCCGCAGACTGCGCTTGATGGGTTTCGTCAAAACGATAGAACAGCAGCACCCACAACAAGCCTAAATAACCCGCCATAGTGAAGAAAATACTGACCCAGCCAAAATGGGTAGTCAGGAAACCGCCGGCTAATGGGGTAATGGTCGGCACAAACGCCATCACAATGCCAAAATAAGCCATCGCCTGACGTAAATGAGAGCCTTCATAACGATCACGCAGTGAGACGCGGGCAATGACCGATGCACAACCAGCACCAATACCCTGCAACACACGCCCTAAAATAATCAGTGACGCACTGTTGTGCGCGAACAAGCAAAGCAGAATGCCAAATACCGCCACCATCAAACCGGATAACAACACCGGACGGCGGCCGTAAATATCAGATAACGGGCCATAGAACAGTTGTGAGGGGCCAAAACCGAGCAGATAAGCGGACACCAACCATTGTGTCATCTGCGAAGAAATACCCAGATCCTGGTGCATTTCCGGCAGGGCTGGCAGTAATAAACTCATTCCGGTCTGACCAACGGCGATCAGCAAACAGGAGTAGATCACCGGTACCCATTTCTCGCTGCGACTTAATTCTTTTTGCTGCAGGATCACGGGTTGTTGAATAACCGCTGGATCTTTATAGTATGCGCCACTGCTACTGTCACTACTCATTTTTGTTCTCTGGATTTAGCGGGAATACAAAGCCCGAAACCATGAAATGACACTTTCATGGTGAAAAACTCTGCAAATCGAACGATTGACGAGGTTTTTCATAATTATCAGTAGCAAGGGTCATAACTGTCTAACGACTAATATTCATAGCCTGTGATAAGAAAAACTTTTCACCAATTTTGGCGTAGATTATGCAGAACACATTCCAGTTCCTGCTCAAGGCAGGCCGCATAAGCATCTGCGTTTCAAGGGGTTAATGTGAACGTTCGTTTTCTGGAAACATTTTTGTGGGTCGCACGATTAAATAGTTTTCGTTTAACTGCTGAAAAATTGTTCACCACGCAAGCATCGATCTCCAACCGCATTGCGGCATTGGAAGAGGAACTCGGTGTTAAATTGTTCGTACGCGACAATAAAGGTGTACGTTTGACCCCTGATGGTGACAAGGTGCTGGAGTATGCCGAACAGATCGTCGGGCGAGCACATGCCTTACGTATGTCACTCGGGCAAGCCAGTGGTTATGAAGGTAAAGTCCGTATCGGTGCCATCGATTCGGTAGTACAAACCTGGTTTATCGAACTGTTATCCTGGATCACGGTCAATTACCCGCATCTGGAAGTCGAAATTGCGGTCGACAGTGCACGCGGACTGTCAAATCAATTGCAAAAAGGGTATCTGGATATCGCCTTTCAGGCAGACCTGGTGCGTCTGGAATCGATCCGTAATTTGGAGCTGGCGAAATACCCGATGCGCTGGATTGTCGCCGCTAATTCCCCCTATAACCGCCCCTTTTCATCATTGCAGGAACTGGCCAGTGAACGGCTGATCACTTTTGTCGCCAACTCTCGGCCACATCAAGATATTCTGAGCTTGCTGCATCTCAATGGCATAACGTCGCCCCGCATTAGCTGCGTAAACTCATTTGCTGCTATGACCCGCCTGATTGAAGATGGTTTTGGCATCGGCGTGATCCCGCCGGCATTGGTGCGCGAACAACTGGCGAATGGTTCTTTGGTGATTTTAAACATTGCCAATACCCAGCCCTCTTCACTGTCGATGTTGTCGCAAGTAGCTTCGTGGCGTACCGGTTCGGGGCTGGAACACTGCGAAGCGATTGTGCGGCAAGCACAAAATATCGTGCAGCGGTTCTGCAAAATCATCGGCCCGGAACGCGGCATCGCGGCCAACAGTGCGCTGGCGGTGAAACAAGTTGATAGTCCCGCTGAGATAAAAGCAGTTACTATACGCTGAGAATTTTCTTTCGGAGCCCACCATGCAGTTCTTCCGTCGTTTACAGGACATCCGTGCTATCAGCTTTGATCTTGATGACACCTTATACGACAACCGTCCGGTGATTGAACATGCCGAACAGTGGATGGTGGAACACATGCGCGACCGTTACCTGGCTAGCGCCATGTATGATCGGGCCTGGTGGCTGCAGCTGAAACACGAATTACAGCATGCCAACCCATCACTGAAAGACGATGTCAGCCGCTGCCGAATTGCCATGTTGGAAGTGGGCTTGCAACGCGGGGGGATGCCCGCTGAGACAGCAAAAGTCGAGGCACAACGCTGTTTTGCCGAATTTCTGGAAGTTCGCTCGCAAGTGGCCGTACCGCCGGAATCGATTGAGGTGTTGAAAAAACTCAGCCGCCATTTCCCGTTGGTCGTGATCACCAATGGCAATGTGCTGCTGGAACGCATCGGACTGGAGGGTCATTTTAAACATGTACTCAAAGCCGGTAATGGCCAACGCATGAAGCCGGCACCAGATTTGTTCCGTCTGATGGCAGCCCGACTGGAATTACCGCCGCAGCAGATCCTGCATGTCGGGGATGATGTGACTACCGATGTATTCGGCGCGATAAGAAACGGTTATCAAGCCGCTTGGATCAACAACCAAGGGCAAGACTGGCGCAGCCTGCACACCTTGCCGCATCTGATGTTGCAAGATATTCGCGATCTGCTGACCCTCATTCCGGAAGCCCAACGATGAAACTGTCCAACTACATGACCGGCTTGCTGCTGGCGATCTTGGCCGCCACCGGTTTTGCCTGCAAAGCGATTTTTGTCAAACTCGCCTACCGTTATGGTGTCGACGGCACCACGCTGGTGACCATCCGCTTGCTTTTGGTCTTACCATTAATTATCACCATGCGCCTGCTGCGCAAAGCTCCCGCCACCGCCTTATCCTGGCATGACCGCGGTATGATCATTCTGCTCGGTTTACTCGGTTATTACTTATCCAGCTTGCTCGATTTTCTCGGCTTAGAAACCGTCAGTGCCAGTATTGAACGCCTGATCTTGTGCTTATATCCCACCCTGACGGTCTTGCTTTCGGCTTGGTTGATGAAAACCAGTATCAGCCGACGTATGTGGTCGGCGATGGCTCTGACCTACTGCGGTATGGTGTTGGTGCTGGCCCCTGATTTTGCCGGTGCACGCCTCGATCTGCTGAGCATGTTTTTTGTGGTCGCCAGCACGGTCAGTTATGCCTTTTATCTAACCTGGAGCCCGTCCGTTATAAAGCGGATTGGTTCTATGCGTTTTGCCGAACTTGGTTTAACCATCTCTGCGCTGGCGATGTTTGTGCATTATTTACTGACTCGTCCGCTCGGAACCTTGCTGCATCAGCCTTTACCCGTTTGGGGTTATGGCATGATCATGGCGCTGGTCGCCACCGTGTTACCCATCTACGCGCTGGCAGCGGCGATGGCACGCATTGGTGCCGGAAAAACGGCGCTGATCGGTAGCGTAGGGCCAATTCTGACTATCTTCCTGAGTATTGGTATTCTGGATGAACACTTAAGCCCGCTGCAATGGGCGGGCGTGGGCGTGGTATTAACCGGGATCTGGCTGGTTGGACAACGAAAAACCTGACGGATTGTGCAGCGACACCATCAGCTTGGCAAAACCGCGGGCAAACTCACGATGTGTCAGCTGGTCGATCTGCGGCCAGCGCTCCATCGGCATAAACGCATATTCCTGCGCACTTTGCACCTCATTGCCATGTAACGCGACCCAGCGTGGATTGTAACGACGTTGGGCGGTTTTATCCCAACTCAAAACCTGTTTCATGGCCATTTCCATCTCGGCAGGATGACTCAACGCATAAGCCGGAATTTCTGCCCCAAATTGCTCACTGAGTTTGGTGACACCTTGTTGTGTCGAGGCATCCAGCGATTTATTGGCATCACTGCGCGCGCGTAGTTGTGCGGTATAAAACCAGAACATGGCATCGTGGTAATGTTGTTGCTGATACAGCTGGTAAGCCAGCGCAAACAACACCGGTGGCGTCACCTCATTCGGTTTAGCCTGCACCTGCACCAGTGTTTCCTCGTTACCTTGCAACAGCTCATCGACCTGTCGCCGCGTAGTTTCCAGCGGTAACAGGCGATATTCCCCTTGTGGCTGTAACAACGGAACCGCAGGCTCGCTTGCACACCCGCCTACCAGTAAACCGGTCGTGAATAAGGCTATCGTCAATACCCCCGACTTTACAAAACGATCAGCCAATAAGCTGCCGGTTATTTGCCACATATTCTATCCCCGCTACGTTCTGCTCAGTGTAATATACCCTTCGTTCTTGAAGTTACAGCGTCGTTGACGGCGTTCTCTCGCCCCAATCACATAGTATATCTATGCTCATGGGGATTCGTTCACTTATCGCCTTGCTGCAACTCCAATTACTTTGGGTATACATTGCCAGCGCAGCGTAATCATCGGCCAATTTCCGGAAAATCGGCCCGAAGGCTTTGCCCTGTCGGATCTGACTTGTTAGACTGCGGACATGCGGCCGCCGGAGCTGGCCGCCCTCTTCGTCACAGCGCAGCCATCGCGCATAGTATAGGACATCAAGATGAAACACCTTCACGTACTGCTGCTGTGCGGCGGCGGCGGCAGTGAGCACGAAATTTCTCTGCTGAGTGCTAATTTTCTGGAAAGCCAGCTGAAATCTCTGGCCGAGATCAGTGTGACCCGTGTTGAACTGTTCCCCGACCATTGGCAGACCAACGACGGTCGTTTTTGCCATTTAGGCATGGATCGTCAGCTGCATTTTGACAATACCGCACAGCCGGTTGATTTTGTGGTGCCTTGTATTCATGGTTTCCCCGGTGAAACGGGTGATATTCAATCGATGCTGGAGCTGATCGGCCTGCCTTATCTGGGCTGTGGTTCTGAAGGCAGCAAATTGTGCTTCAACAAGGTCAGCACCAAACTATGGTTGTCGGCCCTCGATATTCCAAACACCCCGTTCCTGTTCCTGTCGACTAACAATGAAGCAGCGCACGCACAAGCACACACTGCGTTCCGTAACTGGGGGGCTGTGTTCGTGAAAGCCGCTAGTCAGGGTTCATCGGTGGGTTGTTATAAAGTGACCGATGCCGCCGCATTATCTGAAGCAGTGAATGCCGCGTTTGGTTATTCCGATCAGGTGCTGGTCGAAAAAGCCGTGCGCCCACGCGAGCTGGAAGTGGCGGTGTATCGGTATAACGATCAATTGGTGGCGACGCGTCCGGGTGAAATTGCCACACCAAGCGACAGCTTCTACAGTTACGAAGAAAAATACAGTGCCGGTAGCCATTCCACTACCTATCTGGAAGCGCCCAACCTGAGCGAAGCACAGGTTGCCACCATCCGCGAATACGCACTGAAAGCGTTTAGTCAGCTGGGGCTGAAAGATCTGTCGCGCATCGATTTCTTCCTGACCGAAGATAACGAAATTCTATTGAATGAAATCAATACCTTCCCCGGCATGACGCCAATCTCCATGTTCCCGAAACTGCTGGAACATCATGGCGATAACTTCGGTAAATTCCTGGAAGGGATCATCCGCAGCAGCGCCAAATAATTCCCGCGGGTAGGAAAAACTCATCTGTGATAATAAAAAGGGCCGAAGATGATTCCGGCCCTTTTTGTTATTGGATGATCATGAGAGTTACGACGCCCGATCGCGTTCCAGCAACGGTTTCAGGAAGCGTGCAGTGTGCGATTCGGTACATTCCGCCACCTGTTCCGGCGTACCCGCCACCAGAATAGTACCACCACCGGAACCGCCTTCCGGCCCCAGATCGACAATCCAGTCTGCGGTTTTCACCACATCCAGATTGTGTTCGATAATGACGATGGTATTGCCGTTATCACGCAGCTTTTCCAACACATTCAGCAGTTGCTGAATATCGTGGAAATGTAGGCCGGTAGTCGGTTCATCCAGAATATACAGCGTCTGGCCGGTATCGCGCTTCGACAACTCTTTTGCCAGCTTCACGCGCTGCGCTTCACCACCAGACAGGGTCGTCGCCGACTGCCCCAAACGGATGTACGAAAGACCCACATCCATCAGCGTCTGTAATTTACGCGCCAACGCAGGCACGGCATCAAAGAACGCCCGCGCATCTTCCACCGTCATATCCAATACTTCGTGGATACTCTTGTGTTTGTATTTTACTTCCAGCGTTTCGCGGTTATAGCGTTTGCCTTTACAGACATCACACGGCACATACACATCCGGCAGGAAGTGCATTTCCACCTTGATCACGCCATCGCCCTGACAGGCTTCGCAGCGCCCGCCTTTGACGTTAAACGAGAAACGGCCCGGCTGATAACCACGCGAGCGCGCCTCTTGTGTGGCGGCAAATAATTCGCGGATCGGCGTAAACAAACCGGTGTAAGTAGCCGGATTCGAACGCGGTGTACGACCAATCGGGCTTTGATCGATATCGACGACTTTATCGAGCAGCTCCATCCCCTGAATATCGCGATATGGAGCTGGTTTTTCGACGGTTGCGCCATTCAGATCACGATGGGCGATACGGAATAAGGTGTCGTTGATCAGCGTCGATTTACCCGACCCAGAAACGCCGGTAATACAAGTCATAACACCAATCGGCACATGCAGATCGACATTTTTCAGGTTATTACCCGTTGCACCCAACAACTTCAGCCATTTATCACCGATCGGGCGACGTTGTCCCGGTACCTGAATTTTCTGTCTACCCGACAGATATTCGCCCGTCAACGAATCTGGGTTGGCCATTACTTCCGCAGGTGTACCTTGTGCCACAATCGCACCTCCGTGCACACCCGCGCCCGGCCCAATGTCGACCACATAATCGGCACTGCGGATGGCATCCTCATCGTGCTCAACCACAATCACAGTGTTACCCAGATTCCGCAGATGGAATAAGGTGCCGAGCAGACGTTCATTATCGCGTTGATGCAGACCGATCGAGGGCTCATCCAGCACATACATCACACCAACCAGACCGGCACCGATCTGGCTCGCCAAGCGGATACGCTGCGCCTCCCCACCTGACAGCGTTTCCGCCGAACGCGACAGCGACAGGTAATTCAGACCAACATTGACCAGAAAACCCAACCGTTCAATGATCTCTTTTAAGATTTTCTCGGCGATTTGCGCGCGCTGACCATCTAACGCCAGACTCTGGAAGAAACTTAACGTTTCACCAATCGACATCTCCGCGATTTGTGGCAGCGTGGTGTTTGCCACATACACATGACGCGCCTCTTGTCGTAACCGGCTGCCGTTACAGCTTGGGCACGGCTGATTGGCAATATATTTCGCCAACTCTTCGCGCACACTGTTGGATTCGGTTTCGCGGTAGCGGCGTTCCATATTGTGTAACACACCTTCAAAGGCGTGGTTACGCACCACCACATCACCACGATCGTTCATGTACCGGAATTCGATCTGGGTATGTCCGCTGCCATGTAATACTACTTTTTTCGCTTGTGGCGTCAGTGCATCAAACGGTTCATCGAGGTCGAATTTATAATGTTCGGCGACCGATTTCAGCATCTGGAAGTAATAAAAGCTTCGTTTGTCCCAACCGCGGATCGCACCACCCGCCAGGCTCAGTTCAGGGTTGGTAACAACCTTGTGCGGATCAAAATATTGCTGCACGCCCAAGCCATCACAGGTCGGGCAGGCCCCTGCCGGGTTATTGAATGAAAACAGTCGTGGTTCAAGCTCACTCAGTGAATAACCGCATTCCGGACAGGCAAAATTGGCGGAAAAAATTAACGGATGCGCCGAGGCATCGTCCATGTCAGCGACATACACCAAGCCGCCGGAAAGCGTCAGTGCTGTTTCAAAGGATTCTGCCAGGCGTAATTGCAGATCATCGCGGACTTTAAAGCGGTCAACCACCACTTCAATGGTGTGCTTTTTTTGCAGCTCAAGCGTTGGCGGATCAGACAAGTCGCACACTTCACCATCAATGCGCGCACGGATGTAACCCTGCGCGGACAAATTTTCCAGCAACTGCTTATGTTCACCTTTCCGGTTACGCACCACCGGCGCCAGGATCATCATCTTGCGATTCTCCGGCTCAGCTAACACCCGATCGACCATCTGGCTGATCGTTTGCGCCGCCAATGGTAAATCGTGATCGGGGCAGCGCGGTTCACCCACACGGGCGAATAACAAACGCAGATAGTCGTAAATTTCGGTGATGGTGCCGACGGTAGAACGCGGATTATGCGAGGTCGATTTTTGCTCAATAGAAATGGCCGGTGACAGTCCTTCAATATGATCGACGTCCGGTTTTTCCATCAGACTTAAAAACTGCCGGGCGTATGCCGACAGCGATTCGACATAACGGCGTTGCCCTTCGGCATACAGGGTATCAAACGCCAGCGAGGATTTACCGGAACCCGACAGCCCGGTAATGACAATCATCTTGTCGCGTGGCAGTGTCAGATTGATATTTTTCAGGTTGTGGGTACGTGCGCCCCGGATCTCGATTTTGTCCATAGAGAGCCAACTGTGAACTGCATCAAAACTTCAGTATCGCACAGATGATACTGGATGAATAGCCAGTATTGCTGCAAATATGTTAATGTTTATACCGCAAACTATTTGCGGCCTGTCATAGCTGTCGATCTGACTTTAACGGTGATTATTGCTAAGATAGGCGGTCAGAGAATTCGAATTTTTACGGAGCAGATCATGGCCAGAGGCGTGAATAAAGTCATTATCGTTGGCAATCTGGGGCAAGACCCGGAAGTACGCTACATGCCGAACGGCAATGCGGTAGCCAATATCACGGTTGCCACCAGCGAAAGCTGGAAAGACCAGCAAGGTCAAATGCAAGAGCGTACTGAATGGCATCGTATCGTGCTGTACCGCCGTCTGGCTGAAATCGCTGGCGAATATCTGCGTAAAGGCGCCAAAGTATATCTGGAAGGCCGTCTGCAAACCCGTGAATGGCAAGATCAGCAAGGCCAGAAACGCTACACCACCGAAATCATCGCTAACGAAATGCAGATGCTGGATGGTCGTGGCACAGGCGCACCACAGGGTGGCAACATGGGTGCTCCGGCACAACAGCCACAACAAGGCAACTGGGGGCGCCCATCAGCACCTGCTGCCGCACCGCAAGGTGGTGCTAACCCAGGTTATGCCCCGCAACAAACTGCGCCACAAGGTGGCTATGCTCCGGCACCTGCCGCACAGCAGCCAACTTACAACGAACCGCCAATGGATTTCGACGACGATATTCCGTTCTGATCTCAACATCAAAACGGTATATCATCATCCAAGTAAAAACCCGTGCGGTGTTAAATCGCATGGGTTTTTTCTATTTTTAATACCTTTTTACCGCATTGAGAGGCCACGATGACCTACACATTAACTCCCGAAGAATATCAGGCAACACTGGCACTCGATGCCGAGCAGCGCTATGCGCATTTCATACAGCAAGTTGCTGAGAACAAAGAAGTCTGGATCCTGAAAGACGATGAAGGCTGTATGCTGCTGACCGCCGATGACGATGAGTGCATACCAGTATGGCCACACCCTGATTACGCGAAAGCCTGGGCGGTGGATGACTGGAGTAATAGCCAACCGTTTGCCATTCCTTTGCAAGTTTGGTTTGATCGCTGGGTGAAAGGGATGGCTGAAGATGGTATCGCGGTTGCGGTATTCCCTTTGCAGGATGAAGCCGGCGTTATTGAAGAGTCTGCCGATGTAGCTGCCAGCTTGCAGAAAAAAATCGCGAAACAGGCACGTAAGCAATAGCCTCTTTTATTTTTAATATATTTCAAAATCTTGCCCCAGAACAACATATGTTTTGGGGCAGCCGCAGATCATCAAAACAGAAACTCACCCGCCTCACAAAAGTATTTATTGCCATCGAATGCCGGGATCTCGTGCCAATAAACTCTGCTACACTCGTTGTGTGTTCATATGAATTTGTTAACAAATTTTTCCTGAAACAGGAGCAGCGAAAGCGTGGAATACACAACCAAACGCTACCGGAAACAGTTTGCCCGGATGACTTTTACCCTATGCCTGGGACTAATCGCGACTGCGGTGGAAGCCAAAACTGACGACGCTTTATTACAAGGGTTACCAGCGGCCGAAGCCGTCTCCGCATCCAATTCGGCCAAAGAAGCCCGTGGTGTATTGCGGGCCGTTGATCAAGCCATCATATCCAGTGAACTGAATGCCAAAGTGGTGGAAATGCCATTTCACGAGGGTGAATCATTTCATAAGGGAGACCTGCTGGTACGTTTTGACTGTTCAGCCTATCAGGCGCAGCTTGCCGCCTCTCAGGCAGCCGCCAGAGCCGCGCAGGAAGATCTGGCGCAAAACAGGCAATTAGGCGAAATGAAATCGGTCGGGCGTCATGCGATCGCCTTATCAGAAGCGCATTTGGCGCAGGCGCAGGCAGAAAGCCAGGTTTATCAGATCCAGGCCAGCCGCTGCCGCATCGTTGCCCCCTTTGACGGGCGGATTGTTTCCCGCAAGATCCAGACGTTTGAATATGTAGGGCAAGGCACACCGCTGCTTGATATCGTCGATAACCGGCATCTGGAGATCCATCTGCTGGTGCCTTCCCGCTGGCTAACGACGCTGAAACCCGGACAACATTTTGTCTTCACGCCGGATGAAACCGGAGTGTCACTGCAGGCAGAAGTGCTGCGCGTCGGCGCCCGGATTGACGAAAGCAGCCAGACACTGACTCTGATTGGCCGGGTCATCAAAGCAGATAATGCACTGCTGGCCGGAATGAGCGGCAATGCCCGCTTTACGGAGGCTCAGTGAACGCACCATTTACGCTGACGGCAGAACGGGCTTTTGCCCAATATCTGCTGCTGGAACGTCAGGCCAGAGCGGCCGCGACGCCCGAAGCACTGGCCTACTGCATGGTCAATGACAGCCAGAGTCTGTTCGGATTCCGCCATGTAGCCCTGATCATCAACGATCAGGTTCGTGCCGTGACCGGGGTTTCAGTGCCCGATCCGCATGCGCCCTTTGTGGCTTTTATTGAGCGGGCCTGCAAGCAGTTAATCAGCAATGAACAGCTGGCACAGGCGACGACCATTAATGCCGCCACGCTGGATCAGCAGACACAACAGGACTGGCAAACTCTGTCAGCCCCGGAAGCATTATGGATCCCGTTAAAAGACCGGCAAGCCCATATCATCGGCGGCTTATGGTATGCACGGGATCAGCACTGGCAGGAAAGTGAACGAATGCTGGCCGAACAGCTGGCTGATGTCTATGCCCATGCCTGGCTGGCACTGGAACCACGCAAGATCTGGCGGCCCGGCCTGCCCAAAGCCAGAGTGCTGGCCGCCACAATCGCCGTCACCGCACTGCTGCTGCTCCCCATCCGCCAGTCTGTGCTGGCACCGGCTGAGGTAGTGCCGTATGAAGGCCGTGTGGTCGCCGCGCCGCTCGACGGCGTCATTGCCGAATTTCTGGTAAAACCCAATCAGCCCATCCACAAAAACGACGTGCTGGTGCGCTTCGACAGCACCACACTGAAAGCACAGGCTGATGTGGCTGAACGGGCGCTGGGTGTCGCCGATGCCGAATTCCGCAGCAGCTCACAACGCGCCTTTCAGGATGCGGAATCGAAAGCCAAACTGGATCTGCTGGCAGCGCAGGTGGCCCAGAAACGCGCCGAACTCGATTATGCCCGCGAACTGCTGCAACGCGGCGAGATCAAGGCAGATCGCGATGGTATCGCCGTGTTTGCCGATGCCGAACGCTGGATTGGCAAGCCGGTACGCACCGGTGAACGGCTGATGGAACTGGCTGACCCGCAGCAGGCTGAGCTGAAAATCGAGCTGGATGTCGGCGATGCGATACACTTTCCGCCGCAGGCCGACGTGGCGCTGTTTCTCGACAGCGACCCGCTGCACCGCCATTCCGCCCGGCTGGAACGGATCGCCTATGAATCAGAAGCGACCCCGTATGGTTCACTGGCCTACCGGCTGGATGCCCGCTTTACTGAAGCATCCCCACGCATCGGTCTGCGTGGCACAGCCAAGATTTACGGCGAAAGCGCCCCACTCGCGGTCTATCTGTTCCGCCGTCCGCTGGCTGCACTGCGCAAGACGCTGGGCCTATGATCACCTTACCGCCGTTGCGGGATGATCTGCAAATCACGAATTCCGCCCCCGCGCTGGACGGCTCACCGCAATGGACGTTAACCGACACCGTCGCCGGCCGCTATTTTAAGCTGAATGCCGCCGCGATCCGTCTGCTGCGCCACTGGTCGCTCGGTCAGCCGGAACAGGTGCTGGCAGCTGCCAATCAGGAGGCCGGTCTGCCGCTCAGTGACAGTGATCTCGGTAATCTGCTGCACTTTCTGCGCATCCATGATCTGATCGCCGCGACAGATACCGAGCAGCGCCGCAGCTATCCGCTGAAAGCAGCCGCCCGCCGCACCAGCCTGCTAAAACGGATCCTGCATCAATACCTGTTTTTCCGTATTCCGCTCTGGCGCCCCGAGCCTTTTCTGAACCGCAGCTGGCCCTGGCTGCGTCGTTACGGCACCGTTTTCTTACGCTGGCTGTTGCCCGTGCTGTTGCTCTGCGGCCTGTTTCTGGTCAGCCGTGACTGGCCCCGTTACCGCAGCTCCTTTTCCTACCTTTTCAGTCTGGAAGGGATGCTGGCCTATGGCCTGACGCTGATTTGTGCCAAATTCCTACATGAACTCGGGCATGCCTATATGGCGAAAAAGGCCGGTTGCCGGGTGCAGAGCATGGGCGTGGCTTTTATTGTGATGTTTCCGCTGTTTTATACCGATGTCAGTGATGCCTGGCGGCTGAAAGATCGCCATGCCCGGCTGCTGATTGGTGCCGGTGGCATTCTGGCGGAACTGCTGCTGGCGATGGTGGCCTTGTTTGTCTGGCCGCTGTTACCGGAAGGCCCGCTGCATACCGGTGCCTTTCTGCTTTCCAGTGTCACCTGGATCACAACGCTCATGGTCAACATCAACCCACTGATGCGTTTCGACGGCTACTTTATTCTGAGTGATTTCTGGCAGGTCGATAACCTGCAGGGCAGAGCCTATGCCTTGTGTCGCTGGTTCCTGCGCGAAAAACTCTTCGGCTATGGTCTGCAACCGCCGGAAAACTGGTCACCCCGCATGCGGCATAAGCTGCTGCTGTGGGGCTATGCCTCCTGGCTGTGGCGCTTCTTTCTGTTCTTCGGCATCGCGCTGACGGTTTATCACTATTTTTTCAAAGTATTAGGGATCTTCCTCATGCTGGTTGAAATCGGCTGGTTTATCACGCTGCCCATCGTGCGTGAGCTGGTGCACTGGTGGCAGCAACGCGCCATCTCTGACAAACGCCGGGTTTTGCGTACGGTGTTGTTGTGCTGTCTGCCACTGGTGCTGCTGTTTATCCCGTGGCGCAGTCATGTTGAGATCCCGGCAATACTGGAATCGGCCCACGTCAGCACGCTGTATGCCCCGGTGCCTGCACAGATACTCAAACCATGGGTGAGCAACGGGCAATTTGTGCAGGCGGGTCAGTTACTGGCCGAGCTGACCGCCCCCGATCTCAACTCGCGGCTGAGCATTGTGCGCCAGAAAATCGCTACGTTGCAGTTACAGCTGCACCGTCAGGCCGCCCGCAAGGAGACGGTCGGCGAGACACTGATTCTGGAACAACAGCTGGCCGAATCGCTGGCCGAATACCGCGGGCTGGCGGCACAACATGAGCGCTTGCAGATCCGCGCGCCTCAGGCTGGGCAAGTCCGTGATCTGCTCACCGATCTGACTCCGGGCCGCTGGGTGGCACCGGAACAACCGCTGCTGCGCGTTGTCGAACCAGCACAGGGTAAACTGCGGGGCTATCTGCGCGAAGACAGTCTGCAACGGCTGCAAGCCGGAGATGGCGGCCAGTTTATCGCCGATGATCCGCACCAGCCGGCGCTGCCGGTCAGGATCGGTGACATCGACCCGACCGGTGCCGCGTTTCTGCAGATTGAAGAGCTTGCCTCAGATCACGGCGGGTCAATTGCCGTGCGCCGTGATGAACAACACCGGGCCGAACCGGTACAAGCCTGTTACGGCGTCAGCATGACACTGACTGGCAGCCAGACACTGCCGCCTCAACCACTGCGCGGAGTGGTTATCGCCGACGGCAAGGCAGAATCGCTGATCAGCAGTATCTGGCGACGGCTGGCGGCATTGGGGGTGAGAGAGAGCGGGTTTTGACATTATCCGGTAGTAATAATGATGCGACGACAACAACAGAATCCGGTCATCGCATCAACAGGCTTTTATGGCTGCGAAGGCCATAAGCCTTGTACCGCAATACAGGCAGTCAAACCAAGACTTGGCGATTGTGTTGATACCGCTTGTGTTGCTGGTGTCGGAGTATTTGAGCCAACTGACACTGAACCTCCTGTTACAGTTGTAATATTCACTGTATTGGCGGCTGTACCAGCATTTCCAGTAACAGTAACTGCTGTTGGTAAAGTTGCTGATGCGCCCGCCTGCGGAGCTATGGTTGTATACGGCCCCGTGATGGTGATTGCTTGTGTACCCATTTTCCCACTGATACCAGCCAGATAACCGGTGTTACCGTTACTTAATGCCGAAATGGTTCCTGTAGTCGTTCCGACATTAGTACTGACAGGAAGGCTGGCCGCTACATTTAAATTTCCCGTTGTTGCTGGGATATTTATGGATTGCGAACCAGTTGTTGCAGCGAAAATCGCAGGATGAATGTGTACCGGGATCGGTACCTGTGCTGCATTGAGAATAACTGACGGAACACCTATATTTTGAGTAACCGTTCACCAGCCCCGGCTTGACTAAGCCGAGGCTAGGTTGAATACGTCAGGGTAGGCTTGGCCTGTGATCACTGCAGTGGCTATTGTGCTAATCACCTCTATGGCCGACAGACTCCGCTTC
>JAYSBB010000025.1:0-28341 GCA_041915645.1 Tolumonas sp.
CCTCGCAAAAAATCAGGCAGCTCTTCATTGTGCTGACAGATTTCCAACAACGTGGTGTAGCGGGTATTTTCCAGAATGCGAACGGCAAATTGTAATGATTGAGCAACGTTATACAACCGCGCCCCGCCGTCTACGGTGGAAGGTAGCAGCTTCATCAAGGCCATATAGTTGGTTTCATAGGCTCGATGCAGCTCGGGCAGATCAGGCACATGGCGCCGGGTGGCACAGAGCGTCGTCACGATCCACCCAACCAGCGTTGTTGCAACTGAGCACGGTGTAATTCCAGCCATTGCAAACCAATTACCGTAGTCGCGTTATCAATGCGCCCTTCTTCTACCCAACGATAAGCCTGCTCGCGGCTCACCACATGCAGACGAATATCTTCACCTTCATGCGCCAGTCCATGCAGACCATCAGCTTGCGTGGAATCAACCTTACCGACATACAGATGAATGCGTTCCGTGGTACCACCGGGGCTGACCATAAAACTCAGCGCAAACTCGGCTTTTTGTAAACGCAGACCCGCTTCTTCTTCCGCCTCACGGTGGATGACTTCATCCGGTTGTTCGCCGTCTTCGATAATGCCGGCGACCAACTCTAACAACCACGGGTCTTGTTTCGTCTCAACAGCCCCCAGACGAAACTGCTCGAGCAACACCACACGATCAAGTTCAATATCATAAAGCAATACGGCGGCAGCATGCCCGCGCTCAAACATCTCACGCTGGATCACGTCACCCCAACCACCGGCAAATAATTTATGCCGCAGGTGATAACGATTAATGCGAAAGAATCCTTTAAAGCAGGGTTCACACTTCACGATTTCGACATCATTACGATCGTAATGTTGATCAGCGGCTAAGACTGAATCCACCATGGTGACGCTCCCGTACTGGCTTGATGACACTGACTTTAAAACAAGGAAAGCAGGTTACCCCGAAGCCTGCAGGGGGGCAAGAGTGATTCTCATTTATACCCTTTGTACTTGACGTTGCAGCGTTGTTGACTGCGTTCTCTCACCTCAATCACATCGTTTATCTATGCTCATGGGGATTCGTTCACTTGTCGCCTTGCTGCAACGCAATTACTTTGGGCACACCATCAGATTAGAAAATAATTTCTAATCTGATCTTGCGTTTGTAGTGTTCCTGCTCAATGATTAGAAAAAGTTTTCTAATTTGGTTCAGTTATGCCAGAGCAAACCATCATTCCAGCGCCACCACTCACGGCACATGGCGAAGAAACCCGCCTGAAACTGATCGCGGCCGCAACACCTGAATTTATTGATCAAGGCTTTCGTGCCGCGCGGGTACAGCAGATCGCCAAAAATGCCGGTGTGCGTCTTTCAGCCATTAACTATCACTTCGGCGGCAAAGATGGCTTATATCTGGCGGTATTACGCCATCACGGTGAACTGGCAATCAAACAGCGCCCCTTACTGACGGATACCGAACAATCGTTACAGCAACATTTCCGCTTTATGATCCACAGTCTGTTGCAGCGTATGTTGGATGACAGCCAAGGCTGCCAACTTGCGCAGTTAATACTGCGGGAAATGGTCAACCCAACGGCGGCACAGGACGATATTTTTCAGCGTTTTCAATATCCGCAAATGCAACAGGTGTTCAGCCTGTTGCACCAGATCCTGCCCCATGCGGATCAAACTGCCCTCTTGCGCTGCACGTTAAGTCTGCTTAGTCAGTGCATTATCTATGTGCTGGCTCGCCCGCTCATCTTAAGAACCAATCCGGATCTGCTGTCTTACTCCGGCTGGCTGGATGATATTGAAGATCACATTGTGCGTTTCAGCTGGGCCGGTTTGATGGCCTTACAGGAGGCCTCGCATGCGTAAAATGATTGGTTTGTGTGGTTGGTTATTCTTGAGCGGGATCGGGTTAAGTGCTTGCCAGCAAGAAGCCGACACTTCGCTGCCAGGTTATGTCGAAGGTGATTATGTACGGATAGCCACACCGGTCGCCGGATATCTGCGTGAATTGCAGGTGACCGAAGGGCAAGCCGTTACCGTGGATCAACCTCTGTTTCGTCTGGAAAGCAACGAGAGCATCAGTAATCAGCAAGCAGCAACAGCAGCGTTGCAAAAAGCCCAGGCTCAGGTGGCAGATTTAAATAAAGGCAAACGCAGTGAGGAAATATCGGCCTTAAAAGCACAATTGAGTGCCGCACAAGCGGCGCTAAGACTGAGCGAGCAGGAACTTTCACGTCAACAACGGTTGCGCCGGCAAGGGTTCAGTAATCAGTCCGCACTAGATCAAGCCGCCAGCACCCGATTACAGGCGCAAGGCAAAGTCCGCGATCTGAACGCGCAGTTGGCGTTAGCAGCACAAGCTGCGCGTGTAGATGTACGCCAAGCAGCACAGGCCGACGTCACCGCAGCCGCCGCACAACTCACCCATGCCGATTGGCTGATGACACAAACTGCACCACACAGCCCCGTAACCGGACGGGTCGAAGAGACTTTATATCGGGTTGGCGAGTGGATCCCGGCCGGTTCCCCCGTAGTTACCTTGTTAGCGCCAGAGGCGGTGAAGATCCGCTTTTATATCCCGGAAGCCGCGCTGGCGACGATCAAACCAGACCAAAAAATCAATGTCAGTTGTGATAGCTGCCAACAGCCGATCCCAGCCCGCATTAGTTTTATCGCCAACAACGCGGAATACACGCCGCCGGTGATCTATAGCAAAGAGAACCGCTCCAAACTGGTGTTTATGGTCGAAGCCAAGCCGTTTGATAGCAAAACATTCCTGTTGCACCCGGGGCAGCCGGTCGCCGTGACACTGGCGAAAGCGGAGCAATAAGCCATGAACAGGGATAACTGGATCATCGATGTACAAGGCTTAAACAAAAGCTTCGGCGATAAACTGGTGGTCGATAACCTATCGATGCAGGTGCGGCGCGGCGAGATCTACGGCTTTCTCGGGCCGAACGGCAGTGGTAAAACCACATCGATCCGTATGATGTGCGGGCTGCTGACGCCCGACAGTGGTTCCGGTCATACACTGGGTTATGACATCACCCAACAGGCCATCGAGATCAAACGCCACGTCGGTTACATGACACAACGCTTCGGTTTATATGACGATTTAAGTTTGCGTGAAAATCTTGATTTCATCGCCCGTATTTACGGGATGAAGGAACGCAAATCCCGCGTGCAACAAGCGCTGGAACGCCTTGGCCTTGCGGGGCGACAAAACCAACTGGCGGGCACGTTATCCGGTGGGTGGAAACAACGGCTGGCGCTGGCCGCTTGTATGCTGCACGAACCACAGTTGCTGTTGCTGGATGAACCTACCGCTGGCGTTGACCCGAAAGCACGCCGTGATTTCTGGGATGAGATCCATGAATTAGCGGCAGACGGCATGACAGTGCTGGTGTCCACCCATTACATGGATGAAGCGGAACGCTGCCACCGCTTAGGCTATATTGCTTACGGCAAATTACTGGCCTGCGGCACGCCGAAAGAGCTGATCCAACAAAGTCAGTTTATCACCTGGCAGGTGGAAGGCCGGGTTGATGACCTGCTGCCGGTGTTACAACATCACCCGGCCGTGGCACTGATCACGCGGTTTGGTACCAGCTTGCACATCAACGGCTTAGACGCCGAAACATTAGCACACGCAATTGTACCGTTCCGGCAGCGTAGCGATCTGCATTGGCAGTTGATCACGCCTCAACTGGAAGATGTATTTATTCATCTGATGCAGCAAAGTCAGGATAATTTCCGCTAGAAATGCTGATGAAAGAAGGGCTTATGAATCAGATATTAAGCTGGCACCGCTTGCTGGCGATGATTGCCAAAGAGTTTATTCAGCTACGCCGTGATCGGTTGACCTTTGCGATGATGCTGGGCATTCCGTTGATCCAACTGGTGTTGTTTGGTTATGCCATCAACGGTGATCCGAAACATCTGCCGACCGTGATTGTTGCACATGAACAAACCCCCTTTACCCGTGCCATTGTGCAAAGCCTCGAAAACAGCGGTTATTTCCAGCTGGTTGCCACCAATTTGAGTGATGCCGAAGCCGATCGTTGGCTGGAGGAAGGTGATGCGCAGTTTGCGGTTGTGATCCCGGCAGGTTTTGCCAAACAACTGCAGCGCGGTGAGCGTCCACAACTGTTAGTGGCCGCCGATGCGACCGACCCTTCCGCCACCGCCAATGCCATCGGCGCTTTACAACAATTGAGTCAGCAATGGCTGCAACATGAACTGACCGGCACACTGAATTATCTTCTCAACGGTAAACAACAACCGTATGAGCTGGTGATCCAACGGCGGTTTAATCCGGAAGGGCTGACGCAATACAACATTGTGCCAGGCCTGATGGGGGTGATCCTGACCATGACCATGATCATGATGACGGCCTTGGCGGTAACCCGTGAAGTGGAACGTGGCACCATGGAGAATCTGCTGGCCACGCCGGTACGCCCGCTGGAGGTGATGCTGGGGAAAATCCTGCCGTATGTGTTGATTGGTTTTGTGCAGGTTGGCGTGATCTTAATTGCGGCACGATTATTATTTGCCGTGCCTTTTGTCGGCCCCGCCAGTTGGTTATTTCTGGGAATTCTGGTATTTATCGCAGCAAATCTGAGTGTTGGGATTACCATTTCCAGCGTGGCACGCAACCAGACCCAAGCCATGCAGATGACATTTTTCTTTTTTCTGCCATCCATGCTGTTATCCGGTTTTATGTTTCCATTCCGCGGTATGCCCGAATGGGCACAACGTATTGGTGAGTTATTACCGCTGACACACTTTATTCGCCTGATCCGTGGGATTATGCTGAAAGGCAATAGCGTGATCGAGATGTGGCCGCATCTGTGGCCATTACTACTGTTTTTATTCACGATGTTATTACTGGGCGTACTGCGCTTCCGGAAAACACTCGACTAACTGGGGTACAGTTTTGATGAGAAAAGTTCTGATGAAAAAAGTTCTGATGAAAAAATCGTTATTATCGGTTTTGATCCTGTTCGGCCTGTCACCACTGGCATACGCAGAAAGCCTGCTCGATATCTATCATCAGGCGCAGGAAAAAGATCCACAACTGCAGCAAACACAGGCACAACGCGATGCTGCATTTGAGAAAATCAATGAAGCCGATGCTGCTAAACTGCCACAAATTGGTTTAAATGCCAGCAGCGGTTATCAAAAAACTAACCGTGACGATCAACAAACCGCACGCACTGCCGGGGCCGGTTTATCACTGACACAGGCGTTGTTCCGTGAGTCAGTCTGGATGAATTCAGACATTACCAGCAAACAAGCAATGAGCAGTGATGTGGCACTGAATATCGAAAAACAAGGTTTGATGTTGCGTACCGCACAGGCCTATTTCAGTGTGTTAGCGGCGCAAGATTCGCTGGAATACACCAATGCCAATGAAAAAGCCTTACAACGCCAGCTCGATGAGACACAACAACGTTTTAATGTCGGTATGACCGCCATTACCGATGTGCAGGAAGCCAAAGCAGCGCATGATTTAGCCGTGGCCGACAGCATTAATGCGCAAAACACGCTGGCCAACAGCTTTGAATCATTACGTCAGCTGACCGGTAATGAACATCGTTTTCTGGATGTGCTGAACACTGAGCGTTTTAGCCCAAGCCCGATGGCACAAAGTGCGGACCAATGGCTGAAAGACGCACAAGACCACAGCCTGACATTGAACCAGTTACGCATCAGTAAAGATGTCGCCAAACAGCAGATCGATCTGGCAAAAGCGGGTCATCTGCCAACGCTGGATCTAAAATTAGGTGCCAATTCGAACTACACCAACTATGAAAAAAATACGACCTCAAAAGAAGATGGCACACTAAACGAAGGTACCATCGGTCTGCAGTTTAACCTGCCACTGTACTCCGGTGGGGCGACTCAATCGCAGGTTAAACAAGCGCAGTTTAATTATGTTGCTGCCAGTGAAAATCTGGAGAAAACCTACCGCAGCATGCAAGCTGATTTGTATAAAAACTACAACAATGTGTTTGCCAGCATCGGCACCATTAAAGCCTATCAGCAATCGGTAGTCTCTGCCGATAGCGCATTAACTGCTACCCAAGCCGGCTATCAGGTGGGCACCCGCACCATCGTCGATGTGCTGAACGCCACCAGCAAACTGTATTCCGCTAAGCAAAAACTCTCGGATGCCCGTTACAACTACATTCTGAGCACACTGCAATTGAAACAGACCGCCGGCACGCTGACAGAGCAGGATCTGCTGGATATCAATCAGGGTCTGATGGCGAAGAAGTAATGACACAAAAACTGATCCCCGCTTCTTTCTTCGGTATGGTGTTAGGTTTGTCCGGTCTCGGGCAAGCCTGGCGCATTGCGGCACAACTTTGGCAATTACCACACCTGATTGGCGAAAACCTGCTCTTGCTGGCGGGCTTAGTTTGGGCGGTTTTATTGCTGGGTTACATCTGGCAAGCCATGCGTCATTTTGATCTGGTACGGGCGGAATTTCTGCATCCGGTACAAGGCGGTACGCCCGCCTTACTTGGTGTTTCCACTTTATTGATTGTGTTAGCTGTTTTGCCTTATTCCCGCACTGCAGCAGCGATGTTGACAGCTGCCGGGATCAGCTGGCATCTAATGTTTGCGTTATGGCACACCGGCACGCTCTGGCAAGGTGGTCGAGATACACTCGACACCGCACCAACCCTCTACCTGCCTACAGTAGCCGGTAATTTCACCAGTGCAGCCGCCTTAGGAGCCTTGGGTCATGCCGACTGGGGTTGGCTGTTTCTCGGTGCAGGCGTGTTTTCCTGGCTGGCGTTAGAATCACTGATTATTCAGCGCTTGTGGCACCCGAAAACCATGCCGGTCGCGCAACGTCCATTGCTTGGCATTCAGTTTGCGCCTCCCGTGGTCTGCGCCATGGCCAGTTTATTGTTAATGCCGGGCAGTACAGCCCCCTGGTTACTGATGTTGTGGGGCTATGGGTTATTCCAGTTGTTGCTGGGTTTGCGCCTCGGTAACTGGTTGGGTGCACAAGCGTTTGCACCTTCCTACTGGGCCTATACGTTCGGTGTTGCCGCTACCACGGTGAGCGGTTTAAAACTAGCAAGCGCCGGCTTGCCTGCTGCGCAGTGGTTATCCATTCCGATATTTATCGGTGCCAATTTGTTTATTGCTTATCTGGCTTGGCGAACACTGCAGCTGTTATTCCGTGGGCAGTTATATGGCAAAGCCGCCAAATAAGGCGGCTCAATATACCCTTCCCACTTGAAGTTGCAGGGGTGTTGGCTGCAACTCCAAGTGATTTGGGTATACATCGATCAACGTAATGATTCATTAGCGAAAATCAAACTGCTCATAGTGCAGCTGCGCAGCAGGTACATGAGTTAATAACATCGTACGCATGCCTTTCGGGCCACAAAACCAAAGCTGCGTGTCTTCATCAATGTTTAGACGAGAAGCATCGAGAAAACCATCGGTCTGGCGATCGACAATAGTGATTTTGACACCGGTTAATTTCACCAGTTGTTGTAAGCGTTCGGCAAACAGAACTTCTTGCTGACTGTTCACACAATAATACAGATGCGCCGCTGGACGGCGTTCGCCTTCCGCAGCCAAGCCTTCCAGCCACGCCATAAATGGCGTGATACCAATACCGCCAGCAATCCAATATTCCTGAGATTTTGATTCCGGCAATACGAAGCAGCCATACGGACCTTCGATAGTCACTGGATCACCCAGCTCAATAGACTCGACCAACTGACGGGTATAATCACCTAACGCCTTGATAGCAAAAATGATGCTGCCGTTTTGTACATCCTCCCTCACGATGGTAAACGGGTGCGCGCCTTCCTGTTGATCAAACGTCAATAACGCAAACTGGCCCGGTAAATACTCATCATTAAAATCCGTCGGTAAGGTAATTTCCAACTCCAGCACATTGCCTTCATGCCGGTGGATCGCATACACCTGCCCGGGATAACGTTGCATACGACCGCTCTGACCAAACAGGCTCCATAAGGCCGCCAGACTCCCCACCACACTCACCGTTAACGTTAGCAGACCAAACGGCGCCCAACGCAACGAGTCAGGTAACAGATAAACACTGTGAAATGCGGCCAACAGAAACAGTACAGCGCCCACTTTATGGATCTGACGGAAGCGACCATAGGGCAATACTTTCACCAGACTGATGATGATAAACAGGATCATCGCATAGAAGCAGTATTCACCCGCTTCTTTGGCAATCCCGCGCCAGGCGTCAGGGATATGTGCACCTGCGGGTTTTGGCCCGAGTTGCAATAAGCCCCAATCCACCAGCCAGCGCGGCGACTTGGTCAACAACCAGTGTACGATCACCATGGAACCCGCCGTGATCCCGCTCCATTTATGTAGCTGATACATATGATCCAGCCCACCCAGGCGCTGTTCCAGCCAGTGCGGACGCGTTGCCATCAAGATCAATGCGCCCATCAGAGCAACAGCAATCAAACCGGATACATTGATACCTTGATTACGCCAGAACATAAAACCCTGTTCCAGTGCGCCGGATGGCAATGCCAGCCCCCAAACGGACAAGCAAAGCAAAAGCAGAAGAGTGAGATAACGCATGAAAGATATCCGTTGAATTAGAATATCTTTAGTTAAGCAAAGAGAATTGGCAAAGCTATGCCACAAGTGTGACAAATTGCGACATCCTGCCCCGCAGGTGCAGGATGTCGTGCAGGTTTATTTACATTCGCGTTCGATAATGGTTTTCACGATATTGCTGGTGGAGCAACCGTCTTCAAAGTGCAACACCCGCACTTCGCCACCATTAGCAGTGACTTCTGCATAACCGGCAATATCTTGTGGCTGATAATCACCACCTTTGACCAGCAGATCCGGCAGGATCGCGGCAATCACGCGTTGTGGGGTATCTTCGCTAAATGGCACCACCCAGTCGACTGAATCCAGACCTGCTAATACTGCCATACGTTGATCCTCCGGCACGATCGGACGTTTTTCGCCTTTCAGACGACGCACCGACGCGTCGGTATTGACAGCGACGATCAGACGATCGCCCAGTTTATGTGCTGCTTTCAGATAAGAGACATGACCGGCATGCAGAATGTCGAAACAACCATTGGTCATCACGATCTTCTCACCGCGACGACGAGCTGCTAATACGGCTGTTTTTAACTCGGCTTCACTCATCACGCCAAATGCCTGCTCAGTGCTGCTATGTTCATGCAGTGCCTGCGCCAGCTCTTGCGGGCTAACCGTTGAAGTACCCAGTTTGGCGACCACTACCCCTGCTGCACTGTTGGCTATCGCACAGGCTTCTTCCAGTGATTTACCAGCCGACAGCGCGGTAGCTAATGAGCCTACTACTGTGTCGCCGGCACCGGTGACATCAAATACTTCCCGCGCTTGCGTATGCAGTGTTAACACCGCTCTGTTTTTACGCAGCAGCAACATACCGTGTTCAGAACGCGTCACCAGCAAGGCTTCCAAATCCAGCTCTTGCAGTAATGCCTGACCTTTAGCGATCAAATCTTCTTCGTTTTTAACCTTGCCGACGATAGCTTCAAATTCCACCATATTCGGTTTGATTAAGGTGGCACCACGGTATTTTTCAAAGCTATCACCCTTCGGATCAATCAGCACTGGCACCTGATGTTTACGCGCCAGCTGGATGATGTCACGTACGCAGGTCAACGCCCCTTTCGCGTAATCCGACAGGATCAAGACATTAAAATTCGGCAATGCCGCATCCAGTTTTGCCAATAATGGCGCAGGGTCGGCGGTAGAGAACGAGTCTTCAAAATCCAGACGGATCAACTGCTGATTACCGCTGAGAATTCGCAGTTTGGTGATGGTCGGCAGCTCGGCAACTTTTACCAGATCAGAGTTCACCTTATGACCAGCCAGTTTCGCTTCCAGACAATCAGCTGCTTCGTCCTGACCAACAAAACCCAGTAATGTGGTTTGGCCACCTAACGCAGCGATGTTTAAAGCCACGTTGGCTGCACCGCCCGGACGATCTTCATTTTTTTCAACCTTCACCACCGGCACCGGTGCTTCGGGTGAAATACGACGGGTCGGGCCGCTCCAATAGCGATCCAACATGATGTCACCCACCACTAACACGCGGGCAGCAGAAAAATCAGGTAAGGTAATGCGCATAGTCATAGTGTTCACTCGATACTGACTTAAATGCGGCGCAGTTTATCACAGCCCAAACAGCTATTCGCCACCCAGACCGCCATTTGCTAAACTGGCGAGGTTTTTATCTTCTTTTAACCTATTCTTTGGTCATCTGTTATGCGAGCGACACCATTACCCGACTCAGCCCCACGTCTGACGGCTGCTCTGTTTCATCCACGCTACTGGCCGCAATGGTTCAGCCAGACACTGCTTTGGCTGATCGTGCAACTGCCCTATCCTGTGCTTATGCAACTGGGTGCTGCATTAGGTTGGTTATCTATGAAGATCCTGCCGCGCCGAGTGGCAATTGCCCGCAAGAACCTGCTGCTGGCGTTTCCGGAATGGGATGAGGCGACACGCGAGCAACAGATCCGGGAAAATTTTGCCAACGTGGGTCGCGGTATTTTTGAGACCGGCATCGCCTGGTTTTGGCCTGATCGCCGGATCCGCAAGATCATGCAGGTGGTCGGTGCCGAACATGTCGAACAAGCCGTGGCGAATGGTCAGGGCATGTTGCTGTTATCGGCTCATTTTATGACGTTGGAACTGAATGCCCGGATGTTTGGTATGTTGCGCCCGGGTGTCGGCGTCTATCGGCCAAACAAAAATCCGGTGCTGGAATATGCGCAATACACTGGGCGCTGTAAAAGTAACAAATATCTGGTAAACCGACTCGATGTCAAAGGCATGATTAAAGCCTTGCGCCAAGGCGAAGCGCTTTGGTATGCCCCCGATCATGATTATGGTCATCATGCCAGCGTGTTTGTGCCCTTTTTAGGCGTCAGTGATGCAGCCACGATCACTGGCACATCAACACTGGCGCGGGTAAAAAATACCGTCGTACTGCCTTGCTACAACATACGTCTGCCCAAAGGTGGTTATCAGCTGATTATTGAAGCGCCTTTGCAGGGTTACCCCACTGGTGACGATATCGCCGATGCCACCCGCAGTAATCAAGTGCTAGAGACTGCCGTACGCAAAGCCCCGGCGCAATATATGTGGTTACACCGTCGCTTTAAATCCCGACCTGATGGCACGCAATTTTTGTATAAACCCGGCGAAGAACGCTGATCCATCAGGCCGACTACATTTAGTTACAAAACCATGCTGTAACTATGGTTATACTAACGCGCCTCAAAAGGCGCTGTTTTTCTGGTTTATTATTCATTCGGGATCTTCACATGAAAAAAAATCTGCTCTGTGCTGCTATGTTATTTGCCTCCTGTTCTGCTTTCGCTGCCGAACAGCACGTTCACTGGGATTACAGTGGTGATAAAGGGCCAGAAAACTGGGCTAAATTGACTCCTGAATTTGGTGCCTGTGCGGGTAAAAACCAGACTCCGGTTAACCTGACTGGCTTCATCAAAGCTGACCTAAAACCCCTGAAATTTAACTATAAAGTGGGTGGCAGCCAGATCCTGAATAACGGCCATACCGTTCAGGTCGTTTACGATGCTGGTAGCAATGTGGTGATCGAAGGCGTCGAATATGAACTGAAGCAATTCCATTTCCATGCCCCTAGTGAAAATGAAATCAAAGGCGAGTCTTACCCACTGGAAGGTCATTTCGTTCACGCGGATAAAAACGGTAATCTGGCCGTTGTTGCGGTAATGTTCAAAGAAGGCAAGGCTAACCCAGTGTTAGAAAATTTGTGGGCCCATTTGCCAGCTAAAGAAGGTGATAAAATCGCTCTGACGCCAGCTCATAACGCGTTGGACCTGCTGCCAAAAAACCATGCTTATTACCGTTTCAGCGGTTCACTGACTACCCCGCCTTGCACCGAAGGTGTACGTTGGATCGTGATGAAAAAACCAGTATTTGTGTCTAAAGCACAAATTGATGCGTTCAAAAAAGTGATGGGCCACGACAATAACCGCCCACTACAAGCGGTGAATGCCCGCGAAATTCTCGAGTAATTTTGCATAAGCCTCTTCCTGTTTGGGGAGAGGCGTTCCTTGGAAATATCCCTGTTTTTTGCACTTTGATTTTTATTGGGTTGCCGAGTATGGTGAGCAACATCAGCAACAAATCAGGAATCCGCCATCATGTTTTATCATCAGTATTACCCTATCGATGTCGTGAACGGCCCTGGTACGCGCTGCACATTATTTGTTTCTGGCTGTGAACATCAATGTCGCGGCTGCTACAACCAATCTACCTGGCGGGTCGATTCCGGCCGTCTGTTTACCGCTGACATGGCCGATCGCATCATTGCCGATCTGAATGATGAGGCGATCAAACGCCGTGGGCTAACCCTGTCTGGTGGTGATCCACTGCATCCGGCCAATCAGGCTGATGTTCTGACTCTGGTACAACGCGTGCGTGCCGAATGTCCGGGCAAAGATATCTGGATGTGGACAGGTTATCTGTTAGCAGAATTATCACCTCGTCAGCAGGAAATCGTGGCACTGATCGACGTGCTGATTGATGGTAAATTTGAACAAGGGTTGGCTGACCCTTCGTTAGTCTGGCGTGGCAGCAGCAATCAAATTGTGCATTACTTACGACCAGAACAAGATCGCGCGTAACTGCGCAGCAAGACTGTTTATTTCTTCAGGTTGTTTTGATACAAAAACAGCCTGTTTCCTTCTGCTTTTCGCGGTGTTGTTTCAACTTTTTTTTGCATGAATAGCAGCAATATCTCCCAAGAACTGACTTTTTATTCACACTTAACTCATAGTCAATCAAACCACCTCTTTTGAGTCTTACCACTGTCGTAAAAAAAGGTTTATCCCTCAGACATTACGCATAAAATACGCGGCGATCAGATGAGCGCAACAGAAACACTGCCATGCTGCTGACACGAACACGTTACATACTACAACGTGATTATTGTTGATTTGACCTAAGGAACCGCCATGGCAAACTGGTCTACCACTGATGCCCTAAAACTGTATAACGTACCCTATTGGGGAGCTGGTTTTTTTCATATTGATGAACAAGGCCGCGTCATGGTGACGCCAGACAAAACCCGTCTGGATTGTAAAATTGCGCTGGTTGATATCATCGAACAATTACGCGAACAAGGTTATGCCGCTCCGGTCTTGTTGCGTTTCCCCGACATCATCAAAACCCGCATCAATGCGCTGTTTGGTGCGTTCGAACAAGCGATCCAAAGTTACGGCTACAAAGGCCGTTACCAATGCGTTTACCCGATCAAAGTAAACCAGCAAAATCAGGTGATCGAATCAGTCACCCGTGCGTTTGCCGATAAACCGGCTTTGGGTCTGGAAGCCGGTTCGAAACCCGAATTATTAGCGGTGTTATCACATCACCATGACCAGGGCTCGGTGATTGTCTGTAACGGTTATAAAGACCGTGAATACGTCCGTCATGCGCTGCTCGGTTCGCTGCTCGGCCATCATGTTTATATCGTGGTGGAAAAACCATCCGAGCTGGAGCTGATCCTCGATGAAGCCGCGCGGCTGAATATCACACCGCGTATTGGTGTGCGTGCCCGCTTGGCGGCACAAGGCTCCGGTAAGTGGCAATCCAGCGGTGGCGCCAAATCGAAATTTGGTCTGAATGCAGCACAAATTCTGCGTCTGGTCGAACGTCTGCGTGAAGCCAACAAACTCGATTGTCTGCAGTTAGTGCATTTCCACTTAGGTTCTCAGATCGCCAATATCCGTGATATTCAGGGCGGTATCCGCGAATGCGGTCGTTTCTATGCCGAACTGCGTCAACTGGGTGCTAACATTGAAGTGGTCGACGTCGGCGGTGGTTTGGGTGTCGATTATGAAGGCTCACGTTCGCAAAGCCATTGCTCAGCAAACTACAACCTGCGCGAATACGCCAATAACGTGGTGTGGGGCATCGGTGATGTGTGCGAAGAGTTCGGTCTGCCACACCCAATGATCATCAGCGAGTCCGGCCGAGCCATTACCGCACATCATGCCGTGCTGATCTCCAATATTGTCGGCATGGAAAGCCAGTTACCAACCTTCCCGCCGGAAGCTCCAGACACTGACGCACCACTGTTGCTGCAAAATATGTGGGACAGCTGGAATGAGCTGCATGACAAAGAAGATCCGGGTTTGCTGGAAATCTTCCACGATTCGGTGTCTGATTTGGCTGACGTGCATACGCAATACACGCTGGGTCTGCTGAGTTTACAACAGCGCGCCTGGGCGGAAGATCTGCACCTTAATCTGTGTCTGAAACTGAAAGACATGTTGAACCCGATCAACCGTATGCACCGGAATCTGCAGGATGAATTGAATGAGAAGCTGGCCGATAAATGCTTCGTCAATTTCTCATTGTTCCAGTCGCTGCCAGACGCCTGGGGGATCGACCAGATCTTCCCGATCATGCCATTAAGTGGGCTGGATCAACAGCCCACCCGCCGTGGTGTGATTATGGATATCACCTGCGATTCTGACGGTACGATTAAAGAGTATGTCGATGGTGTCGGCATTGAAAGCACACTGCCAATGCCGGAAATCGACCCGGAACAAACCAGCTATATGGGTTTCTTCCTGGTTGGAGCTTATCAGGAAATTCTGGGCGACTTGCACAATCTGTTTGGTGATACGCACAGTGCGGAAGTAACACTGAACGACAATGGCGAAGCCGTGATCACCAACATTATCAAAGGCGATAATGTTGATAACCTGCTGCGTTACGTCAACATCGATACATCTGTCATTCGTCGTGATTATCAAAAACTGGTTGAACACCCATCACTGAGCGCAGAGACTCGTAAAGAGTTGCTGGAAGAGTTAGAAGCCGGTCTGCAAGGTTATGCGTATCTGGAAGATGAATAACTTTTCAGATAATAAGGCAATCAGATAAACAAAAAGGGTCCGCAGCAATGCGAACCCTTTTTTATTGTGCTCTTAATGCGAGAACAAATTACATCTGATAACTGAAATCAAGGTAATAACTACGTTCTGGTGTCGCATAGCCAGAAGCAACGCTGTAATCCTTATCAAACAGATTATCAACACGACCGCCAATACGCAGTTGCGGTAAGACATGATAACCCACTGCCGCATCCCATAAGCTATATGGCGCTAACCGGGCTGAGTTATCAAAGCGTTCACTCTGATATTGACCCGTCAGTGAGGAATCCCATTTTCCCCAGTTCGCAGAACCAGTCCATTTGTAGTTGCGCTTAGCCCGGCGGGCTAATGGCGTATCATTCTCCAGATCCTGCGCATCTTTGAAATCAGCACTGATTTTGTGATTTAACCAACCAGTAGCAAATTCACCTTCCAGCTCAATGCCTTTGATTCGAGCGCGGCCTACATTTCCCGGATACCACTGACCATTGCTACCAGGGGTCCATTGAATCATCTGATCAATATCATTGCGATAACCGGTAACACGCCACAATAAACCCGCTGTTGTGCCTTCCAGAGCCACTTCACTATTTTTTGAAGTTTCTGGTTTCAGGTCGGGAGACACAGAATACGGGGTGTAAAGATCATTAAACGTTGGAGCACGGAATGCGGTGCCATAGCGGGTACTCAAGCGATATTCAGGTACAAAATTCCAACCTAAACCGGCTTGCCAGGTGTTATGACGACCATACTGTTGGTTGTCATCAGTACGTCCGCTAAGCTCACCTAACCACTGCTGCCAATGGTATTGTGACAAGGCATAAACACCGACATTGTTACGTCCTTTATCATCGTTAAAGAAAGCAGTGCCCGATGATTCGGAATCAGACTGTAAAACATCACGACGCCAATCTACCCCACCACCAATATTCCATGGATCGGTGAGCTGGTAGTGATTCAGCCAGCTAACCTGATATTGACTGGTTTTATAAACCGAGTCTGCGTCATCGCGGGAGATGGTATCGGGGTAATAATACATATCGTTATTGATCAAACTGGTTTTAACTTCAGTCTGATAACGATCTTTTTGGTATTTAGTCCCTAACTGATAGTTGGTATTTTCTTCCCAGGTTTCATCACGCTCGTGCCCACCATATGTAACGCCATTATAAACATATGGCACAGATGAACCGTCGCTTTGAACGGTATTGCGTGACCAGTGCATAGCACCGTAAACGTTAGTGTTATCCGTCAGTTGGTTTTGATAATCCAGCATGGCATTGCGGCCAAGAAAACCGTGTTTATCGCCATCATTGATACCAGCTACAGGATGCACGTTATAACCATCTTCCGTTTCATAACCACCAGCCACTTTCAGATGTTGCTGCTGACTAATATCGAAAGAAGAATTGCCGTTGAGGTTTTGATAGTCACGAGAACCAGCACTACCGTTTAGACTATGATGATTCTGCCCTGTCGTGCCACGGGTAATGATATTGATAACACCGCCCATTGCATCAGAACCATAAATAGAGGCATGAGCACCACGCACAAATTCAATACGTTCCACCTGATTCAGGGGAATGCTGCTGAAATCGGTAGCGCCATTGGTCGCACTATTAATGCGAACACCATCCATCAAAACCAGTGTTTCCGCAGAGGTAGTGCCGCGGACGAGAACAGTGGATTGCTGGCCCCGCCCTCCATTAGAAACCATTTCCACACCGGGTAATGTTTTTACTACATCAGCCAGTGAGCGCGCATGTAGTTGTTCAATATCTTTGCGGGTAATAATGTTTACCGGTGCCAGCACAGAAGCGGTGGGTTCGGCAAAGCGTGTCGCCGTCACCGTAATCGGCAGGCCAGTAGATTCTTCGGCGTGTGTTGGCGCAGCAATAGCCAGCGCCGACAGCACAGAGGCAGTCAGTCGTTTTGACATTTGGGCAATCCCTAGTTCGCGTAGTGGTCCCTAATTGTCATATCAGATGATATGACCCAGATTTTGCTCTGGCAGGTCTTCGGGCTTAGGGGCTGATTTTGTCCTACGGCGATGGCTTCCCACCCAATGGCAGTGCCTGAGTTTGCACTCGGTCGCTTTCGTTCCCCATTACCGCTGCGCGCCAGCTCCGGATTCACACCGGATTCCCTTTTAAGCAGGTTAAGCGCCAGAGAGTCGCGGATTATAGAGAGCATGATATTGGGTGTATAGCCGAATTTTACGAATGCTTAACAAAAAATGGCGGCTCCTTACTGGATCCGCCATCACAAATCAGAGCATTCACCACCATATCAAGCCGAAGTTGACACAGCCGGTGTTGTCGTCTGGGTATCTTGTAAAGAGGCCATAACTTGCTGCATGCGCTGATTAAAGCTGACAAATTGACCAATTTGATCATTAGATTGTTCTGGATGCTGCTGTTTAGCCACCCAACCCTGCAAATTATTTTGTGCATCAGGATTAAACGATGCAGACATCTGATCAAATAATGCCTGCAATTGTTTTAAATAATCGCCCAGCTTGCCAAACACCGCCGGTAAGTCGCTCGCGGTCTGCGTATTATCAGTAGCTGCTGTTTTACTATCGGTGGTCTGACTATCTGTGGCCTTATTTTCCGCTGGCTTGTCTGTCGGCCCCGTACTGGCGGCACTATCTGTATTTCCTTGCCAACCGATAGCCTGCTGCTGATATAAATTTAGTGACAAACTCGCTAGTTGACCATCGCCCAGATCCAGCTGTTTTGCTTGTTGTAATGCATCACTGATATTACCGCCAAAGAAACTATCCGACAGAATGCCAACCTTATTCACCATATCAGAGATCGATTTCAATTCACTGCTGTTGAGATCGCCTTCTACTTTAAAACTGAACTGTGTGGTGTGACTATAAAATGCAGAACTATCGGTGCTGGTGCTATCACTGTTCTTCGTACTCTTACCAGCCAGTTCACCGTAAGTCTGTAGCGCTTTTTTCGCCAAACCACTACTTTGCTGCTGACGCCATTGCTGCTGATCATCGAACTGAATAGAGATTTTATCCCCTTCTTTCGTGGTCAATTCCAACGTGGCTGATTGTTGGCCGGTAAAAGCCGCCAGAATAGAATTTCCAATCTCTTTCGGGGTTTTTACTTTGTCAGTCGTTGATTGATCAGTTGTCACCGGAGTCTTGGTTGTTGTTTCAGTATTGGCAGAAGCCGAAGCTGTATTGTCAGCTTTTTGACCAAACAACTCTTTTTCAAAATCACTCATACCTTTTTGAATCAAATTGTAACTTTTATCGATCCCTTCTTTGAGTGGATCAGACAGCAAACCATTTTGATCCAGCTCTTTACGAGCGTCACTGAATCCTTTGTCGATCCCTTTATAGGCCTGACCTAACATTTTTTTCAGCGCTTCGTCATCACTTCCACCCTGTTTACTGGCCCGGATAGTATTAGTGACAAACGACAGCACATTTTCAGCCACTTTTTTAAAATCAAACAACGAACTATCGCCGTTTGAATCAGTGCTATCTTGCTGATCTACATTGTATTTTTTACCATTAACAGTGAGTGATTGTGACAATGAGAATTGTAAAACCCGGTTACCCAATTTTGCGGAATGGCTCAACGATACTTCATCATTCGCCTGCGTCGCTGCCTGAGCATTTTTGTCAGTATTACGCTGCGTGCTTTTCAGCATATTTTGCAACGCAGTACTATTTACTTGATCTAATTTCATGATCATCTCCGAAACCGATTACACGCACGGTTAACTGTATAGCGGCCTGACTGCGCAAAACTTAAGCAGAAAAACTGGACAACCTCGCACAACTGCATACAATTTCCGCCCTTCCTGCCGTGACGGAGTACAACATGACAAACGCAGTCCATTCGGATGCCCTTTATCAGCAACAATTGCACGACAAACAGCAGCGTCTGACGCAATTGCTCGCCCCTTTTCAGGCTCCAATGCCACAAGTGTTTGCCTCCGCGCCCAGTCACTATCGTATGCGAGCCGAATTTCGCATCTGGCATGAAGGGGATGATCTGTTTTATGTCATGTTTAACAGCGAAACCAAGCAACGTTATTACGTACACGAATTTCCCACAGCCAGTTTATTGATCAATCAGCTCATGCCACGCGTGCGCGCACTGATTTGTGCCAACCCGACACTCAAACATAAGCTGTTCCAGATCGATTTTCTCACCACGCTCAGTGGTGAATCGCTGATAAGCCTGCTTTATCATAAAAAACTCGGTGATGAGTGGCAGCCAGCCGCCGCTGAATTACGCCAGGCATTACGCGCGGAATTTGGTGAAGTCGATATCGTCGGCCGTGCACATAAACAAAAAATTGTGCTGGAACGCGAATATGTGCTGGAACAACTGCAGGTCGGTGAGCGTACGCTCGAATATATGCAGATTGAGAACAGTTTCACGCAGCCGAATGCCGAGATGAATCAGCAGATGTTAGGTTGGGCGATTGATGTCACCAGCGGCTGCCAAGGCGATTTGCTGGAGCTGTATTGCGGCAACGGTAACTTCTCACTGGCGCTGGCGAAAAACTTCAATCGCGTGTTAGCTACTGAAATTGCCAAACCCTCAGTGCATGCGGCACAACATAATATCGCCGTAAATAATATTGATAATGTGCAGATCTTGCGGATGTCAGCCGAAGAGTTCACCCAAGCCATGAACGGTGAACGCGAATTTAATCGTCTGCAAGGCATCGACCTGCAAAGCTATGAGTGCAACACCATTCTGGTCGACCCGCCGCGGGCTGGGTTAGATCCGAAAACACTGGCGATGATCCAGGCTTACGATCAGATCCTGTATATCTCCTGTAATCCGGAAACCTTGTGCGACAACCTGCAAACGCTGTGTCAGACACATGCGATCGCCCGTTGTGCGTTGTTTGATCAGTTCCCGTTCACCCACCATATGGAATCAGGTATCTGGCTGGTACGGAAATAACGCACATAACTAAGCATCACGAAGATCTGGAGCAACAATGAGATGACCGCGTATTTGACAATAACTCGCTTGTTTATTCTTGCTCTATTTTTCCTTTCCACATCAGCAGTAGCCGAATTAACAACCAGTGATGTTGCAGCAACAGTTCGCTCGGCAGAGCAAGGAGATCAAAACTCCCAGTATAACCTTGGATTGATGTACGAAAATGGACAGGGAATGCAGCAAGATTTTCATCAAGCTGCACTCTGGTATCAAAAATCAGCGGTACAAGGTAATACCAAAGCACAGTTTAATCTCGGTTTTATGTATGACAATGGCTCTGGTGTCCCTCAGAATTTCCAACAAGCTGCATATTGGTATACTCAGGCCGCAGAACAAGGTAACCCCTACGCACAATATAATCTTGGGTTAATGTACGACAGCGGACAGGGTGTAACCGCCGATGCAAAAGAAGCTTTTAAATGGATCAATAAAGCTGCAAAACAAGGACATGCCGCCGCACAATTCACTCTAGGACAGATGTTTACCCAAGGCCGGGGAACAACTAAAGACCCGATACAAGCCGCCAATTGGTTTGGTAAAGCAGCCGAATTAGGCGATATCAATGCTCAATTTCAATTGGGTGTGATGTATCAACAAGGTCCGGGCGTAAAAAAAGACCTAACCAAAGCAGCAGATTTTATCCGTAAAGCCGCAGAGCAGGGCCATATGCCCGCACAATTTAACTTAGGTCTGATGTATCAATCTGGTAACGGTGTATCAAAAGATTTAGCACAAGCAGCCAAATGGATGCGCAAAGCGGCAGAGCAAGATAACTACGAAGCACAATGCAATCTGGGTGTTATGTATGCAAAGGGGCAAGGTGTTCCAGCAGATGATATTCAGGCTTATGCCTGGCTGGCCGTTTCTGCTGTGAATGGCAACCAAATTGCCGTAACTAATAAAGAGTGGGTAGCGTCCCGTCTCGCACCCGATAAATTAGCTGAAGCAGAAGCACTGGCATTACGTTATTTCAATTTATACACCAAACCACGTTATTAAAATTAAACTGACAACAAAACGGCGTGCAGGTTAAACCAACACGCCGTTGTTCCTTTGCTTCACTGAATTAATGAATTTCAATTTCCAGTGGCTTATCACCTGTCGGTGTACTCTTCTGCATATGTACGTACAACATGCCATCACTGAAAGTGGCACTGACGTTTTCTGCTTTCACATCATCCGGCAATGTGAAACTGCGACTGAAACTACCGTAGTAACGTTCGATGCGATGATGTTTTTCATCGCTCTTTTCCATCTTCCGTTCGCCGGTAATCGTCAGCATGCCGTGGTTAATTTGCAGTTTGACGGCATCACGTGGGATCTCCGGAATTTCGACTTTGAGTTGATATTCTTTGTCATCTTCCACAATATCCACAGCAGGTACCCATTCACTGCCAACCATAGATTCCCGACTCATGGATGGGGTCAGGAAAGAACGCTGATAATTGTGGAAAATATCGTCAAGGTCACGGAACGGGTTCCATTTTTCGAGACGCATATAAACCTCCTTTCGGCGCAGGTGGGATCAAAACTAACGATCACGCCTACTATGGTTATAGGACTATATGCACAGAGATCAAGCCTATTTTGCTGGTTTTTTATACGATAGATGCTGCGTGGCGCAACAAACCAAACGCAATCAACCACATCAAAACACCCACCCCGCCATCAATAAATTGTTGCACACGAACACGCTGTAATTGGGGTGCTAACCAGCTGGCAAGCAATGCTAAACCAAAGAACCATAGGAAAGACGCCGAGATACTCCCCAGTGCAAAACTGAGCTGCTGTACACGTGGATATTGCCCAGACACTGCGCCTTGGATCATCACGGTATCCAGATAGACATGCGGATTTAACAAGGTCACCGCCAGTGTCATCGTGACCGCGCGAATACGGCTCATGCCACCTTGTTGCGCAAGAGTTTGTGCCGTGGCCTGCCATGCGCGAACTAAACTCGACCAGCCATAACGTAACAAAAAGGCTGCACCACCCAGCGTCAGGCATAATTGTAAGAGCAGCGATTGTGCAATCACTTTCCCAGCACCACCGACGCCCAACGCAATCAGAAAGGCATCGGCCAGGAAACAAAGTGTGGCCACCAACAGCGCATGATTACGACGAATGCCGCGCTCCAGCACAAACGCATTTTGTGCACCAATCGGCACGATCAAACTGGCTCCCACCAGCATCCCCTGCAGATAAATCGCTCCGTTCAACATGCTCTATCCAACTCTATTTCAATCATGGCAGCAGCATAAGAAAAGCGTACAATTAAGTAAAATTCATGATTCTTATACAAGATAAGAAAAATTAATGAACCATCTCGACTATAAATTGCTGCAAGCACTCGATGTCGTGTTACGGGAACAAAGCTTTGATCGGGCTGCACAACAGCTGCATCTGACGCAATCGGCGGTATCACAACGCATTAAACAGTTAGAACTACTGGTCGCCCAACCCGTGCTGATCCGCTCACAACCGCTTCAACTCACCGCCATGGGGCAATTACTGCTCACGCATTATCAGCAAGTCCAGCAGCTGGAACAGGCGCTGCTTCCGCATCTGTCACCCGATGCACCAGCGAAACCATTACCGGTAACTATCGCCAGTAATGCCGACAGTCTGGCGACCTGGTTGATCCCAGCACTGACACCGCTTTTACAGCCGGGGTTAATCGAGCTGAACCTGTTGATTGAAGATGAAAACCGCACTATTGATCGTCTGCGCCGCGGTGAAGCGTTTGGCGCCATCACCACGCAGGCCGAACCATTGCCTGGCTGCCAATTAGATTTACTTGGTTTCATGGATTATGTACTGACCGCATCACCGGCCTTTATCCGGCAATATTTTCCCGGCGGGCTGAGTGAGCATGCATTACGAAAAGCGCCCGGAGTGGCTTTTGATCAACGCGACGATATGCATGTAGGGTTTGTGGCGCAACATTTTGGTTTGCCGCCCGGAAGTTATCCCTGCCATACCGTGCGCTCATCAGAAGCGTTTGTAGCTTTAGCAAAAGCAGGCGTGGCTTACTGTCTGATCCCTAAATTGCAAATCAGTGCAGAATTACTCAGCGGTGAATTGGTGGAATTGATGCCGCAGACGCCGCTGCGGGAACGCACGCTGTATTGGCAACGCTGGGTGTTGGAACGCGGTATTTACCGGCAGATCTCACAGCATTTATTGGATTGGTGTCATCAGATCTTGCCCCAACAATAAAGTAACTATTTAAGGCAACTATCTGATTTAGCACATTCAGGCGGTAATACAGCTCTGGCATCCAGAGCATGATTGGCTGATAATCAAACAATCATGCCGACAACAACAATAAAAGGACGGGATATGTCTTTGCGTCACTCGATTACCGGCGGATTCATTTTATCTGTGTTATTTAGCCTTACGGCTCAGGCTTGCAGCGATGATAGCTGTTATCCAACGTGGGATCTTAAACGGGATCTGCTGGATACTTGCAACAACACACCATTTCTGTCACCGGCAAACGACAGCCGGGTTAATCTTCAACTGTTGCTGGCTGATTACGTTCATACGCCACTACCAACCCCGAGTGCAGATAACTACTATAAAGATCAAGGTTATGCACAAGTTCCGTTCCCGGTTGATTTGTCTGACGAAACAGAAACGGCCAATACCGAAACCACTGCACAACCTTCGCCACTGACAAATCAAGCCATACAACTCGGTATGACCAGTGCAGCAGTCAGCACACTGCTCACACAAAACAACACCTGGGAAGGTAGTCGTTGTGCCTCCAATAACCAGCAAACCGCACTGACTTATTTACAACAACTGGCGAAAACCACAGACATTCCCGCAGAAGAGCGCCAATCGCTGGCACAAAGCCGTATCGCGATTCTGCAAAGCTGCGATGCCGATCAAAGCCAGCAATCAGAGTTGTTACCCGCCAATATTCAATCGCCATCCGGTCTGTTATTTGCCAATTATCTGCAAGGTGCGCTCGCGTTTTATAATGGTGATTTTACCCAGGCATTAGTCTCTTTTAACGCATTAAGCCTCAGCACACAGCCTTGGCTAAAAGAAACTGCGAGCTACATGAAAGGTCGTGTCTTTTTAAATTCTGCACAACAAGATGCTTTTGATGACATGGGGTTCCCCAACAACGAAAAGATCGATACGGCCTCACTGCAGGCCGCAGAATCGGCTTTTAACAGTTATCTGACTGATTATCCGCAAGGGCAATATGCCGCATCAGCCAAAGGCTTATTACGCCGGGTGTATTGGCTCATGAATGATCAGAAACGCTTAGCGCAGTCTTATGCCTACTGGTTTGAACACCCTAGCAAAGAAGCGAATATCTCCAGCAATCAGCTGGTACAAGAAATAGATAACAAACTACTATTATCCACCAGCAACGTAGACAACATCGACGATCCGCAATTATTGACCATTATCGACCTGATGCTGATGCGACAACGTAACAGTGATGACAGTCGACCACCGTTTACATTGGCACAATTAGAGGCACAGCAAGCACGGTTTGCCAAACAACCAGCCCTTTATACTTATTTGTTGGGCGCATATGCCTTATATGTAGAAAAAGATGCCAATAAAACACTGTCTATTTTGTCAAAAGAACCGACTAATAAAGCATTGGATTATCTGACGTTCAGCCAACAAACTCTGCGGGGTTTTGCGTTAGAAAGTAATGAACAGTGGACACAAGCCGAACAATTGTGGCTGAAATTATTACCGCTGGCGAAACAACCCTTACAACGTCAGCAACTGGAATTAGCGCTGGCAATGAATTATGAGCGTAACGAAAAATTAGCGCAGATCTTTGCACATAACTCGCTCATTAAAACCCCCATGGTACGAGAGATTTTGCTGCGTAATGTGGCCGGACCTGCGCTGTTGCGACAACAGATCAGTAAACCTGCTTCCGCACAAGAACACGATGTGGCCTTATTTACACTGTTATATAAGGATCTCACCCACGGTTTTTATGCCGACTTCCTGACCGATGTCAAACAGCTGCCGGAAAAAGCCGGTACTGAACCGCTGTTTATGGGCTTTACCTATAACGCGCAACAAGCACTGGCTCTATTCCAGTGGGATGGCAAAAACGCCACCGAATATCAGTGCCCGGCGTTGGGTGAAGTCGCGCAAACCCTGCGCGATGATAAAAACAACCCTCGTGCGCTGAATTGTCTGGGAGAATTTGTCTTCCGCCATGGCCTGGATGATTTCCCACTCAATAACCAGCCAGAAAGCCATGAATTGGGCGGAACCACCACACAGTTTGCCGGAAAGCTATTTTCCCGTTTAGATGGTTATCAACAAGTCATAGCAAACAAAGCGGCAGCACATGACGATAAAGCCTATGCGTTGTATCGTGCGGTGAACTGTTTTGCACCGAGCGGTTATAACAGCTGTGGTTCACAAGAGATCCCGATTGAACAACGCAAGCAATGGTTCCATACCTTGAAATCGCAATATGGCGATACCCGTTGGGGTCAGCAACTTAAATATTATTGGTAATGCATAATACCCGTTTGTGGCTCATGTTGCTGGCCGGGATCTTCCTCCTGCCAGCACAAGCCAACGTAAATACAGACGACTACCACGAATTCTGGCTATGGAGTGCCGTTCGCCCGCAAGCGGTGCTGGCACAAGCGCAATCGCTGTATATCCTGCAAGGACAAGTCAGCGAACGCCGCGGGCAAAGTCTGTTTATTCCGCAAGGTATTACAGTTCCTCGTCTCCGGCACGGTCAGATCTGGCTGACCTATCGGGTGGAAACACTGCATTGGTCTGATGCTATTTTCATGTCTATTGCGCAACAGCTAACCCGCTGGCAAAAACAGGGCAATCCGGTGGTGGGTATCCAGATCGATTTTGATGCCCGCACATTGCGTATGCAGCAATATGTCGCCTTTTTGCAGCACCTCCGCCAGCAGTTACCAGCACACTATGCATTAAGCATCACCGGTTTACTCGACTGGAGTAATAACAGCTCACCCGAGGTGGTTAATCAGTTAAATGGCATTGTTGATGAAGTGGTAGTGCAAACTTATCAGGGCAGGAAAACGATAAAAAACTACGCAGCCTACCTGCCTCGGCTGGCGCAATTGCGGATCCCATTTAAGATCGGGCTGGTACAGCACGGCGAATGGCAAGCACCGCACTATTTGGAAACAGCCTCTTTTTTTCGGGGTTATGTGGTGTTTTTAGTTAATGATTAAAACGAAATAGCTGATTTTAAACGTTATTTCTCAACTGCCGTAACAGCAATAATAATGCTGCTACACTGCGTGCTTCATGAAACTCAGGATGATCCAACAGTGCTTCGGCATCATGCAGCGGCCACGGCACAATTTCCAGTGGCTCGGGTTCGTCACCTACTAATTGTTGTGGATACAGGCCTTGTGCCAGAAAAATTGCCATACGGGCATTCATAAAGCCGGGCGCCAAAGAAACCTGTTTTAAAAAGGTAAGCTGCTTGGCGGCCATACCGACTTCTTCCTGTAGCTCCCGATTGGCCGCTTCGGCGTCTGTCTCGCCAGCGTCTACCAAGCCTTTGGGAAAACCCAACTCATAGGCGTGCGTACCCGCGGCGTATTCTCTGACCAGTAATAAAGTACCATCGGATTGCACAGGTACAATCATCACCGCGTGACGGTTACCGCCGGGGATCCGTTCATAGACCCGCTCTTCACCATTGCTGAAACGCAGATGCAAAGCCTCAACCCTGAATAGGCGGCTCTGCGCGACAACATCGCGTTGCAGAATTTCAGGTAAAATATGGTCTGAGTTAACCGGTTTATCTGACATAAAGGTCGCACAATGTTAAAAAACGGTAACAACAGTATATCGTCACCGATTAACACTGTCTTTGCCGATATTCTGTGATTTTATTACCAGTTTCATCAGACACGTCGGCAAATGGTTGTGTCATGGGGGTTCGCATAGCAAAATGATGCGTTCTAGACCTGAGCATCAATATAAAGAGAACAAAAAATGAGGCTATTGGCGATCCGGCATTGGATACTAAGCGAACGAGGGCTCGTCGCACTGCAACGCAGTGTTGTCCTGGTTTTACTATTAGGCAGCAGCTATCAACTGGCGCAACTTAGCTGGCGATTATTGCCAGCCCCCAAAACAGCAAACGCTACGCCCAATCGCCCAAACATATCCGTTCACACAGATGTAAAAGCTACCGATCAGCAACGCCTATCGATTATTCGTGATGCCGTGTTGTTTGGAACTGCGGTACAAGACACCACCCAGACTATCGCACCTAAAAGTCGCCTGAATGCACAACTTACCGGGATCATGGCCAGCAGTGTTGCCAGCCGTTCTATCGCCATCATCGCTCGAGAAGGGAAACAACAGAGTTATCTGATTGGCGATGTTATTCAGGGCACCGATGCTCAGATCACCAATATTTTGCCCGATCGCGTCATTATCAAACGTCAACAGCAGCAAGAAGCATTATTGCTGGATGAAAATGCGATGACAGCATCAGCCCCTCCTCCGACACTGAATAACAGCAGCTTACCCAATGTCAGACAGCAACTACTGAAAAATCCAGGGCAGCTGATGGATTATCTAACGATAGCGCCAGTCAGAGAAAATAATCAGCTAAAAGGCTATCGTTTAAACCCAGGCCGGAATCCAGAGATATTTAATCAACTAGGCTTGCAACCCAATGACCTTGCCATCAGTATCAATGGGTTAGATCTACGCAACAATGCGGAAGCAATGCAGGCCATGCAACAACTTACACATCAGACGGAAATGAATATCTCAGTAGAACGAAATGGCACAACTCAGGATATTTATGTCAATCTGGCACAACCATAAGCACGTGGAGTGATTAGCTAAAGATGAAACAATTTCTCAAGCGCAGTCTGATCATCAGTTGCCTGTTCACACAACTCAACGTGCAACCGCTCTGGGCTGCCGAATACTCGGCCAGTTTCAAAGGCACGGATATTCAGGAATTTATTAATACGGTTGGTAAAAATCTGAATAAAACCATCGTGGTCGATCCTGGTATTCGTGGCACCATCAACGTCCGCAGTTATGATCTGCTCAATGAAGAGCAGTATTACCAATTTTTCTTAAGTGTTTTAGAAGTCTACGGTTTTGCTGTGGTGCCGATGCCGAATGGCATTTTGAAAGTGGTGAAAGCACAAAATGCGAAAACCTCTGCTATTCCCGTTACTGATGACGTCCATCCGGGCAGTGGTGACGAAATGGTCACACGTGTGGTACCGGTGCGTAATATTTCGGTTCGTGAACTGGCACCGTTACTGCGTCAACTGAATGATAATGCGGGTGGCGGGAATGTGGTGCATTATGAACCCTCCAACGTGTTGTTATTAACCGGGCGAGCAGCCGTCGTCAATCGACTGGT
>JAYSBB010000026.1:0-27642 GCA_041915645.1 Tolumonas sp.
GCACACCCTGCGCTTCCAGCCCCAGTTCGACGTTTTGTTGCACTGTCAGCCAAGGAAATAACGCAAACGATTGAAATACCATGGCGATGCCGGAGACTGGGCCATAGATGTTTTTTTCCCGGTAGTTGACTAGCCCCTGATCGGCGGGAATGAGCCCGGCGATGATGCGTAACAGTGTCGATTTACCGGAACCGGACTTGCCAAGCAGTGCCACAATCTCACCGTCATGCAGGGTGAAGTTGACATTTTCCAGCACGCTGCGGGCAGTGCCATCGGAGGTACGGAAGGACTTGGCAACGCCTTCCAGGTTAATCAATGCAGATTGGTTCATGATCTCTCCTCAGCGACTGCCATCAGCCAGTAAATACAATTTGCGCCAGAAAAAACGGTTCAGTCCCATCACAAACAGACACATGATACCGATACCTAAGGCGATGCGATGGAAATCACCGGCATCGGTCATCTGTTTGATATAACTGCCAAGCCCGTTGGCCATCAGAGTGGTTTTACCCCAAGTGACATATTCCGCCACGATACTGGCGTTCCACGAACCACCACTGGCGGTGATGGCGCCGGTCACATAGGCAGGGGAGATCGCCGGCAAGTAAATACGTTTCCATTTTAACCAGCCACGGACCCCGAGGTTATCTGCCGCCAGACGTAATTCAGTCGGGATCGCCGACGCACCGGCCACCACGTTAAACAGGATGTACCACTGTGTACCAAACACCATCAGCGGGCTTAACCAGATGTTCGGGTTCAGATTTAATGACACCAACGCAAAGACTACCAACGGGAACATCAGGTTGACCGGGAAGGCGGCTAAAAACTGCGCCACCGCTTGAACGCGTTGTGAGTAACGCGGGTTCAGCCCTATCCAGATCGCAATGGGCACCCAAATCAGCGACGCCATGCCGATCAACAGCAACACCCGCGCCAGCGTGAGCAAACCAAGCCCGGCGACATGTAGTGCCTCTTGCCAACCCACATCGCTGTGCACAAACAGGATCAGGCGTGCCATTGCGGCCAGCCCGGCCAGCAGTAATAACAGCTCCCAAACTCGTGACCAGTGCGAGTGTTGTTGTGCCGGCTTGGCTTTCACCGACGTGCCGTCATAACGACGCGGAAACCAATTCAGCGCACGGCGCAGTTGTGACCAGATCAGGTGGGAAAAAGCATGTGTCCAGGCGTTGTTGCGTAACATATCCAGCAGCCACGAACGTTGTGCGGTGTCACCTTGGGATTCTTCAAAACGGAATTTGTCGGCCCACGCCAGCAACGGGCGGAAGAACAGTTGGTCATATAACAAGATACCGGTCAGCATCGCTGCAATTGCCCAAACGATTGCGCTGACGTTACGTGCTTCGATGGCAACAGCAATATAAGAGCCGATGCCGGGCAGTTTGATATCTTGGCCGGCGACAGAAATTGCTTCCGCTGCGACCAGAAAGAACCAGCCGCCAGACATCGACATCATCATGTTCCACAACAGGCCGGGTATGGCGAAGGGCAATTCCAGCCGCCAGAAACGTTGCCAACCCGATAAACGGAAGATGCAGGCCGCTTCATTTAATTCAGGCGGAATGGTGCGGAATGACTGATACAGACTAAATGCCATGTTCCACGCCTGCGAGGTAAAGATTGCAAAAATGGCGGCGCATTCTACCCCCAATAAATTACCAGGGAACAGCGCGATAAAAGGTGCCACCGCAATAGCTTGAAAGCCCAGAATTGGCACTGATTGCAGTACATCCAACATGGGGATCATCGCTTTTTCGGCAGTGCGGTATTTTGCGGCGATAGCGGCAAACAGAAAGCTGAATAACAGCGAACAGCCGAGCGCCATAAACATCCGTAAGATGGTGCGCAACAGATAATAGGGCAGATAGATCGGATCGAGCGACACCGCTAAGGCATCACCGACCACAAACGGTCGGCTCATTTGGGTGGCGCCGTAAGCCAAGAGTACTAATAACGATAAAAGCAGGGGTAATAACACCCAGCTCAGCCGATTCGGTGCAGCGTGCAAAACCGATTGTTCATGGTGACGCGGATTGAACAACTCAAACATGATGACCCTGTTTACAACTGACAGCTCAACGCACCGCCCACTGTTTTGTGTGCAACATAAAAGCAGGTGTGAAGTTCAAGCTGGCGTTTAAAAACGCAATACTGTTATAAGGGAAGCGAAGAACAAGTCAGTGCATTGACTGACTTGTCGGGCTACCCGCCATAGCGGCAGGGCAGCAACAGGTGATACCTATGGTTGCCTTGCCAGTGCGTGGCCGATGCATAATCGACTACTGGGACTATCCACAGATTAAAGACTCCAGAAATAAAGACGGCGCGAATCTACCACGGCTTGTCGGACGGCTCCAGTTACAGATTGTACAAACAGCAATAATTCATCGTTTTGTCATCTTATGCACAGAGATACGCCAGATATAAAAAAGAGAACCGACCAGCCTGATCGGTTCTCTTCAATTTAACTGCTGACTGCAGGTGAAAGCTCAGCAAACCACTATGACATCAACGACAAAGCACAGTCATGACTGTGCCTGATGTTTTCCCTTGTCCCCGGTTACTTTCACCTGTTGGTCAAAAAGCAAAAAGCCCCGGCTTATTCAGCCGGGGAGGGGGGCACACAAAAATGGAGGGAGCTCATTCCATTTGTGATGAAACAAATTAAGCAGTTTGTACTTCCTGAGATGGTTTGATAGTTGCGTACATCAGACCAGTCAGAGCAGAACCAGCAGCGATAGCAACGATATACATCAGAGCATTGCTGATTGCGCCTGGAATTAACAGTACGAACAGACCACCGTGTGGAGCCATCAGACCACAACCGAACAGCATTGACAGAGCACCAGCCAGTGCACCACCTGCCATAGTTGATGGAATTACACGCATTGGGTCACGCGCTGCGAATGGGATTGCACCTTCAGAGATGAAGCACAGACCCAGAACGAAAGAGGCTTTACCTGCTTCGTGTTCAGCATCAGTAAATTTGTTGCGGGCAACGAAAGTAGCAATACCCATACCGATAGCTGGAACCATACCGGCAGCCATAACAGCAGCCATTGGCAGGCTTGGCACGTTAGGGTTAGAAGCCAGCAGACCAGTACCGAATACGTAAGCTACTTTGTTAACTGGGCCACCCAGGTCGAAGCACATCATCGCACCGAGGATAACACCCAGCAGGATAGCGTTCGCGCCAGACATACCAGCCAGGAAGTCAGTCAGACCTTTCATGATAGAAGCAATTGGAGTACCAACTACGTAGATCATAACCAGACCAGTGATTAAGCTTGCCAGGAATGGAATGATCAGGATTGGCTTCAGCGCTTCCATGGTTTGTGGCAGTTTCACGTTGTCAGCAATTGCTTTAGCAGTGTAACCAGCGATGAAACCTGCAGCGATACCACCCAAGAAACCCGCACCGATAGAGCTGGCCAGCATACCGCCGATCAAACCTGGTGCCAGACCTGGACGGTCAGCGATAGAGAACGCAATGAAACCAGCCATAACTGGAACCATCAGAGCAAACGCAGATGCACCACCGATTTTCATCAGTGCAGCAGCCATGGTGCCTTCTTCTTTAAACGCAGTGATACCAAACACGAATGACAACGCGATCAGCAGACCACCTGCAACCACGATTGGCAGCATGTGAGATACACCGGTCATCAAATGTTTGTAAACGCCTGGCAGTTCAGCTTTACCTGAAGAACCAGAAGAAGCACCAGAAGCGCTACCTTTGAATACAGTTTCATTGGCCAGAGCGTGGTCCATTTCCTGAGCGGTTTTCTTCAGGGCTGCGCCAGTGCTGGTTTTGTACAGTTTTTTGCCCGCGAAACGGGACAGATCCAATTCGATATCGGCAGCGATGATAACAACATCAGCTTGCGCGATTTCGTCAGCAGTCAGTGCGTTTTTAGCACCAACAGAGCCGCGAGTTTCGACTTTGATCCAGTAACCACGTTTTTTTGCCTCTTCTTCCAGTGCTTCGGCAGCCATAAAAGTATGGGCAACCCCTGTTGGACAGGCGGTTATAGCAACGATACGTTTGCTCATGGGGGACACCTTGGGTTTCTCTTGGGTTTGCTGAGAAGCAACCGCTGCAGCTGACGTCACTGTCGCTGCTGCGGCTGCCGTTTGTAGGAAAGCTTTTGCGTCCGGGATTGCATCGCTAACATCGGCCTGATAAACGCGTTTGCCGGTAAAGCGATTAATATCAATGTTGTTACCTGCAATGACGACCAGATCAGCTGAGCTGATTTCATCGACGGTCAGTAATTTTGCTGGTTCAACGCTGTTATGACATTCAACTACGGCATTCCAACCCAGTGATGCAGCCGCTTTTTCCAGAAGACCTGCGGCGATAACACTGTTGGCAATGCCACTCGGACAAGAGGTGACAATTACAATATTCATAAGTTTATTCCTTAACTTAATCTTTTAACGTCAATACGGGCCATCATGTCGGCCAGTTGCTGTTTATTCGGAACACCCACACCAATCTGGGTAACAGCCAATGCAGAAACAGCGGAGGCAAGGCGCAGGATTTGTTCTTTATCCATACCTTGGCTTAAACCCCAGGCAAAACCAGCGACCATGGAATCACCGGCACCTACGGTGCTGACCACTTCCATGCGTGGCGGTTTAGCAGCCCACCATTCATTATCTGCCAGCCACAGAACACCATCCGGACCACGGGAAATCACCACGTTGGTGATGCCTGCAGCACGCAGTTTTTCTGCTTCAGCCCGCAAATCTGCTTCGGTATCCAGTGGACGGCCAGCCCATTCAGCCAGCTCCACTTCGTTTGGCTTGATGAGGAATGGTTTGGCTTCCAGGCCTTTAACCAGTGCATGTTTACTGCTATCGAACAGCACTTTCGCACCTTTCTGTTGCAGTTTTGCGATCAAATCACGGCTGGCTTCAGCGCTGATACCGCGTGGCAAACTACCTGCCATCACAATGTATTCGTACTGTTCTGCCTGACGTAACAGATGAGCTTCAAACTCTTTCAACTCATCGTCTGCAACCGCTACACCTGGGAAGTTCAGATCGGTAACTTCACCGTTGTCTTCCACCATTTTGACGTTAATACGGGTATCGCCCGGTACAGCCATAAAGTGATCTTTGATGCCACATTGAGCAAACAGATCACGGAAAGCCTGCTGGTTGCCAGCACCTAAGATGCCAGACACTGCGACATCGGCACCCAGATCACGCAATACGCGCGCAACATTGATGCCTTTACCTGCCGGATGCAGACTGCCTGATTTGACCACATTAACGCTGCCAACCTGGATTTGGTCGATATGACCCGTTAAATCCAGCGCAGGGTTAAGGGTCACAGTCAGCAAAGGCTTACTCATGACCGGCTCCTTCGCCTAAACCATCGGCGATTGATTGACCAATTTTGCTAATGGCTTGCTGTGCATCATCACCTTTAGCGATAAATTGCAGGCGATGACCACTTTTAACGCCCAAGCTGACCAGTTTCATCAAGCTCTTCGCGTTAACGGATTTGCCATCACCGTCCAGGTTTGCAACCCAGATTTCACTTTGGAATTCTTTTGCTACTTTCACCAGCGTCGCGCTTGGACGGGCATGCAGACCATGTGGGTTAGTGATGGTGAACACGCCTTCCAAACCTTCGATTGGTTTTTCAGTCAGCAGCTTGATGGCTTTCATGCTGTCTGCAGCCCACAGTTGAGCTACGTTTTGTTCACTGATCATATCAACCAGACGTTCTAATACAGGTTTGTGCAGCGCATCTTGAGCGGCAATCAGTAGCAAACCTTGTACTGGTTGGCCAGCATGTTGGAATGGCACCACAGGACGAACTAAAGACACTGCAGTACGTTTTACGCCAACATTAGTGCGTGCTAACCACAGTCCTTGACCCATCCATACAGGCGTGGATGCTTGAACGGTTGCTGCGCCACTGCTTTCCAGTGCGCCAGTGTTCTGCAGTAATGCACAGGCCGCTGATTGCAGACCCAGAATGTCTTGTGCAGAAGCTTGCAGTTGAATGGTGCTGCTATCCAACAACAGAGTTGGTGTTGGTTTTTGGCCGCTTAGCAATTTGGCTAAATCGGCAGTGCTGTTACAGCGTTTCAGGTAATCAGCAACAGAATCATCCGCCAGTACACGGGTCAGTTGACGCAGAATGCCCAGATGTTCGTCTGAACGTGCAGCGATACCGATAACCACGTGTGCAATCTGACCATCGCCCCAGTTAACACCGTCAGCGAAATGTAATACGCGAACACCGGTTTGTTTAACCTGTTCACGGGTATCTGTCGTTCCATGAGGAATGGCAATGCCATTACCCAGATAGGTAGAGTTCTGAGTTTCACGACGCAACATACCATCAACGTATGGTGCTTCGATCAGACCCGCGTCAACCATTTTCTGTGCCACCATACGAATCGCGCTTTGCTTATCGTCGGCTTTGGCCCCCAATTGAATATCTTGTTCCGCCAGTGTCAGCATGGCGTGTACCTCTCTTATAGTTGTGTCAGATATAAAACATAGAACAAATCGTCGAACTCAAACGATTCACTCACATCCTATTCTGATCCATTTGTTGCAACTTTGGGTAGCAAGTTTGCAACTCTCATTTGCCAAAAAGTTGATTAATCGTTTCAGTTCATATGCTGTATCGTTTCAGCTAGATATTCAAGAGCTGGTTATTGTATAATCACCAGTAATTTGATGTGGTGCACATTTATGGCAGCAAAAATGATGAATGGGGGTCGCATGAAGCTTGAAGAGATCGCGCGCCTGGCCGGCGTATCTCGTACAACGGCGAGCTATGTGGTGAACGGTAAAGCTGAACAACATCGCATCAGTGAAAAAACCCGTGAACGAGTGATGGCGGTCGTCAATCAGTATAACTATAAACCTGATCAGGCGGCGACCGCACTGCGATTAGGTAGTAGCCGATTGTTTGGTTTTATTTTACCTGATTTGGAAAATACCAGTTACGCGCGTTTAGCAAAATTGCTGGAAGCGGGGGCTCGTACACACGGTTTTCAGCTGATTATCACTTGTTCCGATGATGATCCAGAAACAGAAAAGTCGCTGGCCGAAATGCTGACTTCACGGCGGATTGATGCGTTGCTGGTCTCTACCGTGTTAGATCCGTATAACGATTTTTACCCTCGGTTACAGCAAAAAGGCTTGCCGGTGATCGCGATTGACCGTGCCTTGGATGATGAAAAATTTGCCTCGGTTATCAGTGAAGACTTGGATGGCGCGATCAAACTAACGAATTCATTATTATCACCGTTGCCAGCCAGTATTGGTTTATTAGGCGCAGTGCCAGAGCTAGGGATATCGCACGAGCGTGAACGTGGATTTCGTGCCGCATTGCGTTCAGTAGATATGCAAGCTGAGCCGTTAATTGCCTATGGTGAACATTTTAGCCGCAGTGAAGGTGCACGAATCTGTGCTGACTGGATTGCTCGTGGCGTTATGCCGGAAGCATTGGTCACCACCTCGTATGTGTTGCTGGAAGGTGTTTTGGATACCTTACGCGAATATCCGGAACTGATGCAAAAAACACGCTTGGCCACTTTTGGTGACAACCAATTGTTGGATTTTCTGCCCGTGAACGTGAATGCATTACCGCAGCAGTTATCACTGATAGCTGAGCGGGCATTGGCGTTAGCCTTAGCGGCAACCACGGAACATAATTACACCCCAGGGATTGAGGTGATCCCCCGTCGCCTTAAAGTCCGGAGCAATGCTGGGTAGGCGCTGTGTTTCACAGCGCAGAAGAAGACAATTGCCGTAATCTTATTCTGAACAGTACAGGTATGGAGCGTAACATGAAGATAGCAATGGCCAGTGACCATGCGGGTTTTTCTCTGAAAGAAGAGATCAAAGCGTATTTGCAAAGCCAAGGACACGAAGTGTTGGATTTTGGTGCTCACAGTGAAGATGCCTGTGATCTGCCTGATTCCGTTTATCCCGCTTCATTAGCGGTTGGTGAAGGTAAAGCCGATCGTGGTATTTTTGTTGATGGTGTCGGTTACGGCAGCGCGATGATTGCAAATAAAATTTACGGTGTGTATGCCGCGGTCTGCCAGGATCCGTTCTGTGCCAATCTGGCTCGTTCACACTCGGATACCAACGTGTTGTGTATCGGCGGCAAGATCATCGGTTCTGCCATTGCAATGGAAATTGTCAAAACCTGGATGACGACAGAATATCTGGGCCATACCGAAGAGAAATATCGTCGCCGGGTTGGCAAAGTGGTCGCGATTGCTGAAAAACACCTGCAAAAGCTGGTCTGATCGGTTAATGCGTGAGCAGCGATGAAGGTTGCTCACGCAGCATAAATCTTAGAAAACGGGAATCATCTCTACAGATGATGGATTGTGTTTCCCCCTAAAAGCACGTTTAATCTGCGTTCATCTCCTTCCATTGATTTTGGTCCTATGTCCTCCGTATCGGTAGTGCGTTCACAGTCGCTGTTTCAGATCACCTGGCCGTTATTCATCGATTTGGCGCTGCATTTTCTGACGGCGGCGCTGAATACGTTTATGATCAGCCATGTTTCGTATCAAGCCGTTGCCGCATTGTCGGTGGGTAACCAAATCTTTGATGTCAGTATTACGCTGTTTAATTTCGTCGGCATTGGTTCGAGTGTGGTGATCACGCAATATCTGGGTGCTGGACAGCGTGATGTGGCCAGAAAAGTGGTGCAGCAAGCGGTTGGTTTTAATGCCTTGATTGGTTTGGCGGTAGCGCTGGGTGTATTGTTTGGTTCGACCTATATTCTTCAGTTGATGAATATGCCGGAACACCTGCAAGCAATGGGGTTGACCTATTTACAGATCATTGCGCTGTGTTTGTTACCAGAAGCCATTGCTCTGTGTCTGGCAGCAAGTTTGCGTGCATATGGTTATACCCGAGAAGCAATGTATGTCACGGGGATCGTCAATCTGGTCACCCTGTTGGGGAATGCCTTGCTGTTATACGGCTGGTTTGGTTTACCGCAAATGTCGGTGGCGGGCGTTGCCTGTTCTACCGTTATCGGGCGTTTGGTTGGTGTTGTCTTATTGCTTTGGCTTATCCGGCAACGGCTTGGTTTGAAGTTACATTGGAAAGACTGTTGCCGTTTTTCTGCCGATATCATTCGTAAGATCATGAAAATCGGTTTACCCGCGGCCGGAGAAAACTTGTCCTGGATGCTGCAAATGATGGTGATCACCTCTTTTGTGGCGTTGCTGGGCGATAAGATGCTGGCCACTCAGTCCTATTTTTTCCAGATCAGTCTGTTTGTGATGTTATTTGGCATCGCGATTGGTTTAGGAACGGAAATAATGATTGGCCATCTGGTTGGTGCCGGTGAATTGGATCAGGCTTATCATCGCTTATTACGCAGTTTAAAAATCGGTCTTATCGTGACCGTGTTATCGGTGGTTGTGGTGGTGCTTTCCGGCCCACACTTGATGAGTTTGTTTACTGCTGATGCCATTATTTTAGCCACCGCCGGGCATCTGTTTATGCTCAGCCTGATCTTAGAGCCGGGGCGCACTTTTAACATTATTGTGATCAGCTCTCTGCGTGCTACGGGGGATGCTCGTTTTCCATTCCGCATGGGATTGTTGTCGATGTGGGGGGTTGCGATACCTGTGGCATACCTGTGCGGCATTCATTGGGGATGGGGGCTGGTTGGGGTCTGGTGCGGTTTTGTGGTGGATGAATGGGTTCGGGGGTTAACCATGTTCTGGCGTTGGCGTAGCCGACGTTGGGAGAAAAAAGTGCTGGTGCAGCGAACTGCACCAGCCAATCAGGCACACTAGTGCCATTTCACACGGGATAAAACATTACTTCGTGGGCTGGGTGGGGTTGCCTCCCAGCGCCTGATATAGCGACATCTGTGTTGTCAGTTGTTGGTAATGATTTTCTAGCAATGATTTTTCGGCATTACGCCGTTGTTCCTGTTGATCCAGCCAGCTTTGCATTTCTATATCACCGGCCTGATAACGCACGGCGGAGATGGTTTCTGTTTGTTGTGCCAACAAAAGTGTACGCGAGAGTTGGATTCCGGCATTTAGGTAATGCTGCCGTGCCGACAACTGATTTTCCACTTCTGATAACGCGGTATAAAACGTTTGTCGGAAATTACGTACGGCTTGTTCGTAGATGACGCGTTGTTTGGCGATGTTCAGGCGCGTAGTCTGCCACTCAATAAAGGGAAGAGTCAATCCGGCCCCAATGCTGCCTGTCGGATTTTGCAAAGCAGAGCGTAATTGTTCACTGCTGGTACTCAGTGCTCCGGTCAGACTAAAGGTTGGATAATAACTCTTCCGGGTATTTTCGCCGGTCGCGTAACTGGAGCGAACGCGCAGTTCTGCCGCTTTTACGTCCGGTCTTTGCGCCAGCACATCGGCCGGAAGGTTGGTCGGAATAGCCGGTAATGCTCGGGCTGGTAACGTTACCGGTTGTTCTAACGCAGTTTCCGGCGGTTGATCCAACAAGATGGTCAAGGCATTACGATTTTCATCCCGTTGCCGGTACAGATCTTCCAGCGTCGCTTGCTGGCTGTTCGCACTCTGCTCTGCTTGTAACACATCCAGTTTGCTATTCGCACCAGCATGGTAATGTGCCTGCGCGATCTGCAGTGAATGTTGTGTGTAACTGAGACTTTGTTGGTTCAGTGCAATTAACTGGTTCAAATAACCCAGTTTCCAATACAGTGAGGCGGTGGTGCCAATCAACGATAATGCCGATGCCAACCGGTCTTGTTCTGTCGCTTCGGCTTCGAAGTTAGCCGCCGCCCGTTCATCTGCCAGCTTGCCCCACAGATCCAGTTCATAACTTAACGACAGCGACGTACCGTAGTGGGTAGTTTGATTATTTTGCGAACCATTCGGCGGCATATTACCGCCCTGATCGGCGGGATTACTTTGTTGCCATGATTTTTGTTGTACGGCGGTCAGAGAGGTAGAAACCTCCGGCGTTAAGTTGGTCGCGGTAAGACTGGCATTTAACCGCGCTTGTTTGACTTTCAGCGCTGCAACGGCCAGATCATTATTTTTCTGTAGAGCCTGTTGGATCAACTGATCCAGCGCGGGGTCTTGAAATGCTTGCCACCAATGTGGCTGTTGCAACACTTGGTTCGCGGTCAGTGTATGTTGTTGCCAGTGTGATGGAACAACTGGTGTCAAATCGGCAGTAGGCGGTGCAGCAGTACGTTGGCTACAGGCAACCAGCAGAGTGAGTGACAGAGATAACAAGCTGAATTTATTCACGCGCCAATGCCTCTATCGGATCAAGTTGGGCTGCATTCCGGGCAGGCAGATAACCGAACAACACGCCAATCAGTGATGAGCACAAGAATGCGGAAACCAAAGACCAGACGGAAAAAGCCATCTGAATACTGCTGACAAAAAATGAAAATATGGCACTGACCGCAAAAGAAAGGGCGATACCCAGCGTGCCGCCGAGCAGGCAGACCATCACGGCCTCTATCAAAAACTGCTGCAAAATATCTTGCTGACGAGCACCAACAGCCATACGAATACCAATTTCACGGGTTCGTTCCGTCACCGACACCAACATGATATTCATCACGCCGATGCCGCCGACAATCAGGGAAATGACTGCGATAGAGGAAATCAACAGCGTCAGTGTTGCTGTTGTTTTTTCAATGGTTTGCAAAATACTATCGCTGTTGCGGGTGTAGAAATCTTTGCGACCATGCACACGGGTTAGTAATTTAATGATCTGCTGTTCAGCAATGCTGCTGGATACCCCCTCTTTAATACGCACCGAGATCGAGCTGAAATAATATTGCCCCATCAGCCGATACATGGCGGAAGTGTAGGGCAGCCAGACATTCAAATTTTGCGTATCAAATGAACTTTTTTTCTCAGCAGTAACGCCAAGGATGCGGCAGGGCAGGTTGTTAAGCAGGATGACTTTGCCCACCGGATTAACATGTTCGCCATATAATTTAACTAAGGTGTTGTGATCGATCACTACCACCGGCTGTAGTTGCGCAACGGCGCTTTGATCAAAGGTTTTTCCATACGCCATTTGTAGATCTTTGACCTGAAAATATTGACCGGCGACACCGTATACCATCGCGGATAATGCCTTGCCGCCATCACGCAACAGTGCATTGGTGCTGACGCTGGGTGTGACGCTGTCGGTATATATTTGCCCGCTCAGCAGTGGTAAATCTTGCGGCGTCAGTGTTTGAATGGCGCTGGCATTACGATCACCCCAATCTTTACCGGGATAGACATCAATAGTGTTGGTGCCCATTGAGCTGATATCGCTGATCACTTTATTTCGTGCGCCCTGACCAACGGCCACCACACTTACCACCGCCGTAATACCAATGATGATGCCGAGCATGGTGAGTAGGGTGCGCATCCGATGGGTCAGCATGGAGAGCCATGCCATGCGGAATGCTTCGGAAAATCGGGTTGATTGGCGCACCAGCCAACTGGCTGTCTGTGGTATTTGAGACTGCTCGGGTAGATCCTGACTATCAAACGGCATGTCGATGTGACAAGGCGTTTGTCTACGGTCGGCAAGAATTCGACCATCGCTGATTTCGATCACCCGTTCGGCATGGGCGGCAATATTTTGATCGTGCGTGACCAAAACAATCGCGTGGCCCTGACGGTGCAGTTGCCGCAGGATCTGCATTACCTCTTTGCCGCTTTGACTGTCCAATGCCCCCGTTGGTTCATCGGCCAGAATGACATTGCCACCATTCATCAGCGCACGGGCAATACTGACGCGTTGTTGTTGCCCGCCAGAAAGCTGGCTGGGGCGATTGCGCTGTTTATCGGCAATGCCTAAGCGCTGCAGTAAGGCTCGCGCCCGCTGCAGGCGCGAAGTTTTATTCTTACCAGCATAAATGGCAGGAATTTCTACATTACTTTCGGCTTTCAAATGTGACAGCAGATGGTAACGCTGGAAGATAAAACCAAAACAATCGCGGCGTAGATCGGCCAGTTGATCGCTGTTTAATGTGGCGGTGCTTTGGCCGTTGACTCGATATTCACCGTGGCTTGGGCGATCCAGACAACCGAGAATATTCATCAACGTCGATTTACCCGAGCCGGAGGCGCCAATAATCGCCACCATTTCGCCGGCGTGAATCTCCAGATTGATATTATCCAGTACGGTCAGGCGATCATCACCGGTCTGAAAATGACGACTGATGTGCTGTAAGGCCAATAACGGCAAGGCATTTGTCATGGTTAAGGCCCCGGTGGTGGCGGCATCATGCCACCTGAATTATTCGCGCCGGTGTCGCTGCTTTTGCTATCACCGAGAATAATACTGTCACCGTCATTTAAACCATTTAGCACTTGTGCATTCAGGCTATCTTTTAATCCCAGCTGAATAGTTTTTTTAATAACGCGATCATGTTCCAACACTCGGACATACGCGTGTTGGTGTTCGTCGTTTTCAATGGCAGCGACCGGCACCAGTAGTACATTCTTGGTTTCCCCGGACACGATGGTTACTTGTGCGGTCATGGATACCCGCAGCCGGTGCTCGGGATTTTTCACATCAAACAGGCCGTTGTAATACACGGCACTGGAGCTGGAAGAAGACGAAGAAGAGCTGGATGAACTCGAACTACTGGAAGAGCTGCTGCTATCACTGCTGTCGGAGGTCGATGCCGGTTCAATCGCCCGTAAGGTGGCGAAATACCGTTTATCTGGTTCGCCTAACGTGGTGAACCAGACTTTCAAACCCGGTTTCACGTTGATCACATCGGCTTCGGAGATCTGCGCTTTCACCGTCATAGAGTCGAGATCGGCCAGCTTGATGATGGTCGGCACTGATTGTGAGGCGGCGACGGTTTGTCCTTCCTTGGTAACGATGGAGATCACCGTGCCGCTGATCGGCGCAGTAATACGGGTATATCCCAGATTGGCTTTCGCGGTATCAACAGAAACCTGTGCTACGGTAATTTCGGCATCTAACTGGCTGATGGCGGCGCGGGTGGTGTCTAGTGACGCGGCAGCTTCCTCCAGATTGGCTTTGGAGGTCGCATCTTGCTGCCACATCTGCTGTTGCCGACGATAGGCTAATTCGTATTGGTGTAACAGAGCTTGTTTGGCTTGTTTTTGAGCTTTCGCACTATCGAGATTAGCCTGTGCCTGACGCAGCGTATATTGCTGCAAGATCGGGTCTATTTCGGCCACGAGCTGACCTTTGGTTACCTGTTCCCCCAATGCCACTTTGAGAGATTTCAGCTGGCCGGAGACTTGCGCGCCGACACTGACCTGATTGATGGCGCTCAATGTGCCGGTAGCTAATACGGTTTGTTCAATATCGCCATAGTGAACTGGGGCCGTCATATATTGAATGGGGGCTGGGCCTCGCAAGGTACTAAAGGCAACCGTTAGTGCCAGTAGTGGCAAGATAAAATATAACCAGCGTTTTTTTAATAAGGCCACGTCTCAGCTCCGCGCTCATCTTCGTCTGACATCATAGCGAGATCTGTCCGCGGCACGTGAAGATTTACATGATTTTATCTCTGTCGTTACTGAGCTAATGATCGGTGGGTTTTATCGTTTGATGGTGACGAATCTTAAGCCAGCGGGGCCAAAATATATTGAGTAACAGACCTGACAGCACCAGTAAAATTCCGATCCATTGCCAATGAGTCAGCTGTTCATTCAAAAACAGTCGTGCGCAAAACAGGCCAACCAATGGCACCAATAAGGTTAATGGGGCGACTTGCGCCACCGGATACGTGCGCAGCAGACGTCCCCACGCCACATAACCATATAAGGTGGCGATCAGCGCCAGATAGACCACCGCTAATACGGAATGCCATTGCAGGTGCAACAGGCTGTTTGCCATCACCGTTGGTCCTTCCAACAAGTATGATGCGATGAAAAACGGCAAGGGTGGGATCAACGCACTCCAGACCACCAGACTCAGTAAATTCAGTGATGCCTGACGCGATATATGGCGATTAATAATATTACCTAACCCCCAGCAAGCAGCGGCACACATTGTGAGCAGGAAACCCGCCAGTGTCATACCGCCTTGCCCTTGCTGAGTGGCAAGTAACACTAGCCCCAGTGCAGAGATACCTAAGGTAAATGGCTGATGTGCTAACCAATGTTCGCGTAATAAAACAGCAGCAAACAGCAAGGTAAATAACACCTGCGATTGTAAAACCAGCGAAGCGATCCCGGCCGGCATACCCACTTTCATGGCGGTAAATAAGAAGGCAAATTGCCCGAAACTAATGGTCAACCCGTAGGCTAGCAGCCAGCGCCAGGCGATCTTGGGCCGTGGGACAAATAAGATGGCTGGAAAGGCAACCAGCGAGAAACGTAAAGCGCCTAACAATAACGGCGATAACCCGTCGAGCCCCCAGTGGATCACGACAAAGTTAAATCCCCATGCAAACACAATCAGCAGAGCGAAACCCCAATCTTTCAAAGACATGCGTATTGGTCCTGTTGGTATTGAGGTATCAGTATATGCTGACCATCATCATTCCAGTAGTGCTACTGCTTTGATCTGCACCCACAATGGCATCGCTGGCTGTAGTTTGAGGATATGCGCCGAACGTTGCGTGATGCGTGCCAGTAGCGGTTGTTGACCAACTTGTAATTTCACCAGCAAATGGCCTGGTGTTGTTGCCGGCATCATCTCTAACAATGTGGCGGGTAACAGATTCAAAATGCTGGAATCCACCGCCTTATGCAGACTCAGGCTGACATCGCGGGCATCGATCCGGCAGCGAACGCGGCTGCCGAGTGCTTGTTTGGTTTGTCCGACCAATAACGAGATCTGATCGGCAGTTTGCAAATGCGCCAGACCATCGTCTTCCAGCTCGTGCAGCGTCATCTCCCATACCACCGCCGCCTGTTCAGCAAAATCGGCCGGTAAATCCAAGCGTGACAAGGTGTCATTTAACGGGCCTGAGGCCACTACTTTGCCTTGTTGTAATAGGGTCAGATGATCCGCCAATCGTGAAACTTCATCCGTGGCGTGGCTGACATAAATAATAGGGATCGACAACTGGCGGTGTAATTGTTCCAGATAAGGCAAGATCTCCTGTTTTCTGGCTTGATCCAGCGCGGATAACGGCTCATCCATCAACAGAATTTTTGGCGCTAACAACAAGGCACGGGCAATCGCAACCCGTTGCCGTTCACCGCCAGATAACTGATGCGGGCGGCGCTGTAATAATGCTTGAATGCCCAGTAGCTGACAGATATAAGCAAAATCGGCTTTCGGATGTTGTTTAGGCAACCGTTTCACACCAAACAACAGATTTTGTTCGACGGATAAATGCGGAAACAGGCTGGCTTCCTGAAAGACATAACCTAATGCGCGCTGATGCGGCGGAATGAAGATATTCCGGCTTGTGTCCTGCCAGATCTCATCACCAATTGCGATATAGGCATCCGGTAATTTTTCCAGCCCCGCCAGTGCCCGCAGGCAGGTTGTTTTGCCACAACCCGATGGACCAAACAACGCGCTGACACCTTGCCCTGGCAATTGCAGCGCAACATCCAGAGTAAAATCACCACGCGGCCAGCGCAGCCGGATCGCAATATCAAGCATGTTGAGCTCTCCGATTCTGACCAAACCAGTAGATCAGCAGCAGTGCCAGCATGGCAAATAACACCATGCCGCCAGCCAGCCAGTGTGCTTGCTGATATTCCTGATTTTCGACGTGTTCATACAGCAAGATCGATAACACTTTTGTTTCACCGGGAATGCTGCCACCAATCATCAGCACCACGCCGAATTCGCCGATGCTGTGGCAAAACGCCATTACGGCAGCGGTTACTAGCCCCGGCCTCGCCAAAGGCAGTGCCACGGAAAAAAAACGATCCAGCGGTGATGCCCGTAAGGTGGCGGCAACTTCCAATGGGCGTGCTCCCATCGCCTCGAAAGCGTTTTGGATCGGCTGAATGGCAAACGGCAGGCTATGCAATACTCCACCGAGCACAATGCCAGCAAAACTGAATGGCAACGCTTGCCAGTGTAGCGTTTCTAATAATTGCCCAACCGGGCCATGCGGGCCGAGTAACAACAACAGATAAAAACCCAACACGGTCGGCGGCAAAACCATCGGCAGGCTTAAGATGGCATTAAACAGCGGTTTATAACGGCTGCGGGTTTGTGATAGCCACCAGGCCAGCGGTGTGGCAACCAATAATAAAATCCCCATGACCAACAAGGCCAGTTTGAGTGTCAGCCACACAGTGTTCCAGTCTTGTTCCATCATGCTGGTTTATCCTTGATGCTTATCCTTGATAACTACACAGTAAAACCGCCGATGCTTTGAAGGCTGCGCAAGCTTCCTGATTTTCCTGCAATTGCATGTTATCGGCGCTTTCTGTGGTGACCACGGCACACACAGTTTTATCTCCAGGCAAATTGATCACCACTTCGCTATTCACCGGGCCGCGATGAATTTTGCTGATGTGTCCCCACAACTGATTACGAGGAGAAAGTTTTAATTGCCGATCGGTCACCAGCATGACCGACGATGATTTTACGAGCGCGTATAACTCTTGCCCCATGGCAATACCTAAGCTTTCTGCTGACTCACGAGTGATGACAGCAATCAGCTGTACGTTATCATCCAGCTGCAAGGTCACTTCAAAATCGACTGGCGCAGTACGCAGCGCCACTACGGTGCCAACAAACTGATTCCGCGCGCTACTGCGCATCGATATGCGACGTAATAAACGACGAAATTGCGTGATGTCGTAAAAATTGTCATCTTGCTGACAGGGTTTATTTTGTAGTTGCTGTTGTACTCTTTCGAGAACCTGTTGATATTCCGCCTGCAGTGCGCGATACAAAGCAACGGTCTGTTTACCGTAGGCGGTAAGTTGAGTACCACCACCATTTTTCCCGCCAGCGGTGCGGATAACCAACGGCTGCTCTGCCAGATTATTCATCTCGTCCAACGCATCCCAGGCGGCACGATACGACATGGGAATGGATTTAGCCGCTTGCGATAACGAGCCCAAACGTTCAATCGCTTCTAATAATTGAATACGGGTATCCCCTAAAGAAGGCCCCACTTCAGTGCATAACTTAAGTTCCCCTAATAAAGCGGGTGGCGTTGAAGTTGGTTGTCGGGACATGAAAACCTCTCAAAACAGGTGGATATGCGATTTAACATATAGCGCGTAATGTTTTAGTGCGTATAGCGACATTAAAAATGTGCAGACTGAAACAGTTGTTGCAACAACCGTACCTGTACGGACAAGCCTATTCGTGCGACTAAAAGATCAGCGGATGGAATGTGCGGAATAGAAAGAAGAGACGCAGTTTTCGGTGCTGCGTCTCAAGACGTTTATCAAGCAGATAACGGTTGTGGTTGCTGGATCATATTGGTCAGGCTGATCCGGTTGACGGCGTGTACCAGTTCTCCGGTGATAATATTTTTTGCCACCGTCTGGTAGCGGTTTTTACAGCCACTTTTGCGAATGGCGTTATTCAGGTGAAAGTTGACCGTGCGTTCGGTAATGCCAAGGATCTGGGCAATTTCCCATGAGGTTTTGCCTTCACTGACCCAGAACAGACACTCTTTTTCCCGCGAGGATAAATACGATTGTTCCGGCGAAAATAACGGGATGGCCTGTTCTTGAATAATATGGCCGAGATAACTTAGGTGGAAATAATCCTGTAAGCGGATCGGTTCTTTGCGATGGCGGCTCAGGGCAAAATAGCCGTAAAACCCCGATGGCCCGTGTAGCGGGATCGCAATCCCTTCTTCCATACCGAACTGGCGCCAGCAATCCATCGGCAAAAAGGCTTCATGTTCCAGTTTGACATCCGCCTGCCAGAATAAAGGGCGGCTTTGCGACTGCGAACGCAGATACAGTGAATCATTCTGGATGGTAGTGTTTTGCGCATAATGCTCAGCCCAGTTTTCCGGCGTTTGCATCAGTAAGGTCAGATCCGTTTGCTGTAAACCGCGACGCAGTGTCAGGCAGAGCTGGTAATACTCAAAGCCGTTGGCGAGGCAAAGTTTGGCCAGTTGATCGGCCAATATTTGTGGTGTTTGGCAATTTTGGATGCGAAAACGCTGCTCTTCCAATGGAAAAGTAAAATTGTTCATTATCTTGTTATCCTGTGCTTTATTTAGTTATTAGTTGTCAGTTGACAACGCGCAACAAGATACATGATGGGTCATATTTTGCGCAAAATATTTGTTAGCCAATTCAATGTTTGCGCACAGAGAAAATCTGACAGGGTATTGGTTTTTACAGTGGCATATATTTTGGACTGACAATATGCGCCGCTGAGGGGCGATTAGTTCTGTTCTGTTGTGCCTCTTTTCTTCTAGAATAACACCCATCTGTAATGATTGAGGTTCGTTATGTCTCTGCATGTGATTATTCTGGCGGCGGGTAAAGGCACCCGTATGCGCTCATCCCTGCCCAAAGTGCTGCATCCTGTCGCTGGACGCCCGATGGTGAGTCATGTCATTGCCACTGCCCGCCAACTGAATGCTGATAAAATCCATCTGGTGTATGGCCATGGCGGCGAAGTGATGCAGGCCAGACTGAATGAAGCTGATGTGGAATGGGTGCTGCAGGCTGAACAGCTGGGCACCGGACATGCAGTGGCACAGGCAACTCCGGCAATTCCTGATGATGCCAACGTCTTGGTGTTATACGGCGACACGCCGCTGATCACCACCGCGACATTACAGGAACTGCTGCAAGTCCAGCCGAAAAACGGCATTGGTTTACTGACGGTGTCGTTGGATGACCCTACCGGGTACGGTCGTATTTTGCGCGCAGACGATCAGGTCGTGGGTATCGTTGAACAAAAAGATGCCAGTGTTGGCCAACAGCGGATCAACGAAGTGAACACCGGTGTGCTGGTGGCGCCAGCGAAACAGCTAAAACAGTGGCTGGCGGGTTTAACCAATAAAAATGCGCAGGGTGAATATTATCTGACCGACGTGATTGCGGCAGCCCATCAGGCCGGTAGCTCCATACAAACGGCTCAACCAAGTTGTGCGCAGGAAGTAGAGGGCGCCAATAACCGTCTGCAATTAGCCAATCTGGAACGCTTTTATCAAAAACGCGCCGCTGAACAACTGATGTTGGACGGCGTTACGCTGTTGGATCCGGCGCGGTTTGATCTGCGTGGCACACTGGCTTGCGGTGAAGATGTCGTTATCGATGCCAATGTGATCATTGAAGGTCAGGTGGCATTAGGTCATCGCGTGCAGATTGGTGCCGGCTGTATTTTGAAAAACTGTGCTATCGCCGATGACAGCATTATCAGCCCGTATTCCATCATTGAAAGTTCGACTTTGGCGGAAGGTTGCACGGTGGGTCCATTTGCCCGTTTGCGCCCCGGCGCTGAACTCGCCGCACAAGCCCATGTCGGCAATTTTGTTGAGCTGAAAAATGCCAAATTGGGTTTCGGTTCCAAAGCCGGTCATCTGAGTTATCTGGGGGATAGTGATATTGGTGCCAACGTGAATATTGGTGCTGGTACTATTACCTGTAACTACGATGGTGCCAATAAACATAAAACCATTATTGAAGATGATGTGTTTGTCGGTTCCGACACTCAGCTGGTTGCACCAGTCCGCGTCGCGAAAGGGGCTACGTTGGCGGCTGGTTCAACCATCACGCGTGATGTTGCAGAAGATGAACTGGTTTTGAGCCGCGTGCCACAGCATCACGTAACTGGCTGGCAGCGTCCGGTAAAACAGAAAAAATAATCCGCATTAGTTAGATTACCAAAATAGTTCAGGCCCACCATCGTGTGGGCTTTTTCTTTTCCGCTAAAAAATTCCGTTCCTCTGGCTTGAAGTTTCTTTTTGTAAGAATATACTGCTCATTAAATTTCGAATCGAAACTTAAGTGATGATCAAGCGAAACACACAACAACGTCGGCATGCCATTATTTCTCTGCTCAATGAACAGGGTGAAGTTAGCGTGGAAGATTTGTCGCAGCGTTTTGCTACCTCCGAAGTGACGATCCGTAAAGATCTGGCTGAGCTGGAACGCAGTGGCGTGTTGTTACGTCGTTATGGTGGCGCTATTTCGCTGCCGTCCGAGATCCTGGCGGAAGAAGTGCCGGCTAAAGTTTCACAACGAAAGTTAGCTATCGCGCAAGCGGCAATCCAGCATATTCGCGATCACAATCGCATCATCATCGACAGTGGCAGCACCACCGGCGCGATGATCCCATTATTGGCGGCCAAACGCGGTTTGGTGGTGATGACCAACTCGCTAACCGTCGCCCAGGCACTGCGGGAGCTGGAAAATGAACCAACCTTGCTGATGACCGGCGGCACCTGGGATCCGCATTCCGAAGCTTTCCAAGGGCAGGTGGCAGAACAGGTATTGCGCTCCTATGATTTTGATCAGCTGTTTGTCGGCGCCGACGGCGTTGACCCAGCGCGTGGCACTACTACCTTTAATGAGCTGGTTGGTTTATCGCGCGTAATGGCGGAAGTGGCGCGCGAAGTCATCGTGCTGGTGGATTCCGAAAAGTTTGGACGTCGTATTCCCAATCTGGAGTTGCCGTGGAGTGCGATAGATACCTTGATCACTGATGATGGGATCGGGGAAGAGCTGAAGCAACAGATTGAACAACATGATGTGCATGTGATTTGTGCGTCGGTTAATACTTGAACATCGGCTGTAAGCCATGACTAAACGCAGACACGTTATAAATACATCCATGTAAGCTCGTCTGCCGCATTCATGCGGCAGACGGTCTGCTTATTAGTCATGTCTTACTGCATATTTACTTTAAAGTTCTGTTTAGTAACAACAGACTTCACCTGGAGATAATTATATGTGTGGGATCGTCGGTGCAGTAGCCCAGCGTGATATTTCTGAAATTCTGGTAGAAGGTTTACGTCGTCTGGAATACCGCGGTTATGACTCTGCGGGCGTGGCAATCATCAATGCACAAGGCGAATTACAGCGTGTTCGTCGTCTGGGTAAAGTGCAGGAATTGGCGAACGCATTGGAAGCACAGCCGTTGTCAGGTGGTACTGGTATTGCACACACGCGCTGGGCAACCCACGGCGAACCGTCAGAAATCAACGCACATCCACATGTTTCCAACGGTGATTTGGCGGTCGTCCATAACGGCATCATCGAAAACCATGAAGAACTGCGTGTTAAATTGCAGGGTTTAGGTTACGAATTTGTCTCGCAGACCGATACCGAAGTGATTGTGCATCTGGTGCACCATTATCTGAAAACTGCAGGTAGCCTACTGCAGGCACTGCAAACGGCAGTAAAAGAACTGCGCGGTGCATACGGCACCGTGGTAATGGATCGTCGTGATCCATCGCGTCTGGTCGTGGCGCGCTCAGGTTCACCGCTGGTTATCGGTCGTGGCTTGGGCGAAAACTTCATCGCATCTGATCAATTGGCGTTGTTGCCGGTGACTCGTCGTTTCCTGTTTTTGGAAGAAGGTGATGTGGCAGAAGTGACCCGTAAAGGTGTGACGATCTTTAATAACGCCGGTCTACCGGTTGAACGTGCGGAAATCGAATCGGAACTGTCGCATGACGCTGGTGATAAAGGTCAATATCGTCACTACATGCAAAAAGAGATCTACGAACAGCCACAATCGATCCTGAATACTTTGGAAGGTCGTCTGGTTGGTAATCACATTGTGCCGGAATCTTTCGGTACACATGCGCGTGAAATCTTCCAGAAAGTACAGCATGTGCAGATTGTCGCGTGTGGTACTTCTTATCATTCTGGTATGGTGGCGCGTTACTGGTTTGAAGCGCTGGCGGGTGTTTCCTGTAATATCGAAATTGCTTCGGAATTCCGCTATCGCAAATCCGTCGTGCACCCAAACAGCCTGATCATCACCTTGTCTCAGTCTGGTGAAACGGCCGATACCCTGGCGGCGTTGCGTCTGGCGAAAGAGATGGGCTACATGGCCAGCCTGACCTTGTGCAACGTGCCTGGCTCATCGTTGGTGCGTGAATCTGATTTGGCATTTATGACCCGTGCTGGTGCAGAAATTGGTGTAGCGTCGACCAAAGCGTTCACCACTCAGTTAACCGGTTTACTCATGCTGGTGACGGCAATTGGTCGCGGTAACGGCAATATGAGTGAAACCGATGAACACTGTGTGGCAAGTGCATTACAAGCGCTGCCGATGCAAATTGAACATGCCTTACAGCTGGATAAACAAATTGAAGCCTTGGCGGAACAGTTTGCCAATAAACAACACAGTCTGTTTTTAGGTCGCGGTGATCAATATCCTATCGCGATGGAAGGGGCGTTAAAACTTAAAGAAATCAGCTATATACATGCAGAAGCCTATGCGGCAGGTGAATTAAAACACGGCCCATTGGCACTGATCGACAGCGAAATGCCGATCATTGTGGTGGCTCCGAATAATGAACTGCTGGAAAAATTGAAATCCAACGTGGAAGAAGTGCGTGCCCGCGGTGGTTTGTTGTATGTGTTTGCTGATCGGGCTGCCGGTTTCAGCAGTGATGACACCATGCGCGTGATGCCAATGGAAAGTGTGGCTGACATCATTGCACCAATTGTGTACACCATTCCGATGCAATTACTGGCTTATCATATTGCTCTGATCAAGGGCACTGATGTGGATCAACCACGAAACTTAGCCAAATCAGTGACGGTGGAATAATCGGCGTCATAAAAAAGCGTAATAAAAACAGGAGGATTTATTCCTCCTGTTTTGTTTGTCTTGCATTCACGAGCATTGGAAATTAGGTTGTAGGGCCGTTATTGCATAAATTGGCTTAATAATTGAATTTATATAAGTCCTTACTGGTTAGATGCGACAAATAAAAGGTTTTAAAATGTTACGCAAAGGAATGCGTAGACTGGTACACGGATGCCGCGAAATACTACATCGCTGGCATGTTACTCGTTGTACTTGTGTCGATGAGCGCCAGTTGTCTCAAATAGGCCATACGCTATATCAAGAATTTGATGACGGTGTGGTCTTACTGGATAAAAACGGTTTTTTGCTGGAGGCCAATCCGGCGTTTTGCCGTCAGAGTGGTTTTTCCTTACTCGAACTGTTAAGAATGCGCCGTACCCAGCTGCGGGCGATGCTGCAGGTGGACTGGGATATAGTCTTATCGCAATTAATGACCTCCGGCCGTTGGCAAGGCGCGCTGTGGTTAAAGCATAAAACCCAAGGCTGGTTGCCTTATCAGCTTATGCTACGCCAGACCGCTGCGCAGTCAGGAAATGTTCAATTATTAGGGGTTTTTTCTGTCCAACGAGGCATGTCTGCAGATGAAGAACAACTCGACCCATTGACCGGTTTATTACACCGTCTCTCTTTTGATAACCAATTACGCCTACTTTGCCGAGGTACGCAGCCATTTACTTTGCTGACCCTCGATCTGGATCAATTTCGCCAAATCAACAATCAATTTGATCACCAGACCGGTGATCGCATATTGCAGCAATTAGCGTTACGTTTACAGCGCTTGCTGGGACCTCGGGGGATGGTGGCGCGTGTGGGTGGTGATGATTTTGCCTTACTTATTCCCAGCATGGATCAACCAGAACAAGCACAGCAGTTAGCCGAGGAAGTGTATGCCGAAGTACTACGACCATTTAAAAATGGCGACAGCGAAATAGCTATTTCTGGCACCTTGGGCGGCGCATTATGGCCGTTAGATGCGCGCAGCCCTGGCGCGTTATGGCGACGGGCGGAACAGGCCCTGTTTATTGCCCGCAACCGTCATTTACCGATGCTGGCATTTTCCGCCGGTGTGCGTAAAGAATTGTCATATCGCCAAAAATTACAGCAAGATTTATTAGATGCGGTGCAAAACAACGGGATCTGGGTTGCTTATCAGCCGATTTGGGATAATCAGCGGCAACGTGTTGGTAAACTCGAAGCGCTGGCCCGCTGGTCACATCCTGAATTAGGTAACATCCCGCCGGATCAATTTATTCCATTAGCCGAAGAGAGTGGGCTGATCGGGTTACTTGGTGAAAAAATTCTGGAACAAGCCTGTGTCGATCTGGCGCTATTGCATCAAGCGGGGTTTGATTGGTTAGAACTCAGCATTAATCGCTCGATCATCGAATTTTTGCAATTAGATGTGCAAGCTAACAGCTGGCTGGAAGTAATTCATCAACACCATATTGCACCGGAAAAAATCATCTTTGAGGTGACCGAATCCCTGCTGATGGATACGCAAAGCCAGCATCTGGCGCGCCTGCATACCCTGCGTGAAGCCGGATGCCGGATCGCGATCGATGATTTTGGTACCGGATATTCCTCATTCAATTACTTAAGAAAATTTCCCATTGATATTGTGAAAATTGACCGGAGCTTTGTGCTGACGGTGCCTCACGATCATAAGGACACCCAATTGTTATTAGGTATCCTGTGTATTGTGCAAAATTTGGGTTATGAAGTGGTCGTCGAAGGTATTGAAGATGAAGCGCTGCAGCAATTTTTATTGCAGCATCATTGTGAATACAGTCAGGGTTATCTATTTAGTAAACCGCAAAATTTCACAACATTGCTGGAATATCTTGCGGAACTATCGCCGCAAGTCCGAGCTAGCGGCGAATAACCGTTTTTATAACACCCAACGCTGTAATGCGGCCGCAATCCCGTCATTATCATTAGTTCCAGTAACGAAATGCGCCTGCTGCTGAATTTCCTCTGCCGCATTACCCATCGCAACACCCAAGCCAACCTGCTGGAACATACTAATATCATTATGGTTGTCACCAAAGGCAATCACTTGTTCTAGTGTTAAACCTCGATGTGTCACCCATTCGGCCAAGCGGTTGCCTTTGCTATTACCTCTGTTCACAATTTCTAAACCATTTGGTGCTGTTTGATCATAGGTAATCGCTAACTCGCCGGGTAAAGCGGCGATAAATTTATCAATCGCTGAGGTTGTGGTGTGCGATAACTCGATTTTCCATAATGGTGTATGCGTATGACATAAAGCCGCGATAGATTTATGTTCAATAAAATGTGGACGTTGCTTAGAAGGTAAGGCATGTACGAGTTTTTTTACCCGGCCCACATGTTCGTTTTCTGGTTGATGGCCGATACCATCGGAAAAATGGCAGATCGCATCTAGTTGAAGTGATTCAATTAATGGGATTAATTGTCGCCATTGCCGGTCAGACAATGGCGTACCAGCAGCGATCTGCTGATTTTTTGTATCAAAAACATAAGCACCATTAGCACAGATCAGTGGTGTATCCAGAGCTAATTGATGATGTACCGGATAAGCCATCATGTGATGTCGCCCAGTCACTAAAATAACTTCAATTCCTTTCTTTCTTGCCTGTTGTATCGCATTCGCTGTTTTTTCAGTTACTTGATGGCCACTACTTAACAATGTTCCATCCATATCTAAGGCAATAACTGCAATATCTGCCATGTCACATATATCCTTCTTTAGGTTCTGTTTACAGGCTGAAACTTTAGCGGTTTATTTGCAAGTTACCGATATACGAAAAAACAGGCGCTATCTATTAGCTTCGGTATTGATATACAAACTGTAATGAAAAATAGCATGCTCTTATAAAGCTCTTTACGTAAACTTGCGGCTCTTTTGAACATGAGAGCAATGGGATCTGCAGTATGTCTGATATTTTAAATAGCCTGATCATGGGTGTTGTAGAAGGTATTACCGAATTCCTGCCGGTATCCAGTACAGGCCATTTGATTGTCACCAAAGAACTACTTCAATTTCAGGGAAGCGATACCTTCGAAATAGTTATTCAGTTAGGTGGCGTTCTGGCGGTAATGTGGTTTTATTTCGCCACTATTTTGCAACAAGTAAAAAGCGTTACAACTGACGCTGTAGTGCGTCGCTTTTGGATGGCCGTCATCGTTGCCTTTTTGCCAGCAGCTTGTATCGGCTTGGCGTTCCATCACTATATCACTGAATATCTATTCAATAGTGTCACGGTGGCCTGCAGTCTGATTGTCGGTGGCGTGATCATGTGGTGGATAGAAGGTGCGGCCTTCAAACCCCGCACGCTGGCATTTGAACAAATCACCTTAAAACAAGCGTTCGCGATTGGTTGCGCACAATTATGCTCACTGATCCCAGGGGTGAGCCGGAGCGCCTCTACTATCATGGGCGGAATGTTGACCGGGTTGGATCGCTCAACGGCGACAGGCTTTAGCTTCTTTCTTTCCATACCGACACTGGGTGCGGCCAGCATTTATTCCTTACTTAAAGATCTGCACGGAGTAGGGGAACACGGTATCGTTAATATCAGCGTTGGGCTTATTACATCCTTTATCGTTAGCTTGCTGTCTATTGGTTGGTTACTGCGTTATATCAGTAAACACAGTTTCCGTGGTTTTGCTGTTTATCGCATCATCGCCGGTGTGCTGATCTTGGCGTTGTCTTACTTTGGTTTTTTCTCAACCAGCGTTTAAAACCGCCTTATATACAGCAAATAGCCGAAATTAGCGGCTATTTGCTGTAAAAAACAGCATTCAAATCAAAACCACCATAAAATTGTAATAAAGCGCTTGATCAAAAACGATCACTCTCTATAATGCGGCCCCACTGAGACGGCAGACGCCAACACAGAGCAAGTTAAGCAGGTTGTGACGAACAACGCTTGACAAGCAATCGGGAAGGCGTATGAT
>JAYSBB010000027.1:0-27319 GCA_041915645.1 Tolumonas sp.
GTCAGAGAAACAAGCTAAAAAGAGCCGGCTGGAATGACGACTATCGGGCTCAGTTATTCTTTGGTTAAAATATCAACAAAGTGTGCTCCCGCCCTGATTGCCTGGCGGTAACACCACACCATTTGCATTTAACTGCGTACCGTCGGGTCTGGCATAAAAAACATTATCAAATTCACCGGAAAGACGCGTTTGTTGTAGCCCTTTTACGATTTCAATGTCGTTGGACGGATCAGCTTGAAATGCTTTTATCGCGGAGCCTTTGCTGTTAAACCAGTAATTAACACTGGCAGCAAAGGTGTTTCCCAAATCATCAACCTGCTGGCTTAGATTTGTTTCTAAACGTGATTTGGCTGCTAAATAAGTTTCGGTCGTTAAGATCACACCCACCAGTAAGATAGCTGCACTGGCTGCGATGGATAGTTTGTTTTTCAGCGACATTGTGTTCATTGCGTTTCACGTCCCCAGACAAAAAGAAAGGATTAGTATTTTTATTGTTTTATAAAACCAGTTCTATTGTAGCTTATATTCATACTTCCTAATCAAAAGTTGTGCCGTAATCTACCTGATCCTATTAATAAAGCTAGTTGATGTGCGCCCGAGCGTTGCTTTTGAAACCAGTAATCGGTTTGATGCGTGGCATTGATCACATTAACCCTGTTTATTACGCGACCTATCCGCTAAAATACGCCGTTTTTCCTATAACCCGACCAAAGAGAGAATCCCTTCAATGTTTGAAGTGAATCCAGTATTAAATAAGCTCAAGGAGTTGTCTGAACGGACTGAACTCCTGAGGGGGTACCTTTGACTACGACGCTAAGAAAGAGCGTTTAGAAGAAGTCAGTGCCGAATTAGAACAACCTGATGTTTGGAATGAGCCAGAGAAGGCCCAAACATTGGGTAAAGAGCGTGCTGCGCTGGAAGGCGTAGTAGCGACCATTGACGCACTGACTCAAGGGTCAGAAGATGTTGAAATGCTCGTTTCATTGGCAGTGGAAGGTGAAGATGAAGAGACCTTCCATGAAGCAGAAACCGAGCTGGATGCACTGGAAAAGAAACTGGTCGATCTTGAATTCCGTCGCATGTTTTCTGGTCAGCATGATGCTTCCGACTGTTACATGGATATTCAATCTGGCTCCGGCGGTACGGAAGCGCAAGATTGGGCCGACATGGTGCTGCGTATGTACCTGCGTTGGGGCGAAGCACATGGCTATAAACCAGAGCTGATCGAATGTTCGGATGGTGATGTTGCAGGTATTAAATCGGCCACCATCAAGTTTACCGGCGAATATGCGTTTGGCTGGTTACGTACTGAAACCGGCGTGCATCGTCTGGTACGTAAGAGCCCGTTCGATTCCGGTGGTCGTCGTCATACTTCATTCTGTTCTGCTTTCGTTTATCCAGAAATTGATGAAGATGTGGAGATCGAGATCAATCCGGCCGATCTGCGTATCGACGTTTACCGTGCGTCCGGTGCGGGTGGTCAGCACGTTAACCGAACTGAATCTGCGGTGCGTATTACCCACATTCCAACTAATACTGTGACTCAGTGTCAGAACGATCGTTCCCAGCATAAGAATAAAGATCAGGCGATGAAACAGCTCAAAGCCAAACTGTATGAACTGGAAATGATGAAACAGAACGCCGAGAAACAGGCGCTGGAAGAGACGAAATCCGACATCGGTTGGGGTAGTCAGATCCGTTCTTATGTATTAGACGATTCGCGTATTAAAGATTTACGGACTGGGGTGGAAACACGCAATACCCAATCGGTACTCGATGGCGATCTGGACAAATTTATTGAAGCCAGCCTGAAATCAGGGCTGTAATCCAAGCAGGAATCATCATGTCAGAACAAAACCAAACCCCAGAAACTGAACTAGACGTTCAAGAATTTAACAACGAAATGACGCAACGCCGTTCAAAATTGGCGGAACTGCGTACCAAAGGCAATCCGTTCCCGAACGATTTCCGTCGTGAACAGATCGCTTCTGATATTCACGCTGCTTTCGGTGACAAAACCAAAGAAGAGTTAGAAGCTGAAAAACATTTCGTGAAAATTGCGGGTCGTATTATGACGCGCCGTATCATGGGTAAAGCGGCGTTTGCTACCCTGCAAGACATGGGCGGCAAAGTTCAGATCTACGTGACCCGTGATGATCTGCCAGAAGGTTTCTATAACGAACAGTTCAAAAAATGGGATCTGGGCGATATCGTTGGCGTGGAAGGTTACATGTTCCGCACCAATACCGGCGAGCTGTCTGTGCACACTACCGGCATTCGTCTGCTGACCAAAGCACTGCGTCCATTGCCAGAAAAACATAAAGGTTTGACTGACCAGGAAGCGCGCTGCCGTCAGCGTTACCTTGATCTGATCGCCAATGAAGAATCACGTCGTACCTTCCAGATCCGTAATCAGGTAATGAATGGCATCCGTAACTTCCTGAACAACAAAAACTTCATGGAAGTGGAAACCCCGATGATGCAGGTGATCCCAGGCGGCGCGTCTGCACGTCCGTTTGTGACACACCACAACGCGCTGGATATCGATATGTACCTGCGTATCGCGCCAGAGCTGTATCTGAAACGTCTGGTGGTAGGTGGCTTCGAGCGTGTGTATGAAGTGAACCGTAACTTCCGTAACGAAGGTATTTCTGTTCGTCATAACCCAGAATTCACCATGCTGGAATTCTACATGGCGTATGCCGATTACAACGATCTGATGGATCTGACCGAAGAGATGCTGCGTACTCTGGCGCAAGACATCCACGGCACCACCAAGATCCGTTATGCCAAAGAAGGCGAAGAAGGCATTGAAATCGACTTCGGCCAGCCATTTGCGCGCATGACCATGGTTGAGTCTATTCTGAAATACGGCAACGACGTTAAAGCAGAAGAGCTGACTACTTTGGAAGGCGCGATTGCAGTCGCTAAGCGTCACCATGTTGAGCTGATGAAGAGTTGGGAACTGGGCCATGTGATCACCGCGATTTTCGAAGAAACCGCAGAACACATGCTGTTACAGCCAACCTTTATCACTGAATACCCGGCAGCGGTATCACCTCTGGCGCGTCGTAACGACAATAACCCAGATGTGACCGACCGTTTTGAATTCTTCATCGGTGGCCGTGAACTGGCCAACGGCTTCTCTGAGCTGAATGATGCGGAAGATCAGGCAGAACGCTTCCAGGCACAGGTTGCTCAGAAAGAAGCGGGTGATGATGAAGCGATGTTCTACGACGCTGACTTCGTAACTGCTCTGGAACACGGTATGCCACCAACAGCGGGTCAGGGTATCGGTATCGACCGTCTGGTGATGTTGTTCACCAACAGCCACACTATCCGCGATGTCATTTTGTTCCCGGCTTTGCGCCCGAACAACAACAAATAATCCGGAAGAATATAAGCGGCTCCGGTTTCGGGGCCGTTTTTTTATAAGGTAAATAGAAGTGCTTAGTACCAATAACATCACTATGCAGTTTGGCAGTAAGCCACTGTTTGAAAACATCTCCGTCAAATTTGGCGGTGGCAATCGCTACGGTCTGATCGGCGCCAACGGCTGCGGTAAATCAACCTTCATGAAAATCATGGGGGGCGATTTAGATCCGACTGCGGGCAACGTAGCGCTTGATCCGAACGAGCGCATCGGTAAGTTGCGCCAGGATCAATTCGCGTATGAAGATATGCGCGTGCTCGACGTGGTCATGATGGGCCACACTGAGTTGTGGGAAGCGATCCGTGAGCGTGATGCTATCTACGCGAACATGGAAGCGACCGATGATGACTACATGCGTGCGGCTGAGCTGGAAGGTAAAGTAGCCGAATACGACGGTTACACTGCCGAAGCGCGCGCTGGCGAGCTGCTGCTGGGTGTTGGTATTCCGGTTGAACAGCATACTGGCCTGATGAACGCGGTTGCGCCAGGCTGGAAACTGCGTGTGCTGTTGGCGCAAGCCCTGTTCTCTAACCCAGACATTCTGCTGCTCGACGAACCAACCAACAACTTGGATATCAACACCATCCGTTGGTTGGAAGATACGTTGAATGCGCGTGAAAGTACCATGGTTATCATTTCGCATGACCGTCACTTCCTGAACATGGTCTGTACCCACATGGCCGATCTGGATTACGGCGAACTGCGCGTATATCCGGGTAACTATGACGAATACATGTCTGCTGCAACCCAAGCGCGTGAGCGTCTGTTGTCTGATAATGCGAAGAAGAAAGCACAAATCGCTGACCTGCAATCATTCGTCAGCCGCTTTAGTGCCAACGCCTCTAAATCACGTCAGGCGACGTCACGTCTGAAGCAGATCGATAAGATCAAGATTGAAGAAGTAAAAGCATCCAGCCGTCAAAACCCGTTCATCCGTTTTGAACAAGATAAGAAGCTGTATCGCAACATTCTGGAAATCGAAAACCTGAGCAAAGGCTATGACAATGGCCCATTGTTTAAAGGTTTTAACCTGATGGTTGAAGTCGGTGAAAAGATTGCGGTGCTGGGTACCAACGGTATCGGTAAAACCACGCTGATCAAAACGCTGGTTGGTGAGCTGGCCCCTGACACGGGTTCGGTGAAATGGTCTGAAAATGCCAAGATCGGTTATTATTCGCAGGATCATGCGGAAGATTTTGACAATGATCTGACCGTATTTGACTGGATGTATCAGTGGAAACAAGAGAACGATGACGAACAGGCGATTCGTAGCGTGTTGGGTCGTTTACTGTTCAACCAAGACGACATTCGTAAGCAAGTCAAAGTGCTGTCGGGTGGTGAAAAAGGCCGTATGTTGTTTGGTAAGCTGATGCTGCAAAAACCAAACATTCTGGTGATGGACGAACCAACCAACCACTTGGATATGGAATCGATCGAATCATTGAACATGGCGCTGGAGATGTATCCGGGTACGCTGATTTTCGTATCGCATGACCGTGAGTTTGTTAGCTCATTGGCTGGCCGTATTCTGGAAATCACCCCAGAGAAGATCATCGACTTCGGTGGTAACTACGAAGATTATCTGCGTAGTCAGGGTATTGAATAACCCTGCATTCGGATAGCAAAAAGCCCGGTCTGTTTAGAACCGGGCTTTTTTTTAGACTAAATACGATGAAGAGGATGACGGGGAACATTTTCACGGACCCTCTGCGCCAAGGATGGCGCAGCGGAGACCCCATGGATGGGTTTACGGCGTGTCAGTGGAGATGTTTCCCGTTGTCCGAGGTTAAATTCTAGCGAACCACCGTTCCCCATAAATCATATTCATCAGAATTGTCGATTGTTACTTTAACGATATCACCTGGTTTCAGGCTGGTTTCACCGTTTAAGTAAACTACACCATCAATTTCCGGTGCATCGGAGAAGCTGCGGCCAATCGCGCCTTCTTCATCAACTTCATCGACGATCACATCCAACTGACGGCCCACTTTGGCTGCCAATCGGCGAGCAGAAATTTTCTGCTGTAATTCCATGAACCGATGGAAACGCTCTTCCTGAATCTCTTCTGGGATCGGGTCTGGCAATTCGTTAGCTTTGGCGCCATCAACTGGGCTGTATTTGAAACAACCGACACGATCTAACTCAGCTTTTTCTAAGAAATCGAGCAGCATCTGAAAGTCTTCTTCGGTTTCACCCGGGAAGCCGACGATGAAGGTTGAACGCAGTGTTAGGTCAGGGCAGATACGGCGCCATTCCTGAATACGTTCCAATGTGCGCTCAATCGCACCCGGACGTTTCATCAGTTTCAGAATGCGTGGGCTGGCATGCTGTAGCGGGATATCCAGATACGGCAAGATCTTACCTTCCGCCATCAATGGGATCACATCATCCACATGCGGATAAGGGTAAACGTAGTGCAACCGCACCCACATGCCCATTTTTGATAACTCTTCACACAGACCCAGCATGCTGGTTTTCACTGGTGAGCCTTCGTAGAAACCGGTGCGGTGCTTCAAATCAGCGCCATAGGCCGAGGTGTCTTGTGAAATCACCAGAATCTCTTTCACACCGGCGTTTTTCAGGCGTTTCGCTTCACCCAACACTTCACCAATCGCTCGGCTGTCGAGGTCGCCGCGCATAGATGGAATGATGCAGAACGTGCAGCGGTGATTACAGCCTTCCGAGATTTTCAGGTAGGCGTAATGTTTTGGTGTCAGCTTAACACCTTGTTCCGGCACTAAACTCAGGAACGGGTTGTGCTCAGGTTTCGCAGCATATTTATGAACATGGCTTAATACCTGCTCATAAGCGTGCGGGCCAGAGATTTCCAGCACTTTCGGGTGCACTTCGCGGATCTGATCTTCTTTTGCACCCAGACAACCGGTGACGATTACCTTGCCGTTTTCCTGTAATGCTTCGCCAATCACTTCCAGTGATTCCTGCACCGCGCTGTCGATGAAACCACAGGTGTTCACGATCACTAATTCAGCATTGTCGTAGTTATTCACTACGTCATAACCTTCGGTGCGTAATTGGGTCAGAATGCGTTCGGCATCGACCAGATTTTTTGGACAACCTAGAGAGATAAAACCGACTTTAGGTGCCAGTGCTTTTTGATTCATATCGTTCAATTAATGCTCAATTTCTGCTGTTGAGAAAACCGGCGCATGATAGCTTTTTAGGCAGTGGAATACATCACTTAATTGTTGTCAGAAAGTAAAAAATAGGCAGGATTTTCTAGGGGTACAGATTGAAATTGAGATAGTCGGTAGAGAAATCCAGACAAGCCTGTATGATCAGTGACTTGTCTGGATTTATATCAGCTTAGTCGCGGCGTAGCGGTTGGCACATGCAATGAACACCACCGCCACCTTTGGTGATCATGTTGATATCCGGATCAAAAACGGTGAGCCCGTGTGCAAGACATTGCTCTTTTAATGTCTTACTTTCTGCTGGTAACAGCACGCGTTCGTTACCCAACGAAACGATATTACAACCCAGTTCCATCGCATTTTTGTATGGCACATCGATGAAGTCGATATTTTTTTGCTTTAACCAAGCGAGCACATCGTCGGGTAATACGGCGGAACAAACGGCAGCTAACTTATCAGCTACCATGACGCATTGCACATCCATATGCAGGAAATGCGGATCAAAACGGCCGATTTTAAATTCCCAACCCTCTTTTTCAAACCAGCTTTTTACCTGCTCGGCTCCTGCCAGGCTGGTGCGTTCACCAGAGCAACCGCACAGCACTGCACCGGGCTCAATCAACATAAAATCGCCGCCTTCAAAGGTGCCAGCACTCACTACATCAAAAATTGGGATCTCTTTTTCCTGATAAAAATTCAGCACCGAAATCCATTCTGCCCGGCGCCATGGGCTATACATCTGGCTGATAATTGGCCCCCAGGGGGTCATCACTGATGAATCGCGGGCATAAATCGAGTAGGGCTGATCAGCTTGTGCAGGAAGAATATGCACATTGACATCAGCCTGGCGATAGACATCAAGCATTTCCTGATATTGTGCTTTGGCAACGGCGGCATCAAATTGTACGCCATCGCGCAGATGACGACGCGAGGTGGCATTGCCATCGCGCCATGAAAAATGTTCAATCGAGCCGACTAACACATCGCGCAATACGCCGGTTTCAGAGTTTATTCCCCATGCTTTGAGTGCAGGAGTTCCACCATTTAAGTGTCTTGATTGCAAAAATCCATTCATAAGAACATCCTTTTTAATGAGTAGATGCGTCAGTTAAATTAAGTAGTGAATGCAGTAATACATTGGCGCCTTTTGCTAGTTGCTCAGGCGATGCATATTCGGCTTCGTTATGAGAAATACCCTTGCGGCAGGGGATGAAAATCATGCCGACAGGGGCGACCCGCGAAAGATAAACCGAGTCATGCCCTGCACCTGATACCATCGACTGTGCGCGATAGTTAAGTTGCTGGCTTGCCTGCGCTATGGCTTCAATGCAACGGGGGTGAAAACGCACTGCGGGCGATTGCCAGATCGGTGACACGGCAATTGAAACGGTGCCCGTTAACTGCTGACAGAGGGCATAAAAATCAGCGGTCATCGCCTCTAACTGATTTTGTTCGGGGTGGCGTAAATCGACAGAGAAAATCACTTGGGAAGGCACGGTGTTTCTTGCGCCAGGCAAGGCTTTGATATCACCAATCGTTAAGCGGGCATGTTCACCATAACGTTCAGCCAGCGCGTAAAGTTCGTTGAGTAATGTTGCGCTTAACTGCACTGGGTCTCGTCGCATTGCCATTGGTGTTGGCCCTGCGTGGGTTGTTTCACCGGTGATGGTGACATCAAACCAGTTCATGCCTTGCACACCTGTGACGACGCCGATCTGTAAATCTTTCGATTCCAATATTGGCCCTTGCTCGATGTGCAGTTCTAATGCAGCAAAAATAGGGAACGGCTGGCAGGGTGTGTCGCCCAATTGCTGTGAGGAAACCAGTGCGTCATAAACGGTTACACCTGATTTATCGCAAGATTGATAGATATCGGCTTGTTCGAGAGCGCCGCTAAACACGCCTGAACCCATCATGGCAGGGGCAAAACGAGCGCCTTCTTCGTTGGTCCAAACCGCAATTTCCAGTGGATTCTGTGTGGTGATATTGGCATCACGCAACGTTGCAACCACTTCCAGTGCAGCCAACACACCATAAACACCGTCAAAATGGCCGCCGGTTGGCTGGGTATCGAGATGAGAGTTCATTAAAATAGGGGGAAGGCTATGATCGGAACCAGACCAGCGCACGAACAGATTGCCCATAGTGTCACGGCGCTCTATTCCGCCGAGCTGGTGACACCACTTGAGGAATAATTGTCGTCCGTGTTGATCTTCTTTGGTTAGGGCTTGCCGGTTACAACCCCCTTTCGGTGTCATTCCGATATCAGCCATTGCTGTTATGTATTGCAGAAGACGAGTTTGATTAATTGCTAATTGCGAGAACTTCATGATGCGCTCATCGTGTGGATCATGAAGTTATGCTAGCTAACTGAGGGGCTCGTCGATATCACCCTCTTGAGGTAGACGAAAATCGCGGGTCAGGCAGGTATATCGCTTAATATCTCTTCAAATAACTGAGACAACAGTTCTTTTTGTGACTCGACTTCTAGTTTTGCATAGATGTTTTTACGATGAACACGTTCTGTCTCTGGCGAGATCGATAAAACTTGTGCCGCCTCTTTACTCGAGTAACCACGAATAAGCAACTGCATGACATCTTGTTCCCGACTTGTTAGTTTGTCGTTGCCGTAATTCAGTAACCGTTGTTTTAATGCGGCGTGAGATGTGGGTTGTGGGTGGCGTTCGGCATGACGTCGTTGATCATCCAGCTGAACAGCAGCTTGTAAAATTGGGGACAACGCTTTTAGTTTTTCTAATACGCGCCGGTTAAATTTAGCTAGTGTTTGTGTGCGTCCCAGCGAAAGTAGATAACTGAAATTGTCGATTCCCTGCACCACAAAACAGACTTCATCGATCAGTCGGGAAGGGCGGAAGTAGCTGTCATAATAGGCACTATCGTAAAATCCATCGGGTGCGATCTCGTCTAACGAAACAAAACCGTCTTTCCCTTGCATGCAATAGTCGTAAAAAGGGCTCAACAGATAAGCGCCTTGAATATAGCGTTCCCACACCGTCAGATCCGTATTAGCAAAGGAGGAGCTGAGCACTTGTGGTGCGGAACTAGGGTGATAAATCAACATCACGTAATCGTCAAAACTGGCGGCGCTACGCAACAAGTAAGTCAATTTATCAATGAAATTAGGTTGCCCAACGGCGAGAATTAAATCTGCCACCCCATGAATGAGGGAGTGATCGTTTAACGAGTTACGCGTGCTCATTGGCGATAGAGAAACCACAGATGACTCCAGATAAGACAGTATATAGCGAATATCGGAATGAGTGGGCAATCAATAGTGAATTGATTGATAAGAAAAAAGATGACCGGAAATCAGATTACCGGTCATCAAAGGATGATATCTGGAGGTATTACTTAGCTGCCCACGCGTTGAAACGACGCTCTAACTCTTCACCGTGATCCAGCCAGAAGGCGGCATCAATCGCAACAGCATTTTTCATGTTGTCAGCAGACGTTGGTAACTGTGCCGCCAGTTCAGGCGCTAACATAGCCGCCGCTTTTTTGTTGGTTGGGCCATAAGGAATGATCTTGGCATATTCCACCTGTTTTTCAGGTTTCACTACGCTGGCAATAAACTGCATCGCCAGATCTTTTTTCGGTGAGCCTTTCGGAATTGCCCAATAATCTTGCTCGTAAGTGTTGGTATCCCATGCCATTTTTAGCGAGGCGTTGCCTTCTTTAATGGCATTCGCGATACGGCCATTGTAAGCGGTGGTCATGACAACATCGCCAGAAACCAGATATTGTGGCGCTTGTGCACCAGCCTCCCACCATTGAATGTTCGGTTTCAGTTCATCCAGTTTTTTGAAAGCACGGTCAACCCCTTCGGATGTTGCCAGCACTTTGTAAACATCGGCCGGTTTCACACCATCAGCTTGCAACGCAGCTTCCACGGCATATTTTGCGGTTTTACGTAAACCACGTTTGCCTGGAAATTTTTTGGTGTCCCAGAAATCAGCCCACGAAGTTGGTGCTGTCTTCAGTTTACTGCTGTCGTAAGCCAGCACGGTTGACCAGATAAACATACCTACACCACACTTCACGGCGGAACCCGCTAAGAAGTCAGTTTTGGCACCAACCACTTTATAATCAATTTTTTCAAACAAGCCTTCATCACAGCCGCGTTGAACTTCGGATAATTCAACTTCTACGGCATCCCATGACACGCTTTTTGATTCCACCATGGCTTTTATTTTTGCCATTTCGCCGTTGTATTCACCAGCGACGACTTTGGTGCCGGTTTCTTTACTAAAAGGCTCATAGTAGGCTTTTACCTGTGCATCTTTGTTGGCGCCACCAAAAGAGATAACTGATAAATCATCAGCTAGTGCCAATTGAGAGCAACCTACACCTGCTATTAGCGTTAACAATGTCGCTGATTTTTTCATCTTCGCATCCTTGTCTATGATGTTATCTACTTATGCATATCACTGATTTTGCATAAGTAGATAACATCATAGAGCGGACTTCTTATATATACCCCAGATGGGTTATGTGTTTGTCAATCTTGTCTACTTGCTAGATAAATAGGAGATGAATGTTTTTGTAGGTAAAAAGCGTAATCTGCTTAGGCAGTGGAATACATCACTTAATTGCTGTCAGAAAGTAAAAAATGGATACGGTTTTATTAAGAGCTGCAAAGACAATTGCTTTCAGTAAGTTGCTCATACAGAACTCAAGCAGAGAGGAAAAAATCACATTCCTAATATATAAATAGATCATGTCTGTTGTTATCGGACTATGTTTTCTATTGATTGGAACAAACATGGCAGAGTTTATATGGCGGAAATAACACCTTATTCTGCATTTCTGGATGAAAAACATTCCAGAGAAGTCAGCGAAGCTCGTTTCAAAAAGCTATTCGACGAAGCCGATGCCATGTCCATTCAAGGATATTTACCAAATGGCACGGTAGTTTACTGGAACCAAGCATCAGAAAAAATTTACGGTTATACCGCCGAAGAAGCGCTGGGCGGCAATCTATTAGATCTCATCATTCCGGCAGATATTCGACAGGAAGTTGAAGGCGCTGTGAATTGGATGTTTGAGTCAGGGCAGGGTATTCCCGCGGGTCGCTTAGAGTTGAAACACAAAAACGGGCATCCTGTTCATGTGCATTCCAGCCACACCGTGATTGCGATCCCCAATCATCCGCCCGTGCTGTTTTGTATAGATGCGGATATGAGCAGTCTTGTCCGTGCTGAAGCGGAATTACGGATTGCAGCTGCAGCTTTTGAATCCCAGCAAGGCATGTTTATTACCGATGATCAGGGCGTCATTCTGCGCGTTAATCAAGCTTTTACTCTGACGACAGGTTACTCGGCCGAAGAAGCGGTTGGGCAGACACCCAGGCTCATTCGTTCTGATTATCATCCGGCTGCGTATTATGAAGCGATGTGGCAGAGTTTACTTGATACCGGTTTTTGGCAAGGTGAGATATGGAATAGACGAAAGAGTGGTGAAGTCTATGCCAATTGGATCACTATAACTGCGGTTCGGGATGAGAAAGGACAAATTACCCATTATGTATCGTCTCAAATTGATATCACGCAACGTAAAGATGCCGAAGCGCAGATCATGCATCTGGCGTTCTACGACCCGCTGACCCGATTACCCAATCGCCGCTTGTTGCTCGATCGATTACAACAAGCCATTGCTGCCAGTGCCCGCAATCAAAGCGTTGGTGCTTTACTGTTTATTGATTTAGATAATTTCAAAACGCTCAATGACACGTTAGGCCATGATATCGGTGACCGTCTCTTGCAACAGGTGGCTGAGCGCTTAAATGCTTGTATCCGAAAAAATGATACCGTCGCGCGGTTAGGAGGCGATGAGTTTCTGGTGATGCTGGAAGATCTTTCTCAGAGTCAGCCGGAAGCGGCCACCCAAGCCGAAGCGGCAGGCCGGAAAATTTTGGATGCACTGAATCAGATTTATCAAATTGATAAACATAAATATCTGGGTAGCGTGAGCATTGGCGTCACCTTGTTTTCCAAGCAGGCCAATGTTGATGAATTGCTGAAACAAGCTGATTTGGCCATGTATGAAGCAAAAGCTGCTGGCCGGAATTCGCTACGATTCTTCGATCCAGAGATGCAAAAAGCTGTCACATTACGTGCTGAATTATTAAATGGTTTGCAAGAGGCATTACGTGAACAGCAGTTCCGGCTGTATTACCAACCTCAGGTTGATCAAGAGGGTCACATTACCGGAGCTGAAGCGTTAGTAAGGTGGGAGCGTCCCGGTGTGGGGCTTGTTTCACCAGTTGAATTTATACCTGTGGCAGAAGAATCGGGGTTGATCAAACCACTGGGGTTCTGGGTGTTGGAAACAGCCTGCTCGCAACTGGCAGATTGGGCATTAAAACCTGAAAGTGCAGCACTGACTTTGTCGGTGAACGTTAGTTCTGTTCAGTTCAACTGTGCTGATTTTGTTGAACAAGTGCTGGAAGTTTTGCATAAAACGGGCGCTAACGCGCAACAATTGAAACTGGAGTTGACCGAAAGCCTGTTAGTCGAGAAAGTGGATGAAGTCATTGCCAAAATGTCCGCACTCAAAGCGCATGGCGTTGGTTTTTCACTGGATGATTTTGGTACGGGTTATTCGTCCCTCGCTTATTTGCGACGGTTACCCTTAGATCAGCTAAAAATTGATCGCTCGTTCGTTCGGGATCTATTGGATGACCCAAATAGCGCAGCAATAGCCCAGACGATTATCGATCTCAGTCAGACGATGGGATTGTCCGTTATTGCGGAAGGCGTGGAAACTGAAATCCAGCGCGTGTTGCTGGCGAGTTTAGGGTGTCATGCTTATCAAGGATATTTGTTCGGTCGCCCGTTGCCGATCGATCAGTTACAAGAACTATTAATCGCCCAAGTGATAACCACCGAGTTAGTAATATGAAAAATAAAAAAATGGGCGAAGAACCATTAACGTTGCAGGAAAGTGAAGCTCGTCTTAAACGTGTTTTAGAAGGGTCAGAGCAAGGGTTTTGGGACTGGGAGTTGCCTACTCGGCAGTTCATCGTCAGTGATCGTTTTGAGACAATGTTAGGCTATGAACCTGGAGAGGGCGATTTCTCAATTGAGAACTGGGTTAACCATGTGCATCCCGATGACTTGGCGAAAGCAATAGAATCAATCAATTTGCATTTAGCTGGGAAAATACCCTGTCACCAAGTGGAGCTACGTTGCCGGACTAAATCGGGTGAATGGAAATACGTTCTTACGCATGGCAAGGTGGTTAGCTGGGCTGAAGACGGTACACCACTCATGATGTCAGGTACGCATACTGATATTACTGAACGGAAAAAAGCAGAAAAGCAGGTCTTCGAACAAGCGGAATTACTCGATTTGGCTCATGACGCCATTATTGTTCTCGATATTAATCATACCGTCACTTTTTGGAATCGAGGTGCTGAGCGTACTTATGGTTGGTCACAAGATGATGTTCGAGAACAAAATTTACATCAATTACTTGAAACCAAGTTCCCACAACCATTGGCTGAAATTAAAGAGATCTTGTTTGGCACAGGGCAATGGGAAGGCGAATTGGAACATACCACCAAAAGTGGTTCCCGCATTGTTGTTGCCAGTCGCTGGGCAGTAAAGCGGGATGAAAATGATCAGCCTATTGCGATCATGGAAATCAGCCGTGATATGACCGAACGCAAAGCGTTACTGACAAAACTTGAATTACAGGCTCGGCAAGATTATCTAACCGGATTAAATAACCGTGGGTATTTCATGGAGTTGGCTGAACGGGAAATAAAAAAAGCCTCGCGTTATGGTCATAACTTCTCGATCTTAATGATCGATATCGATAACTTCAAAATTATAAACGACACCTATGGCCATAAATCTGGCGATCAGGTGCTGATTACGCTGGCGGATATCTTTCAGAAAACGTTACGTGTCGCTGATATTGAAGGGCGTATTGGTGGAGAAGAGTTTGCTATTTTTCTGCCAGAAACTGACCAAGAGAGTGCGGCTGTTGCCGCCGAACGTCTTAGAAATTCTGTCGAAAATGCTGAGATCCCATTGCATAACGGCGAAGTGGTCATGCGGTTTACCATATCAATTGGCATCAGTACGCCGACTTCCTCTGATTACAATCTATATACTCTACTTAGCCAGGCTGATGAAGCTCTGTACTGCGCTAAACACGCTGGCCGCAATAAGGTTTGTATCGCGTAAAGTAGTAACACGTTTGATTAAATGATTTGAACTTCACTCCAATCATCCGCTTTTCTGCATATCCGTTTTCGCCATTCGCTTTTTTCACGCACTTAAGAACATAAAATAAACCATAAATATTGAAAGGACTTTACTTTGGATTACTATGGTTTCAATAGATACCGCTAGTTCTTGAATTTTATTGACGTCCGACAATAAGAGAGTGTTGCCATGCACCCAGAACTTAAGCTTCAAGACATTATTATTTCACTGGCACATTCTATTGATATGGTCAGTTCGTTTGTCCATCAACATCATCTCCGAGTAGCAATATTAGCTGAATCGATTGCCGATGAAGCGGGATGGAATGCAGAACAGAAACGCCGATTGATATTAGCCGCGGTGTTACATGATATCGGTGCCGTTTCTTCTTCTGAAAAAGCTGAATTACTGCAAATGGATGTCGAAGAAGATCATCCTCATGCCGCATTAGGGGCCGGCATGTTGTGTGATTTCGCTTATTTTGCCGATATTGTTCCCGTGATCCGTTTTCATCATCATTATTGGCACAACGGCGACGGTGTTCTGGTTGGCGATGAAATTGTTCCAGAAGAAAGTTTCCTATTACATCTGGCAGATCGCATTGATATTTCTATTGATCCTAATATTTGGATTTTAGATCAGACCGAAAAAATTAGAGGCGTTATTCAGGCTTTATCTGGTTTTGTGTTTAAACCTGAACTGGTTGAGGCATTTCTGCGGGCATCATTACACGATGCTTTTTGGCTACGGCTAGACGGCTGTGCAATGGAAACGTTATTGCACCGTACTTTGGCCTATGAACCACCTATTAATGTCGATATTGATGTATTGGAGTCTTTAGCTCTTACCTTCTCTCATGTGATCGATTTTCGAAGTCAGTTTACCTCTACACACTCTGCGGGGGTGGCGGCGGTCGCCTATGAATTAGCAAAACTAAAACCATTTTCAGAGGAAAAAAGCCGTAAATTACGGGTGGCGGGTTATTTACATGATATTGGCAAAATCGCGGTGCCGAGCGAAATTCTAAACAAACCGGATAAATTAACGGCAAAAGAATTTAACCGCATGAAAGCACATGCTTTTTATACTAATTCAATCTTGAGTGAATTAAATGTATTGGCTGATATTTGTGCCTGGGCCAGTAATCATCATGAAAAAACAGACGGGTCCGGTTATCCATTTGGTTTAGATGGTCGCTCACTTTCAGAAGAAGCGCGGATCATGACCTATGCAGATGTATTTACAGCTCTGAGAGAAGAGCGGCCTTATCGTAAATCAATGCCATTGAGTGAGGCGATGGAGGCGTTAGTGGGAATGTTAAAACCAAAAGACACTGATTCAGTTTATCGATTGTTATGCCAACATCTCACTGAAATTGATGAGGTCAGGTCTGTTGCTCAACAGAAGGCGAGAGTGACTTATCAGCGAATTATCCAAACAGTATAAAAAACGCCGGCAAGTGCCGGCGTTGTTCCGCATTGTAGGAATTATTCTACAATCATCATTTTACAAGTATTGGTACCGCCAATACTTTCAATTTTGTCGCCATAAGTCATCAGGATCAGGTCACCTGATTTCAGATAACCGCGGCTTTTCAGCTCGGAAATTGCGTCACGGCAATTCTGGATCACAGGTTGTGATTCATCCGCATCGAAATAAACTGGCGTTACGCCACGATACAGAGCACACCAGTTCAATGTTTGTTGATGACGAGACAGAGCAAAAATTGGCAGACCAGAGCTTAAGCGTGACATCAGCAGTGGGGTGGTGCCTGATTCGGTCATCGCAACAATACCTTTAACACCCTGCATGTGGTTAGCTGCATACATGGTGCTCATTGCGATAGTTTCTTCAACCGAGTTGAACGTGTAAGTCATACGGTGATTAGACACGTTAACGCTTGGGTGTTTTTCTGCACCCAGACACACGTTAGCCATTGCCGTTACAGTTTCAATTGGGAAATCGCCTGCGGCAGTTTCAGCTGACAGCATGACGGCGTCAGTACCATCTAATACTGCGTTGGCAACGTCCATGACTTCGGCGCGTGTTGGCATCGGTGCTTTGATCATCGATTCCATCATTTGAGTTGCTGTGATAACGACGCGGTTTAATTTACGGGCACTGCGGATCAGTTTTTTCTGCACACCCATCAGCTCAGAGTCGCCGATTTCCACACCCAAGTCACCACGAGCAACCATCACGACGTCAGAAGCGAGAATGATGTCTTCCATCGCTTCGTCAGTGGCAACTGTTTCTGCTCGTTCAACTTTAGCTACGATCTTAGCGTTACAACCTGCTTCACGAGCCAGTTCACGCGCATAGTTCAGATCTGCACCGTTACGTGGGAAAGAAACAGCCAGATAGTCAACTTGCATCAACGCGGCAGTTTTGATGTCGGCTTTGTCTTTTTCAGTCAACGCAGGGGCAGACAGACCACCGCCTTTTTTGTTGATACCTTTGTTGTTCGACAGCGGGCCACCTACAGTCACGGTGGTGAAAATTTTGCTGCCTTCAACACTGTCTACTTTCAACTGCACACGGCCATCATCCAGTAACAGAATGTCACCGCTGATCACATCTTCCGGCAGTTTTTTGTAGTCGATACCGACTTGTTCCTGTGTACCTTCGCCTTTACCCAGTTCAGCATCCAGTAGGAATTTGTCACCCACTTTCAACATAATTTTGTTGTCTTTGAATGTAGACACACGAATTTTAGGGCCTTGCAGGTCGCCCAGAATAGCGATGGATTTACCTAAACGAGCAGCCAGTTCACGAATATGCTTCGCGCGGGCAATATGATCTTCCGCTGTGCCGTGAGAAAAGTTCATGCGTACCATGTTGGCACCGGCTTCCAAGATCCCTTCCAGAACGCCTTCACGATCAGTTGCCGGACCCAGTGTGGTCACGATTTTAGTTCTTCTTAACATCTTCAGCTCCATGAGTTAGTTATAAATAGCAAATAACAGAAAACGGAAATTGATATGAAAAAAGTGACCTGCAATAAATGTGCGAGAATGTAAGTTGTAGGAACATTACAGGTCGGTTGTGTCATTTCGATGATACGAAACGACACATTTCGATACACAATGGGGGCATGATGCGGGATATGGGAAACTATTTCACTGATGCAGTGATTCAAAGCGAGAATCTTTTATCCCTTCTTTGACCTTCTTCAAATTTTCGCGGAATTTTACGCCTCTGCGTAATGTAAATCCGGTCGCTAAAACATCAATTAATGCCAGTTGTGCGATACGTGACGCCATTGGTAAATAAACATCAGTATCTTCCGGCACATCCATCGATAACACCAGATTACATTGCGCGGCTAAAGGGGAATCCTGTGCTGTAATACCAATCACGGTTGCATCATTGTGGCGCGCTAATGCGGCAATCTCAACGAGCGCCTTGGTGCGACCGGTATGCGAGATCACCACAACCACATCACCATCACTGCTGTTAATGCAGCTCATTCGCATCATAACGATGTCATCAAAACAAACAACTGGAATGTTGAAACGGAAGAATTTATTCAAGGCATCGTGAGCAACGGCAGATGACGCACCCAGACCAAAAAACGAGATCTTTTTGGCCTGGGTCAGTAAATCAACACAGCGGTTAACCGCGGTGGTATCCAGACTGTTTTTGGCTACTTCCAGACAAGCGATGGTCGATTCAAAAATCTTGGTAGTGTATTCATCTGGCGTGTCATTTTCTTCGACATGTAAATTCACATATGGTGTGCCATTAGCGAGGCTTTGCGCCAGGTGCAGCTTGAAATCGGGGAAGCCTTTTGTGTCGAGACGACGACAAAATCGGTTCACTGTTGGTTCACTGACATCGGCCATTTTGGCGAGCGTAGCAATGCTGGAATGAATCGCGACTTGAGGCGAATGTAGAATCACTTCGGCGACTTTGCGCTCTGATTTACTGAAATGTTCCAGATGTTTAGTGATTTTTTCCAGAGTATTCATGCTTAGTGATCCAGCTCGCAGCGAATAGTGTTGGTTAGTTGTTATTAATGTTAAAGGTAACAGATAAAGTTAGCATAGACAGCAAAATGTAGGAAAAAAACAACATTTGTTGATTAAATCACAGATGCTGTGATCTATTTGGCGTTTTCTGTTTCTGACAATATGTAGACTTCTGATACGTAAAAGTAAACTATCGTAACTATATTGATATTCCGACATGAGTGACTTTTGGAGAGATTATAATGGCTGAGCAGGTTCTGGTGGGCGATGTTGGTGGTACGAATGCACGTCTCGCATTGTGTAGTTTGCAAGATGGTAGTTTATCGCACATCAAAAACTATTCAGGTGCTGAATACCCATCTCTTGAAGCGGTGATCCGCGTTTATCTGGAAGAGACGGCTGCTAAAGTCAGCAGTGCATGTATCGCGATTGCTTGCCCGATCACAGGTGACTGGGTTGCTATGACCAACCATACCTGGGCATTCTCACAAAGTGAAATGCAACAAAATCTGGGTTTATCCCACCTCTCTATTATCAACGATTTTACTGCTATCTCGATGGCCATTCCGGCGTTGAAAGCGGAAGACAAGATCCAGTTCGGTGGTGAAGCGGCGCAAGCCGGTAAACCAATAGCTGTTTACGGTGCCGGCACTGGTTTGGGGGTTGCTCATCTGGTACATACCGGTGAAGCATGGATGAGCTTGCCTGGTGAAGGCGGCCACGTTGACTTTGCACCTAACAGCACTGAAGAAGTGATGGTATTGGAAGCGCTTCGTGAAGAACTGGGCCACGTATCAGCGGAACGTCTGCTGTCTGGCCCTGGTTTAGTTAATATTTACCGTGGTTTAGTGCTGTCTGATGATCGTGTACCAGAAAATCTGCAACCTAAAGATGTTACTGAACGGGCATTGGCCGATGAAGATATTGACTGTCGTCGTGCACTGAGCTTGTTCTGCGTGCTGATGGGGCGTTTCGGCGGTAACTTGGCACTCAATCTGGGCACATTTGGTGGTGTCTATATTGCAGGCGGTATTGTTCCTCGTTTCCTGGAGTTCTTTAAAGCGTCTGGTTTCCGTGTCGCATTCGAAGATAAAGGCCGTTTCCACTCTTATCTGGAATCTATCCCTGTTTTCCTGATCACGCATCAACAACCAGGGTTGTTAGGTTCAGGAGCTTATTTACGCCAACAACTGGGTTACAAGCTCTAATTTAGCAATAGCTGTGTCGTGATATCAAGATAGTAAAACGCCCCGCATATGCAGGGCGTTTTGTTTTTCCACATTAATTTACGCCCTTGCGGTTGTCACTGAGTTATCGATCAAATGGCAATCGATATAACGTTGCCGTTTGTTCTGTTTCATCTTATGCACATCAACCAAGACCAAACCATCAACACAGTTACCAAAATCCGGATCGATGCCAAAATCCAGAAATTGCACACCACCAGGTTCGCATAATTCGGAATATTGCTTATATAAAGTGGGAATACTGCAGCCCAGATTATCGAGCATGGACTTTAATATGCCTAAATCTTGCTGGTAATCTTCGCCGATAAACTGACTCGCAATATCCAGTGAACCATTCGCATACGGTTGACGAGAACGCGCTAATGGCCAACGAGGGCTGAAATGCAGTTTGTAAAATGAAACCAGCAAATCGCGCGCCGGCGTCGGCAAACTGGCTGACATCGACACAGGCCCGAACAAATAACGGTATTGCGGGTTCTGTGCTAAAAATGCGCCGATGCCTTGCCATAAATAATCGAGGCTGCGTTTTCCCCAATAACGTGGCTGAATAAAGCTACGGCCAAGTTCAATTCCCTGCTCAAGGATATGGCTCATTGCGGTGTCGTAATGAAATAAGCCATAACTATATAAACCTTTATGGCCTTTCCGTTCTAATTGCTCTTTAGTCGGCATAAAACGGTAAGCGCCGACGATCTCCAGCTCTTTATTATCCCAGAGCAACAGGTGGTAATAATCGTCATCAAAACTATCCAGATCACGACGCAAACCGGTGCCTTCGCCAACAGCTCGGAAGGCAATTTCTCGTAAGCGGCCGAGTTCTTTTAAGATCACGGAGGAGGGCGCTTGTTCGCGGCGATAAAGGTAAATGTGTTTGCCATCTGGCGTATTTCCCAATGGCTGGCAAGCTTCAACGGCTTTTTTCAGTGTCACCCGATTTTCAGCTAAAGCAATAGGGGCTTCGGTGGTCAGAATGCCGGATTTACCTTTACCCAAGCGATAGAGATGTTTACGAAACAGCTTGGCTAATGCTTTACCGGTGACGGGTAATTTTGACCATTCGTTGAATGGGATTTTGGCTCCAATGCGGATCTTAATATGCCCTTTACGCTGGTGGAACATTTCGCGTACCAGCAACAGCGTCGACAGCGACTTATTCAGTAATGACGTGCCATAAAACAGCCATGAGTTATGCCCCGAGATATGGATCGGCACAATCGGCGCTCGGTGCTGGGTTGCCAAGCGTAAAAAGCCATTATTCCAACGGCCATCATAAATACCGTGAATGTTTAAGCGTGATACTTCTCCGGCGGGAAACACGATCAGTGCACCGCCTTTCCCCAGATGTTCATTAATTGCCGTGATCTGCTGTCGTTGTGTGTTTCCATTCATGTTATCAACGGGCAACAATAATTCATTCAGTGGTTTGATCTGACTGAGTAGCTGGTTGGCGATAATTTTCACATCACCACGCACGCGGGAAATGATCTGCAGCAGAGCTAACCCGTCTAATGAACCAATCGGATGATTCGCTACAATCACGACCGGCCCTTGGGGTGGAATATGTTCTAATTCATTTTCACAAACATCACAGGCAAACGATAAATAACGTAACGCTTGTTCAATGAAATCCAGACCGTGCAAATTCGGATATTTTTCGCCGAAACGTTGGAATTCTTTTTCGCACAGTAAGTAGCGCAGAAAGGGTTTGTACCAGCGGGGTACCGGTTTTGAACTATGGGCCGAGAGTAATTCGTCGACTGTAAACATCAGGTAAACTCCATCTAGTCCAGACTGCGCTAGTCTTGCTCTGTGGAGTGACGCTTCTATGTCAGCAGGTTGACATTTTAATGACAGGGAAGATGTTGTTTTATGCAACCAATGCTCTAAGATTTACACAATTTTACTGTAGGGCATCCTGTCCGGAGTGTGTATGAAAAAAAGCCTGTTAGCTGGCATAACTCTTTGTGTGTTGAGTGCTTGTGCTGTTTCGCCTACTGGTCGCAAACAATTGTTATTAATGGGGAATAACGATGTTGCTCAAATGGGGTTATCTTCTTTCCAGCAGATAAAACAAAAAGAACGCGTATCGACAGATCCAAAACAAATCCATTATGTTCAGTGTGTTGCTCAGGCGATTACTCAGGCCATTCCTGCACAGTATGCCAACACCAACCCCGGACAATGGGAAGTTGTGGTTTTTGATTCTAAAGACGTGAACGCTTTTGCGCTGCCTGGTGGTCGCATTGGTGTGTATACCGGTTTACTGAAGGTCGCTAAAAATCAGGATCAGCTGGCTGCAGTTATCGGTCATGAGGTTTCGCACGTATTAGCGCAACACTCGAATGAACGTTTATCTCAGAGCCAAGTGGCTAATATGGGCATGGCTGCTGCTGATCAAATTCTGCAAAATAGCAGCACCAAAGGCCCGGCCATGGCTGCATTAGGCATGGGCGTTCAATATGGCGTTTTAATGCCATATAGCCGTGCACATGAAACAGAAGCCGATGTATTGGGTTTACAACTGATGTCGATGGCCGGTTTTAATCCGCAGGAAGCTGTAAGTCTTTGGCACAATATGGCGGCCAACAGTAACGGTAATGCCCCGCTTGAAATTCTGTCTACCCATCCATCCGATCAAACACGTATCAATAAATTACAGACTTTAGTGCCACAAGTGCAACCTATGTATCAGCAAGCATTGGCAGGCGGTGTTCATCCGCAATGTGCGGGATAGGGTTCAGTAAAAGTAACAGGTCTGTTAACATGCGGGCTTTGTGATAATCGCGGAGTGTTTATGTCTAAGTTTCAAACAACCGAACAGCAAGCCTGTTACGGTATTGGCCGTCAAATAGGCCAGCAATTAACTGAACAATCTTTTGCTGGCTTTGATCTGTCAGCTGTACAGCAAGGTATTGAAGATGCAATCAACAACGCACCTTTTGCTGTTGAGCATGAGCAAATCGGCGAAGCATTCCGCATTCTGAATGAAAGAATGGCTGCTGAAGAAGCTGAACGTGCTAAAACCATGCAAGCAGGCGGTATCGCGTTCCTGACTGAAAATGCCAAACGCCCAGAAGTAAAAGTGACTGAATCAGGTCTGCAATATGAAGTTCTGGTTCCAGGCTCAGGCAAACAACCTACTGCTTCTGATAAAGTACGTGTGCACTACCACGGTACTTTCACTGATGGCAACGTGTTTGACAGCTCAGTACAGCGCGGTCAACCAGCTGAATTCCCTGTTGGCGGCGTGATCGCTGGTTGGGTTGAAGCACTGCAACTGATGTCAGAAGGCGCAAAATGGAAATTGTTCATTCCGCACAATCTGGCATACGGCGAACGTGGTGCAGGTTCAATTCCTCCGTACTCAACGCTGGTTTTTGAAGTAGAATTACTGAACGTATTGGCGTAAGCCGGAAAAAGGCCAGACATCTGGCCTTTTTTGTATCTGAAAAACCATATCTGCTGACAATTTTCAGCAGGTCAGAAATAGAATGAGGAACAAGATGACCGCTCCGATTCGTATCGCATTGATGGGCTGTCAGGGCCGTATGGGTAAGGCCTTGCTGGAAGCAATTCAGAGCAATAATCAGGTTGCACTGGGTGCCGCAATTGAACGCCCGGGCTCGACCGTGATTGGTTTAGACGTTGGTGATCTGAATGGCTTGGGTGCAATGAACGTGCTGGTGGCTGATGATCTGGAAAAAGTAAAAGATCAATTCGACGTCATCATCGATTTTACCCGTCCGGAAGTGACATTAAAAAACCTGGCATTTGCTGTCGCGAATAATAAACGAATTGTGATTGGTACGACTGGTTTTGATGATGCAGGTAAAGCCGCCATTGCGGATGCTGCAACCAAAATCGGCGTCGTGTTTGCCTCTAATTTCAGTGTCGGTGTGAATCTGGTGTTTAAGTTGCTGGAACAAGCGGCGAAAGTGATGGGTGATTATACTGACATCGAGATCATCGAGGGTCATCACCGTCATAAAGTCGATGCACCATCAGGTACCGCACTGAGCATGGGCGAAGTGGTTGCCAAAACACTGGGTCGTGATCTGAAACAGTGTGCCGTATATGGTCGAGAAGGGATCACGGGTGAACGTGACCGCAATACCATCGGTTTTGCCACTATCCGTGCCGGCGATTTGGTCGGTGAACATACCGTTATGTTTGCTGATATTGGTGAGCGTGTAGAGATTACACACAAAGCATCGAGTCGTTTAACGTTTGCAAATGGCGCTGTTCGTGCTGCAAACTGGTTAAAAGATCAATCTTGTGGTCTTTTTAATATGCAAGACGTATTAGATCTTAAATAAAACCGCCATTTGGGGGTTTTATTTTATATAGATATTTTTATCTGCTATTTCAACCCCTTTAAATAAAGGGGTTTTATCTATTTTTTGTTTTTATATTGGTTTCATTCTTATTTCTGCTGAAAATCTTTATTTTTGTATCACTTCTTTTTTGAATTTCACTTTTTTTCAATTTTCGTGCTGTTTTATGCTTGTAGTGTGCATGATTTTTCATTCGCCATTTACATGGGATTGGCTTCTTATTTTAGTTCAGGTAGAATAGCCGGAATTTGCCTGATGTGAGTTTGTAAAATGGCGTTTTCAGCCAAACAAACCTAAACAGGCAATAAAATCACCCCTTCAGTGCGCAGGAAACATACTGATCGGGGTACAAGCATAAATTTAATGACTTGGAGGTCGTCTTGACTCATTCTGCCCTGTTAGTGTTGGAAGATGGGACGGTGTTTAAGGGTGTGTCTATTGGTGCTGAAGGCTGTTCAGTCGGGGAAGTTGTTTTCAATACCTCGATGACCGGCTATCAAGAAATTCTCACTGATCCTTCTTATTGCCGCCAAATTGTAACGCTGACTTACCCCCATATTGGTAACACTGGTACCAATTCTGAAGACGAAGAATCCCCCAACATTCATGCTCAAGGCCTCATCATTCGCGATCTACCATTAGTTGCATCTAACTTCCGTAATCAGGCAACACTGTCTGACTATCTGAAGAAGCACAATGTGGTTGGGATTGCTGAAATTGATACCCGCAAACTGACTCGTATTTTGCGTGAAAAAGGCGCTCAGTCTGGTTGCATCATCGCAGGCGGTGACCTGGATGCAGCGAAAGCACTGGCGGCAACGAAAGCCTTCCCTGGCCTGAAAGGCATGGATCTGGCGAAAGTAGTGAGCTGTACTGAAGCGTATGAATGGACCGAAGGTTCATGGAAATTGGGTCAAGGTCATACAAAACCTGCTGAATACCCATTCCATGTCGTTGCTTACGATTTCGGTGTGAAACGTAATATTCTGCGTATGTTGGTTGATCGTGGTTGCCGCGTGACCGTTGTTCCGGCACAAACACCAGCAGAAACCGTGCTGGCGATGAATCCGGATGGTGTTTTCCTGTCGAATGGCCCTGGTGATCCAGAACCATGTGATTACGCAATTAAAGCGATCAAAACCTTCCTGGAAACCGAGCTGCCAATTTTTGGTATCTGCTTAGGCCATCAGTTGCTGGCACTGGCTTCCGGTGCGAAAACCATGAAAATGAAATTTGGTCATCATGGTGCCAACCATCCGGTGAAAGATCTGGATCGCAACGTGGTGATGATCACCAGCCAGAACCATGGTTTTGCAGCCGATGATGCGGATATGCCAGCTAACCTGCGTGTGACACATAAATCACTGTTCGACGGTTCTCTGCAGGGTATTCATCGTACTGACAAACCAGCGTTCAGCTTCCAAGGTCACCCTGAAGCGAGCCCTGGTCCGCATGATGCAGCTCCGCTGTTCGACCATTTCATCGACTTGATCAAAAAATATCGCGCATAACAGGAATAGGTAGCGTCATGCCAAAACGTACGGACTTAAAAAGTATTCTGATCCTGGGTGCAGGCCCAATCGTGATCGGTCAGGCTTGTGAATTCGACTATTCTGGTGCACAAGCGTGTAAAGCACTGCGTGAAGAGGGTTTCCGCGTCATTCTGGTGAACTCTAACCCTGCCACGATCATGACTGACCCTGAAATGGCCGATGCCACTTACATCGAGCCAATCACTTGGGAAGTCGTGCGCAAAATTATTGAAAAAGAGCGTCCAGATGCAGTGCTGCCAACCATGGGTGGCCAGACTGCACTGAACTGTGCACTGGATCTGGAGCGTCACGGCGTATTGGCCGAGTTTGGCGTAGAAATGATCGGTGCCACCGCTGATGCAATTGATAAAGCGGAAGACCGTCGTCGCTTCGATTTAGCGATGCGTTCTATCGGTCTGGAATGTCCGCGTGCCGGTATCGCACACAACATGGATGAAGCTTGGGACGTTCAGAAGACTGTTGGTTTCCCATGTATCATTCGTCCATCGTTCACCATGGGTGGTTCAGGTGGCGGTATCGCTTACAACCCTGAAGAGTTCGTTGAGATCTGTGAGCGTGGCTTAGATCTGTCACCAACCAAAGAGTTGTTGATCGACGAATCGCTGATCGGTTGGAAAGAGTATGAGATGGAAGTGGTGCGTGATCGTAACGATAACTGCATCATCGTCTGTTCTATCGAAAACTTTGACCCGATGGGCGTGCACACCGGTGACTCGATCACTGTGGCACCAGCTCAAACACTGACTGATAAAGAATATCAGTTGATGCGTAACGCTTCGATGGCAGTACTGCGTGAGATCGGCGTTGAAACCGGTGGTTCTAACGTACAGTTCGGTATCAACCCAGAAGATGGCCGTATGGTTATCATCGAGATGAACCCGCGTGTATCTCGCTCATCTGCACTGGCTTCTAAAGCGACCGGTTTCCCGATTGCTAAAATTGCTGCCAAGCTGGCGATTGGTTACACCTTAGATGAGCTGATGAACGACATCACTGGTGGTAAAACGCCCGCATCTTTCGAGCCATCTATCGACTACGTGGTTACCAAAGTTCCGCGCTTCAACTTCGAAAAATTTGCTGGTGCTAACGACCGTCTGACTACCCAGATGAAATCTGTGGGTGAAGTGATGGCGATTGGCCGTACTTTCCAAGAGTCGCTGCAAAAAGCCATGCGTGGTCTGGAAACCGGCAAAACGGGCTTTGATCCAGTTATCGATGCGAATGATGCTGATGCGAAAGCAACTATTCGCCATGAACTGCAAAACCCTGGTGCTGATCGCCTGTGGTATGTAGCCGATGCGTTCCGTGCGGGTATGTCACTGCAAGATATTTTCAATGACACCAAGATTGACCCATGGTTCCTGATCCAGATCGAAGAGTTGCTGAATCTTGAAA
>JAYSBB010000028.1:0-27147 GCA_041915645.1 Tolumonas sp.
GGCAAGGCGAGATCTGGAATCGTCGTAAAGATGGTTCACCATTCCCTGCATTTTTAACGGTCTGCAAACAGATCGTCTCTGCCGTCACAACCGGTTATGTAGCTATTTTCCGTGATCTGAGTGCCCAAAAAGAAGCTGAAAGTCATGTACATAACCATACCCATTATGATCTGCTAACTGAACTGCCAAACCGCCAGTTATTTGCCCAAAGTCTCGGTCGGTTGTGTTCCTATGAAGATCCCTTTGCGTTGTTAGTGCTGGATCTGAACGACATGAAAACCGTCAACACCAGCATGGATCACCAAACCGGTGATGAGATCCTGTGTGCGGTGGCGCATCGTTTGTCAGGGCGTATCCGTTCCAGTGATCTATTAGCTCGCACCGGTGGTGACGAGTTTGCTTTGTTGGTGCCAGGCATCGTCAATCGTCGTCAGGCGGAGATCTTCGCCAAACAGATCATGGGCAGCTTTGATTGGCCATTTCAGTTACAAAATCAGCAGTTATATATGGCGGCTGCCATGGGGATCGCGCTGTGGCCGATGGATTCCAAAGAGCCGGATTTGTTGCTGAGTAATGCCGAGCAGGCGTTATTTGAAGCGAAAAAGCAGCGTTTACCACTCAAACTGTATAGCAGTGAATTACGCCGCAATTTGCGCAGCCGGAACAAGTTGCAGCAAGATCTGGCAAATGCCATTAAATACCATCAGTTATCTTTGGTTTATCAGCCGATCTGGGATATCGACTCGCATCGGGTGGTGAAACTGGAAGCGCTGGTGCGTTGGCAACATCCGGAGCGCGGCGCCATCTCGCCGGTCGAATTTATTCCTTTGGCGGAAGAGAGTGGTTTGATTCAAGGGTTGGGGCAGTGGATTTTATTGCATGCCTGCGCCGATCTGGTGAAGTTACACCGCAAAGGGTTTACCCAGATCCAGATGTCGGTGAACCGTTCTACGCCGGAGTTCCAGACCATCGATCTCGATGCCCGTGAGTGGTTAACCACCATCGCAGATATGGGGTTAGACCCAAAATCGATCATTTTTGAAATCACTGAATCGTTGCTGATGAGTAATCAGGAATCGAATCGGCAACGAATGCATGCTTTGCGTGCGGCCGGTTGCGGTATCGCGATCGATGATTTTGGTACCGGTTATTCGGCACTGAGTTATTTACGCAGTTTCCCGATTGATGTGGTGAAGATTGACCGCACTTTCGTGCGTAGTATTCCGGAAGAAAAGCAGGAGTGTCTGCTGCTCGATGGCATCATTAATCTGGTGAACAATTTAGGTATGACGCTGATCATTGAAGGCGTTGAAACCGACGATCAGCTGGACTATCTGAAACAACGTCAGTGCAGTTATATTCAAGGCTTTTTATTCAGTAAACCGTTGCCGTTTGATGAGTTACTCAGTTATCTGCAGCGCGTCATGCCATCTCGTCTGTAATCCTTCCGCGATCCTTGCCACTTTGTTATATACCCTTCGTACTTGACGTTGCAGCCGTTGTTGACGGCGGTCACTCACCCCCAATCACATAGCCTATCTATGCGCATGAGGATTTGCTCACTGGTCGCCTTGCTGCAACTCCAATTACTTTGGGTATACAATGCGCGCTGAATTTTGATGTTGAATGACAGCCACAGGAGCGGGCATGTACCCCATTCAGGTTATAGCCGAAGACCCTAACCGTACGGCGCAGGCGAGTGAACTGGCCGTCAGTTTGCAGCAACAGCAGGCTGAAGCGCCGTTTGCGTTGGTTTGGGGCGAACAACATCTGGAACTGCGCAAACTGGATGAACCCAAACTGGGGCCGGTGCTGGTCGATTTTGTTGAAGGTGCCGTCGCGCATCGGCGTAAATTCGGTGGTGGTCGTGGGCAATCGATAGCCAAAGCGGTGGGGCTGAAATCGGGTGCTAACCCCACAATTGTTGATGCAACCGCCGGATTAGGCCGCGATGCCTTTGTATTAGCGTCGCTCGGTTGTCAGGTCACTATGTTGGAGCGTCATCCGGTGGTCGCCGCGTTGCTGGCGGATGGTTTACAGCGAGCACAGCAAGACAGCGAAATTGGCGACTGGATGCGTGAGCGGATGTCATTACGTGCCGGTTCGGCATTAGAAAATTTGCAGCAGTTGGGTTTTACACCCGATGTGGTCTATCTCGACCCGATGTTTCCGCATCGCCAGAAATCGGCATTAGTTAAAAAAGAGATGCGGGTGTTTCAATCCTTGGTGGGCGCCGATCTCGACGCCGATGCGCTGTTGCCAGCTGCGTTGGCTGTAGCCGGCAAGCGGGTGGTGGTGAAACGGCCGGATTACGCCGGTTTTCTCAATGATATGCCGCCCAGTATGAGCATAGAAACCAAAAGTAATCGGTTTGATGTGTATGTTATTTCACGCTGATTTTAAGGCAATTATTACGATATGCAGTGCAGATAACGAATAAGCGACCGTCGGCGGCAGGGAGGCCGCCGTCGAGCCTACATGGATGTATTTACGGCGTGTCGGCGTTTCGTTATTTGTACTGCATCATTCACTGATTTAAGCTTTCAACGTATCAGTTATCGAACTGGCCTGTGCCGCGATACGCTGGGCGACCTGCAAGGATAATTCTGCCACATGGCTGGATTGCTGCTGCATCTCGGCCATTAAGGCACTGAAAGATGAGAGCTGCTGCACCTGCTCCTGCGCATGCTGATTCCCTTGTTCCGCCATTTGTGCACTGTGCTCCAGCGTTGTCCGCACTTGCTGGGCATTTTCCGCCAGTGCATTTACCTGCTCACTTTGATGGATCGTCGCATTCGCAATGTCGCTGATACTGTCGCCGAGCTGATTCGACGCCTGTTTTAATTGCTGGAAAATGCTCATGATTTGAGTCAGCGATTTTTGCGTGTGACCGGAAAGACTGCGCACTTCATCAGCCACCACCGCAAAACCGCGGCCATGTTCACCAGCGCGAGCTGCTTCAATCGCCGCATTTAAGGCTAGCAAATTGGTTTGTTCCGCAATGTGACTGATGGCATCGACGATCCGGGTGGCATCATCCATCGCTTTTTGCCAACTATGCAGCGCCTGCTGACAATCATCGGACTGGCTGCGGGTCGTGCTCGTCGCGGCATGTAAGGCGCCCACCACCTGTTGGCTTTGTTGCATGACCTGATCGTTCGCTGCACCGAGATCTGAAATAGTTGATGCTGCCAGCTCAACCTGATTGGCCAGATCTTGTAGCTGTTGCAGTGTGTTATGACCCTGTTCGATGGTTGATTGTGCCTGAGTGGCATTTCGTTCCATCTGCTCGACTTCACTCACCATGCTGTGCAACTGCTCGGTGATATGTTCCAGCTGTTCTGCTTTACGTTGTTGATCCGCGTGCAATTTTGTCAGTAACAGATTGAAACTATTCGCGATAGCGCCCAATTCGCTGTGAGCATTTACAACGGGGATCTGCTCCATCTGACCACTGGCTGCCAACTTATGAAAGGCATTCTGTAACCGCTGCAAACGTTTTACGACCATCCGTTGCTGGAATAACCAGGCACCGATGGCATACAGCACCAAAATAGCGGCCAGTGCAGCCAGTGTAATGGTGGCGGTGTGCCGGCTTTTTTGTTGTTCCTCACCCAATTGTTGGCCGATCTGATGGATCTGTTTTTCCAATTGGGCGAAGTCAGTTTGTAATTGTATTTTCATTTGTTGCTGTTGCTGTAACAGATGATTGGTGTTGCTGATCTCTTTCGGGTAACGCACCAATACGCTATTGAGTGTGCTCAATGGTTCATCCAGCGGATATTCCGGCGTGCTTGGTGTCAGCGTTAATTCATCTTGAGTGGTACTGGTTTGCAAATCACTGAGTTTCGGTAGAGCGTTAATTTTGCTCAGTTGTTCATTCAGATAGTTCAACTCGAATTGCAGCGATTGTTGTAATGCCGAGGTCGGGTTTGCCAGCAATTGTTCACGCAGTTGGGCAATTTTCAGCATGCTGGAGAGCATCTCACTGCTTAACTGCAGATATTGGCTGTGTTTGGTTTGTGTACTCTTCAGTGCTTGTTTTTGGATCTGCCGCAGTGCGTCATTCATTTCATCTTCGGCATGCATCAGCAGTTGAGAGGTGTTGCCGGATAATTTACCCGCCGATAAATAATCGCCCTGCATCTTTTCCCGCAAGGTTTGCATTGCCTTTAAAGGGGCTGTCGTCAATTTGGTTGGAAACTGTTGTAACGCAGCTTCCACGTGTTTGAGTTGTTGGGCGGCATTCGTCAGATGTGTGCTATTGCCACTGCGCAGGTATTCAGCGACCAGTCGTTGGGTGGTAATGCTGATTTGATCCTGAATGTGCTGATAATCGTTTTGTTGTTGTTCCCAGCGGATTTGCTGTTTTGCCTGCCAATACAAGGTGCCGCAGAGCAAACTGGCCAGCAGTAACAGCAGGAACGAGGATAAACGGGAAAACAGGGCAATTTTCATAGTCACATCATCAGGTCAGACCAATTGCCGGCACTATATGAATTTAATGTGACAGTTATGCGGATCAATTTATGACATTTTTGTGACCATGCCCTCCGGGCTTGGCGTTGCAGCAACGCCAATCACTTTGGGTATAAACGACATGAAATAAAAAAGAGGGCTTTCGCCCTCAGGTATCGATGAATGATCAAGTCAGGAAATCAGGGGGATTAGTTCATTAAAGCCAGTGCATCCGCCAAAATTTTATCGCCCCGCATCATGCCGTAATCCATGCTGTTGATGATGGCGAGCGGTTTATTCAGCGCGCTCGCTTTTTTATTAAACTCATCAAATTTATAGCGAATTTGTGGGCCTAACAGGCAGCAATCGTAGTTTGGTAGTGTGGCCTCAAACTCTTCCATTCCGACGGCATTGATTTCGACCTCGATCCCTTTTTGGGTAGCGGCCTGACGCATTTTGTTGACGACCATGCTGGTAGACATGCCGGCAGCGCAGCAGAGAAAAATCTTTTTCATGGAAAGAAGGCTCCTGTTTTTGGTCTCAAACGAAATTAGCAATAACTTGTTAACACTCTGGCATGGGGTCGAATCAGGGTCTGTGAACTGTTTCGCAAAATACGATATGGTATCGAAAGTGAAATGTAAGGTTGTGGCAACTTACGCAAGTCGGCCTGATACACGACTAAGTAACTGATCCGAATAGCAACGGCATGCGTACAGGCGGATAGGCATGGCCAGTATTGCCGCGCAGAACAAACAAGGTAGAAATAATCAATGAAATATATCGGTGCGCACGTCAGCGCAGCAGGTGGGATCGAATTAGCGGTCGAACGTGCCACAGAGATTGGTGCGAATGCGTTTGCGCTGTTTACCAAAAACCAGCGCCAGTGGCAGGCGCCGGATCTCACCAGTAAGACCATCAATGCGTTTCGACATGCCTGTGAAAAGGCCGGTTTTCTGCCGGAACAGATCTTACCGCATGATTCTTATCTGATTAATCTTGGTCATCCAGAAGCCGAAGCGTTAGAAAAATCACGGCTGGCTTTCATCGATGAGATGCAACGTTGTGAACAGCTCGGGCTTTGTTATTTGAATTTCCACCCTGGCAGTCATTTGAAAGCCATTTCTGAAGAAGAAAGTCTGCGTAAAGTGGCAGAGTCGATCAATATTGCGCTGGATAAAACGCAAGGCGTTACCGCGGTGATTGAAAATACCGCCGGGCAGGGCACCAACCTGGGTTGGCAGTTTGAACATCTGGCCGCGATTATTGCGCAGGTGGAAGACAAATCACGCGTTGGCGTTTGTTACGACACCTGCCACGCTTTTGCTGCGGGTTACGATATGCGCACGCCAGAAACCTGTGCTGCCACATTTGCCGAATTTGAACGCATTGTTGGATTTCGTTATCTGAAAGGTATGCATATCAACGGTGCCAAATGTACGTTTGGTAGTCGAGTCGATCGCCATCACAGCCTGCAAGAAGGCAATCTTGGTACCGCCGTATTTGAATTCATCATGCGTGACACCCGTTTTGATCGTATTCCGTTAATTCTGGAAACGGTGAATCCGGATATCTGGCCGGATGAGATACGTTGGTTGCGACAATTAGCGTAAAAATAGTTACAACCTTCCTATAGTGTCAGTCTTGAGCATTCCTGATAGGCAGTTTATGCTCAAGACTCGACCTTAGTTTTTATCAGGGCAATGCTGTGCTACGACGTTGCGGGTTAATCTTGATGCTGTTGTTAACAGGCTGGCTTCCATTCCAGTCGGTTGCGGCGTGGCAATCAATGACCCGTGCCGAATTTCCACAAACCACATTGGCGGTTAAAGCGCCGATGCAAATGGTGGAATCGTGTCATGCCAGCATGCATGAGACGATGGCTTCGCCCGTGGTCACTAAGTCGGATAACCACTCTTCGCATGATATGCAGCAACATGGTTCGCAATGTGCCAGTTGTTTGCCATTGTGCACCGGTGTACCGCCCGCGATTGCGCCTGTGCGCGAATTGGCGGCACAAACCCAACTGCATTTTCCCGCGGTAGACTCCCTCTATCGTGACTTCATTCCCGGCGTTCTTTCACCGCCGCCGCTCGCTCTTATCATCTGAATCTTTCAGGGCTGATTAGCTCTGTGCACTGACTTACCTGTCAGCGTTTGCTTATGACTTTATTCCAGCATTTTGGCTGGTCATGCATTGATTTTCGGAGATAAGAGAATGACTTCCACTACAACTCAATTTGCCCGTGTTGCCTTATTTACGCTGACTGCTTTGTTTGCTGTCGGTTCACAAGCCCAAGAAACCATGTCTGCTCATGATATGAGCCAGATGCCAGGTATGAGCATGGATCAGTCGCAAAAGACCTATCCGCTGAATGGTCGCGTGGTAGCGGTTGATGTGGCAAACCAGCAAGTGACGTTGGAACACGATGCGGTAACCGAGCTGAACTGGCCGGCGATGACCATGCCGTTCAAAGTAGCGGATGCCAAGTTGCTGCAAGGCTTGCAACCCGGTCAAACCATCATGGCGATGTTCACTGCAAATGAAGGTGCTGCGCCCACCATCGTATCGCTGCATACCATGTAATACGAGGTTTCGGCAGTTGTATGGCTGCCGATGATGGTTTGAATAACGCCCGGTGCGAAGCCGGGTGTGGAGTCGGGCATGAAAATATCTTCAGTGTTGCTGCTGTTGGTCGGTGTTGTGGTGGGTGGTGCAGCCAGTTATGGCTGGTTTGCGCATCAAGCGACCGCAGTGGCTCATAATGAGCAACCGGCAGCACGTAAAATTATTTATTACCGCAACCCGATGGGATTGGCGGACAAATCCCCCGTGCCGAAAAAAGACAGTATGGGCATGGATTACATTCCCGTGTATGCCGACGAAGCGCAAGCACAGCCCGCCGAGCGCAAGGTGTTGTATTACCGCAACCCGATGGGGCAGCCGGATAAATCGCCGGTGCCGAAAAAAGACAGCATGGGTATGGACTACATTCCGGTGTATGCCGATGCGGCGCCGGTCGAGCAAGGCACGGTTAGTATTGATGCAACCCGCCGGCAAAATCTGGGCGTTACGTCGGTTACGGTGAAAATGGCGTCGCTTAATCGCCAAATCAAAGCCGTCGGTATGTTTGCGGTGGATGAGCGTCGGCAATACACCATTACCAGCAAGCTGGATGGCTGGGTTGATAAACTCTACGTCAATGCAACGGGGCAGATGGTGAAAGCCGGGCAGCCGCTGTTTGAACTCTACAGCCCGGAACTGATCGTGGCGCAGCAGGAATATCGTATTGCCCGGCAAACTCAACCCAATGTGGATGCCGATAAGTTGTCACCTGCCGGATTAGGTGGGGCTGCGCTGACGCGTTTACGCTATTGGGATATTCCGGACGGCGCTATTCGTCGGCTGGCAGACGGTGGCGAAGTTAAACGCACGTTGGCACTGCAAGCCCCGAGCAATGGCATTGTGATGACCAAGAATATTACCCAAGGCATGAAATTCAGTGCTGGCGATGCCTTGTACCAAATTGCCGATCTGTCACAGCTTTGGTTATTGGTGGAAGTGTTTGAACAAGATCTAGCTGCCGTGCAGGTCGGGCAAACGGTACAGGTGAAAGTGAATGCTTATCCGGCAGAGACTTTTACCGGCAAATTGGCCTTTATCTATCCGACCATGAATGCAGAAACCCGTACTGTGCAGGTACGGATTGAGCTAGATAACCAGCAAGGCAAACTGAAACCGGGCATGTATGCCGAAGCGCGTTTACAAGTGCCAATCAGTGCACAAGGGCAACTGGTGATCCCGGAATCGGCGTTGATCGACAGTGGTCATCGGCAGGTGGTGTTGATTGATCAGGGCAACGGTAAATATGTACCCCGCAAAGTGCAGGTGCTGGCGCGCGGCGAAGTGCAGAACGGCGAACGGCAGATTGCGGTTTCCGGCGTTAATGCGGGTGAAAAGGTAGTGACACAAGCTAACTTCCTCATCGACTCCGAAAGTAATCTGCAAGCCGCCTTCTCCAGCATGGGAGGGCAGTAACCATGTTACAGAGGCTTATCCACTGGTCGTTGCATAACCTGTTTCTGGTGTTGTTGTTGACGTTGCTGACTGTCGCTGGCGGTATTTATGCGGTCATGAAAACGCCGCTCGATGCCATTCCTGACTTGTCGGATGTGCAGGTGATTGTTTACACCGACTACCCTGGTCAGGCGCCACAGGTGGTGGAGGATCAGGTCACTTATCCGCTGACCTCAGCCTTGCTATCGGTGCCGAAAGCCAAGGTGGTGCGCGGTTACTCGTTTTTTGGCTCCTCCTTTGTGTATGTCATTTTTGACGACCACACTGATCTGTATTGGGCGCGTTCGCGGGTGCTGGAATACTTAAACGGTGTATCGGGCAAATTACCGAGTGGCATCACGCCGACACTGGGGCCGGATGCCACCGGTGTTGGTTGGGTGTATCAATATGCGCTGGTGGCTAAAAATCAATCACTGGCGGCCTTGCGCTCATTGCAAGATTGGACATTACGTTATCCGCTCTCCGCCACCCCCGGTGTCGCTGAAGTCGCCAGCGTTGGTGGCTTTGTGAAGCAATATCAGGTGGTGCTCGATCCGCGCAAATTGCAGGCCTACAACATCTCACCGGTTGAGGTGATGGATGTGGTGCGTAATAACAATCAGGATGTCGGTGGTCGTGTCATTGAGATGGCGGAAACCGAGTTTATGGTACGCGCCAAGGGTTACCTGCGTAATCTCGACGATATTCGCCAGCTGGTGGTGAAATCGGTGAATGGCACACCGGTACGGGTCGGCGATTTGGCGCAGGTTGAGCTCACACCGAACGAGCGGCGCGGGTTGGCCGAGTTGAATGGCGAAGGCGAAGTGGCGTCCGGCATCGTGGTGGCGCGCAGCGGTGAAAATGCACTGAATGTTATCGAACAGGTTAAAACGAAATTACAAAGCCTGAAAGCCAGTTTGCCCGCAGGTACGGAAGTAGTGCCGGTGTATGACCGTTCGGAATTGATTTACCGAGCGATTGATACGCTGAAACATACGCTGCTGGAAGAGAGTGCCATCGTAGCATTGGTTTGTGTGCTGTTTTTGTTGCATGTACGCAGTGCGCTGGTGGCTATTTTGATGTTGCCGGTTGGCATACTGGCGGCGTTTATTGGCATGCATCTGCTGGGGCTGAATTCCAACATCATGAGTCTCGGTGGTATCGCCATCGCCATTGGTGCGATGATCGATGCCGCGATCGTGATGGTGGAGAACGCGCATAAGCATCTGGAACGTGCAGCACCCGGCACGCCTCGGCGCGATATCATCTATGAAGCTTGTAAAGAGGTGGGGCCGGCACTGTTTTTCTCGCTGCTGATCATTACGGTTTCTTTCCTGCCGGTGTTTACGCTGGAATCGCAAGAAGGCCGTATGTTCAGCCCGCTGGCATTCACCAAAACTTTCTCCATGGCGGCAGCTGCCTTGTTATCGGTGACGCTGGTACCGGTGTTGATGCTGCTGTTTATTCGAGGTCACATCATTGCCGAGCAGAAAAACCCGATCAACCGGGTGCTAATCGCCGGTTATAAACCCTTTATTTCTGTGGTGTTACGTTTTAAGAAAACCACGATTTTGCTGTCACTGGCGATGCTGGGTGCGACCTGGTTTCCGCTCAAACAGATCGGTAGTGAATTTATGCCGACCTTGCATGAAGGCACGCTGCTGTTTATGCCGGCCGCGTTGCCGGGTATGAGTGTCACCAAGGCGGCAGAGCTGATGCAGCAGCAAGATCGCATCATCAAATCCTTCCCGGAAGTGGCATCGGTGTTTGGCAAAGCGGGGCGGGCGAATACCGCGACTGATCCGGCGCCGCTGGAAATGTTCGAGACCGTAGTTAACTTGAAACCGGAAGCGGAATGGCGCCCGGGGATGACCGCCGAAAAACTGGTGGACGAGATGGATAAAGCGGTGAAAATGCCGGGGGTTGCCAATTCCTGGACCATGCCGATCCGCGCCCGTATCGACATGCTGTCGACCGGTATTCGTACACCGATTGGTATCAAGGTGTTTGGCCCCGATCTGGCCGGTATTGAGCGCATTGCCCGGCAGGTGGAACAGGCGGTGAAGCAAGTGCCGGGCACCCGCAGTGCCTATGCCGAACGTATTACCGGTGGTTATTATCTGACGCTAAACCCTGATCGTGATGCACTGGCGCGTTATGGTGTCAGTATCAACACGCTGCAACAGGTGATTGCTTCGGCACTGGGTGGCGAAACTATTACCAATACCGTGGAAGGGCGTGAGCGTTACAGCGTGATTTTGCGTTATCCACGTGAATTGCGTGACACCCCGCAGTCGATTGCCAGTGAAGTGTTAGTGCCGACCAATAGCGGCTTGATCCCATTGGGTCAGCTGGCGAGTTTATTACTGGAACAAGGGCCGCCAAGCATCCGCACAGAAAATGCCGAATTGTCAGCCTACGTGTATGTCGACTTAGGCGATCGGGATATCGGTTCGTATGTTGCCGATGCTAAAGCGGCAGTTGATAAGCAGGTCAAACTGGAACCGGGTTATCACTTAAGCTGGAGTGGTCAGTTTGAATATATGGAACGTGCCAAGGCGCGGCTGGCGATTGTGGTGCCGTTTACCTTACTGATCATCTTCCTGCTGTTGTATCTCAACTTCCGTAATCTGACTGATAGTTTGATCGTGCTGCTGTCGGTGCCATTTGCACTGGTGGGCGGGATCTGGCTGATGTGGTGGCTCAACTATGCCTGGTCAGTGGCCGTGGTGGTTGGTTTTATCGCGTTGGCGGGAGTGGCGGCGGAAACCGGCGTCATCATGCTGATTTATCTCGAGCATGCGTGGAAAGAAAAACAGTCGAAGTTGACTGGCGAGATACCAAGCATCGCCGATCTCTATGCGGCGATTGTGGTGGGGGCTGCCGAGCGGGTACGGCCGAAGATGATGACGGTCGTGACCATCATGTGTGGTTTATTACCGATCATGTGGGGTACCGGCACGGGTTCTGAAGTCATGCGCCGTATTGCGGCACCGATGGTGGGCGGTATGGTGTCATCGACCGTGCTGACACTGCTGGTGATCCCGGCGATTTATGCGCTGGTGAAACAGTGGCAACATAAACTGCATTAATGCACTAACAGAAAGAGCCTCTGCGGAGGCTCTTAGTGTATTGCTGACTTAGCCGGCATGATACGGAATGGCGGATTCTCTCAACACTAACTCGCCATGAAACAGCGGGATAGCATACGCCTCTTCACCATTGGCCAGTCGGATAACCTGCTCAATCGCGGCTTTCGTCATATCAACGACAGGAATATTCACCGTTGATAACGATGGGGTCATAAACGCGGCCATCAATTCGTTATCAATGCCAAAAACAGAGACGTCATCTGGAATTTTTAAACCAGCCTCACTCAGTGCACGGTAGGCCCCTTCCGCCATATTATCGGTACAGCTGAACAGCGCGCTGAACGGATTATCGCTTCGCAGTAACTCCTGACAAGCGGTATAACCACTGGGGATCAGGTTCTGCCCATGAGCGACCAGATTCGGATTATATGGAATGCCATAATCGGCTAATGCATCCCGATAGCCTTGCAGACGCGCTTGTGCGGTCGGTGTTTGCATACGAGCGGTGATACAGGCAATGTTGCGATGACCTAACTCCAGCAGATGCGTGACGGCAGCGTGGGCGGCCTCTTGCTGAGCGAAGACGATGCAGCGTTCAGGTGCCTTTGGTAACCGGCGGTTCATGACCACCAGCGGGATCGGCAACTCATCAATCAATTCCATCAGCTTATCTTCCGGAATAAACCGGCTGTATAACACGATGGCATCACAGCAACGATCAACCAGCATGTTGATCGCCACAATTTCACGTTCCGGATTATCGTGACCGTCGGTCACAATTAGATGTTTACCAGCGAGCTCGACACTCTGCGCGGCTTGTTTTAGTAAATCGCCGAAGAAGTTACCGTTAAAATCAGACAGGATCAGACCAATGGTATTCGAGCGTTGCGTCGCCAGCGCCTGCGCCAGACCATTCGGTCGATAGTTTAATTCTTGTATGGCTTTATAGACTTGTGCCCGGGTGCTTTCTTTCACCTGTCCGGTGTTATTCAGCACTCGCGATACCGTGGCTTTCGATACCCCAGCTAAACGGCATACATCGGTTATTGTTGCCATATGTTTCATCCCTTAAAACTACATCGGGCGAGCAGGTTGTTGCTCAAACCTCGAATTATCAGTGTTGATGCTGGCTATCGCAAGGGATGTTGCTATCTGTCGCTATCGCCGTCACAGAAGCCGTTAACGATAGCGAATTTTCATTCCCAAAATAATGGATGCTAATGCCAGCGTAATGCCGTTTGCGGCGACGATAGATGCTTGCCCATTAATAAAACCATAAATACACCACAACAGCACACCGACGGTGAATGCCACATACATCACCAGCGAAATACTGGAAACATCGCGGGTTTTCAATATTTTAATCACTTGTGGAATAAAGGAGCCGGTAGTAAGACAACCTGCAACCAGACCCAACAATTCAGTTGATGAAGCATCCATGAGTACAACATTCCTGACAACAAAAAAATTAATCCCCTCAGTAACGAGGGGATGTGAAGATTAAAGTTTTTCACCGTTACTGCGGATCACGTCTTGATACCAGCCGAAACTGAGTTTTTTCTTACGTGCCAGACCATTCGCCTGATCGATGTAAACAAAACCATATTGTTTCTGGTAACCATTGAGCCATGACAGCAGGTCGATGAAAGACCACGGATAATAACCGCGAACATCGGCACCTAGCTTGATTGCTTCGCCAGTTGCTTGAATGTGCTCACGTAAATAATCAATACGTGGCTGATCCAGCACTTCACCGTTGACGATTGGGTCTTTCGCACCTAGGCCGTTTTCGGTGATATAGATGGGCACATTACCGTAGCGTTTGTTGATACGCATGATGGCATCGGTTAAACCTTCCGGATAGATTTCCCAATCCCAATCGGTGTAACGACCATTCGGATTGCGTACCATCTTGAACAAGCCTTTGAAGCCCAGTTCTTGACCGGAGCCTTTTTGTCCTGACGTATTCATCGCAAAACCATCAACATCGTTGTTGGCCGCGATCATTTCCCGTTTGTAATAGTTCACCCCGATGAAATCACAGATGTTGTTTTTCATCAGCTCAGCATCGCCAGGGGCAAACACAGGCACGCCTAATGCGGTTTGTGCCATTGCCAGCAATTCTGCCGGGTATTCACCTTTTAATACTGGGTCGTAGAACCAGTGGGTGAAACAGGCTTCGGCCTGCTCACAAGCTTTCACATCTTCCGCACTGTTAGTGATCGGGTCGTTGGGTTGCAACACGTTCACAAAACCAATCTGACCTTGCACACCCATGTTGCGGAAAGTTTCTACCGCACGGGCGTGGGCGATGAACACATGATGACAGGCCTGGATCGCTCGTTTTGGATCTTTCACTCCCGGTGGATGCATCCCCGTCAGATAACCCAAACCGGTGAAGACGATGGTCTCGTTAAAAGTGGCCCACAGTTTCACGCGGTCGCCGTAACGTTCATACAACAGGCGGGCATAACCTTCAAAGGCATCAATGATTTCGCGTGATTCCCAACCACCGATCTCATCTTGTAGTGCTTGCGGCAGATCCCAGTGATACATGGTCAGCATCGGTTCGATGCCGTATTTCAATAATTCGTCGATCAGGTCGCTGTAGAATTTCACGCCGGCTTCATTCACTTCACCGCGTCCTTTCGGGAACAGGCGAGGCCATGACACCGAGAAGCGGTAGCTCTTCATGCCCAATTCCGCCATCAGCGCCACGTCTTCTTTAAAGCGGTGGTAATGATCGGCGGCGACATCACCATTAGTGCCCATGTACGTGGTGCCGGGTAAGTGGGAATAGACATCCCAGTTCGACAGCCCTTTACCATCGGCATCATGAGCGCCTTCTACCTGATAGGAAGCTGTCGCTGCCCCCCACAGGAAGTCTTTTGGAAATACGCTCATGCTGTTACTCCATTCGCTAATAATTTGTGCATATCGATTAACTCTTCGATCATCTCGCGCGCCAGCATCGAGGTCATGATGTGGTCTTGGGCATGCACCATGATCAAGTTAACCGGAATTTTACCGCAGCCTTCATCGAGCCCAATCAGCATGGTTTGTACATCATGGGCCCGTTTTGACGCTTCAGACGCTTGTGTCAGTAACACATCAACCTGCGCCCAGTTGTGCTGTTTGGCCGCTCGCAGGGCCTGCATGGCGAAGCTGCGCGCTTCGCCTGCATTGATGATGAGTTCCATGACGGTGGATTCCAGATTGAATTCAGCTTCTTCACTCATTGCCAAATTTCCTATTCTTATGTGTCGTTAATTACGCAGCGTCAGCTTGTGCATTCATTTCTGCTTCATTTTCGGCTTCTTGTGCCAGCAGTTGTTTTTCATAGATTTTGAAGAATGGCAGGTAGATGACTAAGTCCAGTGCAATCAAACCAATAACCATGAATGCATTACTGAACTGCCAGCCGGCACCCCATGCAGCACCGATTGGCGCTGGTGCAGTCCATGGTACTAATGAGATCGCTCTACCAATCAGATCTGAGCTAGCTGCAAACCATGCCACTGTCGCATTCACCATTGGCGCAACAATGAATGGAACAAACAGAATCGGGTTCATCACGATTGGGCTACCAAAAATAACCGGTTCGTTGATGTTAAACATGGCAGGCACGATACCCAGCTTACCGATTGAACGCAGGTGAGCTGATTTACTTCCCATGTACAGCAGAACTAAACCCAACGTAGCGCCAGAGCCACCTAACACAATGAAAAATGACCAGAAAGGTTCAACAAAGATGTGAGGTAATGGCTGACCAGCGGCCAGTGCTGCCTGGTTCAGGCCTAAGTTCACCAGATAGAATGGTGCCAGAATACCGCCAACAATCGCCGCGCCATGAATACCAGCAAACCATAATACGTGGCACAGGAACACCGCGAACAGGATCGCAGGCAGTGAGTCAGCCGCAGAGATCAATGGCTTGAATACCGCCATGATGGCATCTGGCAGGATCATGCCAAACTGGTGTTGCATGAACAGATTCAGCGGATAAATAGTCAGGATCACAATCAAAGCCGGGATCAGCAGATTGAACGACTGACGGATTTTTTCGGGTACCTGTTCTGGTAGTTTGATACCGATATTGCGTATTTTCAGGAAACGCATCAGTTCGGTGACATAAATACCGACAATGATGGTGGTGAAAATACCGGTACCGCCCAAGAAGTTTGCTGGCAATGAACCATCTTTCATTGGTGCAGCAATCAGCAGGAAGGTCATCAGCGACAGCATGGCACAAGGGAAGGCGTCCAGTTTGTAGCTTTGTGCCAGGTTATAGGCAATACCCGCACTGATATAACAGGCCATGATCCCCATCGACATATTGAACGGCGTCATGATCTCGTTGAAATAGGCCTTGGACATGGCATTCCACCACTGACCGAGGAAAAAGGTGGTATCTGGTGAGAACGGTGGGAAAGCAAACACGAGTAGGAACGAACCTACAATCATGAATGGCATCGCACCGATAAAACCATCACGAACAGCCATGATATGGCGTTGTGTACCGGCCTGTGCGGCAATTGGGCTGATTTTGTTTTCGATAAAATCAAAAAATGCATTAGACATAACATGTCTCCCAGAGACAGTGAGTTGTTGTTAGAAAGTGGCTACAACTTATTACGCCGTCTTATTTCTTAAGCCATCATGGCCAGTGCATCAGCGAGAATTTTATCGCCACGCATCATGCCGTAATCCATGCTGTTGATCACCGCGATCGGTTTCCCGACGGCTTCAGCTTTTTTCTTGAATTCATCGAATTTGTATTTGATCTGTGGCCCGAGCAGGCAACAGTCATATTTAGGCAGGGTGTTATCAAACTCTTCCATCGCGACTGCAATGATTTCAGTTTCTAATCCTTTTTGTGCGGCAGCTTGTTTCATTTTGTTGACGACCATGCTGGTTGACATGCCAGCGGCGCAACAAAGAAATATTTTTTCATAGTTAAACCCTCCATGGGCCTTTTGGGGTGTGTGCAGGCTAACTATATGGAGATCTGTAACCGGTTACAGTAACCGGTTACAAAATTTATGATGAGCCTCTCAGAATCAGGTCATTTCCTGATCAGGATCGTGATCGAGCTTTACCTTTGTTTATTCTGACGCCAGGCATCCCAGCTAAAGAGCACCAGCGCTGACCAAATCAGCAAAAAAGTCAGCCATTTTTGCCAGACAATCGGTTCGTGATAGAGGGTGATAGCGAAGATAAACATCAGGCTGGGGCCAAGATATTGAAAAAAGCCAATGGTGGACAGACGCAGGCGTTTAGCCCCTGCCGTAAAGCAGAGTAACGGGACGGTGGTGATGATCCCGGCTGCCAGCAACCACAAGTTTAATGAAAGCGGATTCTGGCTCAGGTGGCTGGTGGTTGTGTCTGCATGGAAGAACAAATACCACGCTGCCAGCGGCGTTAACATCACCGTTTCCACTAATAATCCGGTCAGTGAATCGACGGCAATCTTCTTTCGGATCAGGCCATACACCGCGAAGCTGCTGGCCAATGACAGCGCGATCCAGGGAAACACTCCGAGCGTAATTATTTGCAAGATCACCCCTGAAGTGGCGAGCGCCACGGCCAGCCATTGCCAACGGCGTAGCGTTTCACCTAAAAACAGCATGCCTAATACAATGTTCAGCAATGGGTTGATGAAATAACCGAGGCTGGATTCCAGCATATGATCATGGTTGATGGCCCAGATAAATAGCAGCCAATTTGCGGCAATCAATATCGCGGTGAGCGTCAATAACGCCAGATAACGAGAATGCTGAAAAACGTCCAGTACTTGACGGCCGGTTTTAGTCCACCACACCAGTAAGATCAAAAATAGACACGACCAAATTATGCGATGAGTGACGATTTCTTCAGCAGGCACAAAACCAATATGTTTGAAATACAGCGGCGCAATACCCCAGATCAAAAATGCAGTCAGGGCATACAACATACCTTGGGTTGATGATTTCATAGCAATTAACAGAAAGCGGAGACGGGCGTTGAGCATATACCAGACAGGGTTGGCGGGTATATCAGGAAATGAACCACTGCAATTATGTCATTAACATCTTGTTTGTTGTTATTTTCAGATCTAACAGATCAAACCCACCATTGGCGGTGTTGCAAGGTACGAAGGGAGCGATTGGCATTTTCCATTTCACGACACATGGATGGTACGTATTGTTGCAGTACACTGCTAATACCTAACAACAGGTGTTCTCTGACGGAAGCAATCGGTTCTTTCCATGCGTATAAACAGACATGTTCAGGGATCAAATGCTGGCTGTATTCCCGCAATAAGCTATCTGGCCACCGTTCGAGTGTCGGCGTATGGCTATCGAGATAACAGGAAAGTGGTCCTCTGATCAGTAAATACCGCACACGTTCCATATCGCGCTGGCATAAACATTTTTCATTGATCTGGCTGGTTTGTTGATGGGCGGTGCCATGATGCATAAACAAGCCACGTTGGCGACATTCCATGATGCGATACCAAGGCAATTCGTCACTGGCATCATAACCGTCCAGCTCCCGTTGCAGCCATAGCAACAGGCTCGAGTCTTGCGCGGTATGGCGCAAATGTTCTAATTGCCGTAGCAGCTCATCACTGCGGAGCGGTGTAGTCTGGCCCATAGGTACTCCTCCCTGCTCATAGTATGGAACGCAATTGCAATCAACGGCGGGGGAAACTTTGACGCGTATCAAGTATATATGAAATAAAAAAGTTACGTATAGTTACAAATAAGTATAAGAACTGTGTATTTTTTGTTCAAAAAAATATATGCGATGCAACTATATGAATATTCAGATCGGCGATACTTTCTCCTGCCTGTATCACTGCACAGCACACTTAATTAGAATGTAGCTATGATTTTAAATTCCGCCATGCAGGACACGCCCTTCGTGCAGTCGCTCTCATATCCTCAGCCGTTAGACGTGCTGCGGGAGGTTTTTGGCTTTCAGGCATTCCGTCCCGGGCAAGATACCGTTATCGAACAATTGGTGGCTGGCAAAGATGTCTTGGCTATCATGCCAACCGGCGGCGGCAAATCGTTGTGTTACCAAATTCCGGCACTGGTACGCCCCGGATTGGCGATTGTGGTCTCGCCCTTGATTGCTCTGATCAAAGATCAGGTTGATGCGTTGCGTGCCAATGGTGTCGCTGCTGCCGGATTGCACTCAGGGCTTGCGCGTGACGAATTGATGGACATTTATGGCCAGCTTTGGCGCGGCGATTTAAAGCTGCTGTATGTGGCGCCAGAACGTATTCTGTTGCCTGATTTTTTAGCTCGCCTGCAAGAGATGCCCTTGGCGTTAATTGCCATTGATGAAGCGCACTGTATCTCACAGTGGGGACATGATTTCCGCCCGGAATATGCCGAGCTGGGCCGGCTGCGTCATCTGTTTCCACACATTCCGCTGGTGGCTCTGACCGCCACGGCTGATGATGCGACACGACAAGATATTCTCAGTCGTTTAGCGCTGAACAATCCACATGTGCATTTAGCCAGTTTCGATCGCCCGAATATTCGTTACACCTTGGTGGAAAAGTTCAAACCCTCTGAGCAGCTGCTGCAGTATGTACAAAAGCAGGCTGGTCAGTGCGGTATTGTTTACTGCACCAGCCGTAAACGGACGGAAGAGGTCGCTGATCTGCTGAAGGTCCGCAACTACCGGGCGGCCTGCTACCATGCTGGTTTACCGGCGGATGAGCGGGCTCGCGTGCAGGACGCGTTTATCCGCGACGACCTCGATATCGTAGTGGCGACCGTGGCATTCGGCATGGGCATCGATAAACCTAACGTACGCTTTGTGGTGCACTACGATATTCCGAAAAACATCGAAGCTTATTATCAGGAAACCGGTCGCGCAGGTCGTGATGGTTTACCGGCAGAAGCGTTGCTGTTGTTTGATCCGGCGGATATTGAGCGGGTCAGGGGGTTGCTGGAAAACAACGAAAATGCCGAGCAACGACAGGTTGAGATCTTCAAACTGAATCTGATGTCGGCGTTCGCGGAAGCGCAAACCTGCCGCCGTCAGGTGTTACTCAATTACTTCGGCGAATATCACGCCGAGCCATGTGGTAACTGCGATATTTGTCTCGATCCACCGAAAACCTATGATGGCACCGACGATGCACGCAAAGCACTGTCTTGTGTCTATCGGGTCGGGCAGCGTTATGGCATGGGCCATGTGATTGAGGTATTACGTGGCGCGCAAAGCCAGCGGATCCGCGAGTTGGGTCATGACAAACTTACAACGTATGGCATTGGCAAAGATCAGTCGCACGAATACTGGTTATCGGTGTTACGTCAGTTAATTCACAAAGGCTTGCTGGTGCAAAACATCACTCGTCATTTGGTGTTACAACTGACTGAAGCGGCGCGTCCGGTGTTACGTGGTGATCAACCGCTGGAGTTGGCAGTACCACGCACCGAATTGTTATCGGCGAAAAAACTCCGCCGGCGTGAGCTGGAGTTGGCGCAGGGCGAAGACGCGGCTTTATTCCGAGAGTTACGCAAATTGCGCAAACAACTGGCGGAAGAAGAGGGTATTCCACCGTATGTGGTCTTTAATGACGCGACCTTGTTGGAGCTGGCGCAATTTAAACCGGTTACCGAGGCGGATTTACTTACCATCAACGGCGTGGGTTATCGCAAATTAGAGCGTTTTGGCGAGGCCTTTTTGGAATGTATCCGTGAACATGCCGATCTGTAGCTGGCAAGTTGGCACATCCTGCGGCAGAATCGCCGCATGCAGAGGAGAACAGCATGATCAATCCGAACAAAATTGAAGAGATGGCGCGCTCTATTCAGGCCGCGTTACCGCCAGGGCTGAAAAGCGTGGGCGAAGAAGTGGATAAAAAAGTGAAACAGGTGCTGCAGGCGCAGTTGATGAAACTGGATCTGGTAAGTCGCGAAGAGTTTGATGTGCAGACTAAAGTGTTATTGCGCACGCGCGAAAAGCTACAGGCGCTGGAAGAAAAACTGCAACAGCTGGAAAAACAGTTGGCAGAGCGTGAGTAAGTTTTTTTCGATATGCGGGTTTCGGTATTGAAACCCGCATTCATTAACTAGAGAAGATTGAAGGCATCACCAAACAGATGTTCTTCTTTGATACCGCGATGACGTAATGCATCCCGCACTACCGCCGCCATTTCAAAACGTCCTGCGACATAAATATCAAACTGGTCAAAGGAGTGGAAATCGCTCAGCACGACTTCATGTACTAAACCTGAACGTCCCAACCAGTCATCATCCGGGAATTGCACTACCGGTACAAAGGTCAGATCTTTAAATTCGCTGACCCAGTTCAACACCTCTTCACCTTCATACAGCTGATCGGCGTTACGGACACCCCAGTATAGATAGGTGCGGCGCGGCATTTTGTTATCGACCAGGTATTGCAAAATTGAGCGGGCATAGCTGTAACCTGTGCCGCCAACAATCAACAACATTGGGCGTTCACTGTGTTCGCGCAGATAGGCATTACCTAATGGCATTTCTACTTCGATTTTGCCATCAGCACGTAATGCTTCCAGTACCTGTCCCGGATATTTGTTACCGGGTGTGGCGCCGATCTGCAGTTCCAGCACATTGCCACGGCTGGGCGAACTGGCAATCGAGAAGGAGCGGTGATCTTTTTCACCCATGATCACTTGCAGATATTGCCCTGGTTTATAAGCAATCTGTTGCTCAGGGATCAAGCGAACATGCCAGATGTGTTCCGCACACTCATGCAGAGTTTCCAGATGACAGACAGTGCGTGCCATAGCATTCCTCGTAATAATGTTCGTTCAGAGCGGCTGGGTTATGGTGCTAATCTAAAATACCCAGTGAATCCCAGAGTTCATCAACACGGTGTTTCACCGCTTCGTCCATATGAATAGGGGTTCCCCATTCACGCTGTGTTTCGCCCGGCCATTTGTTGGTGGCATCCAGACCCATTTTAGAACCTAAACCGGCCACCGGTGAGGCAAAGTCCAGATAATCAATCGGCGTATTCTCTATAAGCGTAGTATCTCTGGCTGGATCCATGCGCGTAGTAATGGCCCATATTACGTCATTCCAGTCACGCGCGTTAACATCATCGTCACAAACAATAACAAACTTGGTATACATAAACTGACGCAGGAAACTCCATACCCCCATCATCACGCGTTTGGCGTGGCCTGGGTAACGCTTCTTAATAGTGACTACGGCCATGCGATACGAACAGCCTTCCGGCGGTAGATAAAAATCAATAATTTCCGGGAATTGCTTACGTAACAGTGGCACAAACACTTCATTTAATGCCACACCCAGCATCGCTGGTTCATCCGGCGGGCGTCCGGTATAGGTGCTGTGATAAATGGCGTCTTTACGCATGGTCATGTGGGTAATGGTAAATACCGGGAATTCATCGACTTCATTGTAGTAACCGGTGTGATCGCCATATGGCCCTTCCGGTGCCATTTCACCGGGCATCAGATAACCTTCCAGCACAATTTCGGCACTGGCTGGCACATCAAGATCACAGCTCAATGCTTTGACCACCTCGGTACGGCTTTGACGCAGCAGACCGGCAAAGGCATATTCCGACAACGTGTCTGGAACGGGTGTTACCGCACCTAAAATAGTGGCCGGATCAGCACCAATAGCAACGGCAACTGGGTAAGGCTCGCCCGGATGGGCTTCCTGCCATTCCCGAAAATCAATCGCGCCACCGCGGTGATCCAACCAACGCATCACCAGTTTATTTTTAGCGAGTAGCTGTTGGCGATAAATGCCAAGGTTCTGACGTTTCTTGTAAGGGCCGCGGGTTATGGTCAGTCCCCAGGTGACTAGCGGGGCGACATCGCCTGGCCAGCAGTGCTGCACGGGGAGCTGGTATAAATCGACTTCATCGCCAGTCAGTACAATCTCCTGACACGGTGCTTTGCTCAGCCGTTTAACCGGCATGTTCAGAATTTGTTTAAACAATGGCAGCTTATCAAACAAATCGCGTAAGCCTTTCGGAGGCTCCGGTTCTTTCAGCATTGCCATCCATTCACCGACATCGCGCAGTGCGCTGACATCGTCTTGCCCCATGCCCCACGCCACACGTTGTGGTGTACCGAACAGGTTAGCTAATACGGGGTGACGTGAACCTTTCGGGTTTTCAAACAGCAATGCCGGGCCTTGTGCACGTAAGGTGCGGTCAGCTATTTCAGTCATTTCCAGATAGGGGTCGATTTCCTGCGAGATGCGTTTGAGTTGGCCGCGTTCTTCCAGCAGACGTATAAAATCACGTAAGTCACGGTATTTCATCAGGGTTACCGGTCAATAAAACTGAGTTGATTATACGAACAGTTCACGGATTTGGCTTGCTGCGGACAACACGGATCGATGATAAACTTTGATCTGCTGGCCAAATTCCTGAAACGATCCCATGACTGAACCGCTACAAGCCGAATTATTGGCTAAAGTATCCCGCACCTTTGCGCTGACGATTCCTCAGCTACCAGCGCCATTGGCCGATTGGGTGGGTAATGCCTATCTGTTATGCCGGATCGCCGATACCATTGAAGATGAGCCAACGCTCTGTTGTGAAGAGAAAACCAATTTTATTCAGCTATTTCTCGATGTGCTGTCAGGTAAACAACCAGCGGAATGCTTGCATCAGCAGCTGTCGCCACATTTATCGTCGGGCACATCAGCCGCAGAACAAGAGCTGATTGCACAAACCGTCAGCGTCATTGCGCATTACCAACAATTCCCCGCGGAAGTGCAGCAGATCTTATTACGCGGTGTGGCGATCATGAGTCACGGTATGACCCGTTATCAGACACTGGCTTCCCCGCATGGGTTAGATGATCAAACGGCATTAGATCATTACTGCTATGCCGTAGCTGGTGTGGTGGGTGAAATGCTGACGGCGCTCTTTATCGCTTATCGCCCGTCATTGCAGGCGCAGCGCGAAGAGCTGGCGGCGCTCTCTGTCTCATTTGGCTTAGGTTTGCAGCTGACGAATATCCTGAAAGATGTCTGGGACGATGCGAAACGAGGTGTGTGTTGGTGGCCACAAACACTGGTGAGTCAACAAGACATCGTCTGGCCGCCGAGCGGTAATTCAACCTTGATCGCTAGTCGGCAAGAATTAGTCGCCATTGCCCACGGCCATCTGCGCGATGCACTGGAATACACACTGGCGATACCCGCAGAAGAGCAGGGGTTGCGACAGTTTTGTTTGTGGGCTATCGGTATGGCCGTATTAACGCTGCAGAAGATCCAGCATTCTGATGCCTATCTTACCGGCCATAATGTCAAAATTACTCGCCGTGCAGTGCGGAATGTCATTCTGGGCTGTCGCTTAACCGGTCGCCACGATCGGGGTTTGCGATGGCTGTTTGCATGGTGGTCACGTGGCTTAGCCTGTCAGCGCCGCTGTAGCCGGCAGCTATACCAGACCGTGAGTTGTTGGTAAGCTACAAACATAACTCACAAATACTATTTTTCTGTATCAGGAGAACACCATGCAATGTCACCGTATTGAAGAACTGCTGGAACTATTACAAGCGGAATGGCTGCAAGATCAAGATCTGACTTTGCTGCAATTTTTACAAAAAGTGGCTAGTGAAGCCGGTTTTCCTGATGCGCTGGAAACCATCAGCGATGACACCCTGATCTATCAGCTAAAAATGCGCAGCCGTGGCGAAACGGAAATGATCCCAGGTCTCGCCAAAGACGCCGTCCCTGATTTTAAAGAAGCGATCCTGCGTGCCCGAGGCATCATTAAATAAGGCTTACATGCAATCTTCATTTCAGTTCCAATCGCTTACCCCAGAGCTGATCCTGTCGGCTCTGGCGGCACAAGGGTTATATCCTGAATCTGGTTTAACGCCCCTCAACAGCTATGAAAACCGTGTCTATCTGTTTCAGGCTGAAGATCGCCAGCGTTATGTCATCAAATTTTATCGTCCGGAACGCTGGAACCAAGCACAGATAAAAGAAGAGCATCTGCTCACTCACTATCTGGTTGAACATGATGTACCCGTGCTTGCGCCTTTGGTTTGGCAAGGCGAATCGCTGCTATATATAGATGGTTTCTACTATGCGATCTGGCCATACCGAGCCGGCCGTGCCGTCGAACTGGATAACATGATGCACTTGGAAGCCGTCGGGCAGGCGTTAGGGCGCTGGCACAGTTGTGTCACCGACTATAAGCTGGAACATCGTCCGGCTTTTAATGTGAATAATCGTCTCACACGTCCGGTGGATTATTTACTGCAACATCAGCCGTGGGGCAAAACACAACAACCATGGCCCGCATTACTTGCACAGTTGCAGCAGCAATTACAGGAACATGCTCTGTTTACCGTGCCGCAGTTAGCAATACACGGTGATTGTCACGCAGGTAATATCCTGTGGCGTGATGCGCCTGCATTATTGGATCTGGATGATTGCGTCATGGGGCCAGCTATTCAAGATATATGGATGTTACTGTCTGGAGATGCAACCGAACAACGGCAACAGATCTATACCATTCTCGATGGTTATGAAGCGTTCTGTGAATTTGATGAACGCCAGCTGAGTTATATTGAACCCTTGCGTACACTGCGGATGCTTAATTATCTGGTCTGGCTGCATCAGCGTTGGCAAGATCCGGCTTTTCCATTGGCTTTCCCTTGGTTCAATGCAGATGATTACTGGCATCGTCAATTCCAACTATTGAGTGAACAGACGCAATTGTTAAAACAGACTCCGCCGGTTATGAATAGTTACAACTGTTAGTCCGTGTTGAGCGATGACGATCGCGTAGGAAGGGAGTATCATTCCGCGCGTCGTTATAAAAGGTGAGAATCAACGTGAACATCCTGCTTTTTGATTCCGGTATGGGTGGGCTCTCTATTTATCAGGAAGTCCGCCGTCGTCTGCCCGAACATCGCTATGATTATCTGTTTGATAACGCCTTCTTTCCGTATGGTGAACAACCGGAACATATCATTGTTGAGCGTTGTTGTTCTCTGATCACACAACTGGTGCATGAACGCCAGATCGATCTGGTCGTCATCGCCTGCAATACCGCCAGTACTATTACCTTACCGGCTCTCAGAGCGGCGTTATCGATCCCGGTTGTGGGTGTGGTTCCCGCCATCAAACCCGCCGCCATGCTGACACAAAATCGGTGTATTGGTCTATTGGCTACCCCTGCGACAGTACAACGTCCGTATACCTCACAATTAATTGCCCAATTTGCGGCGCATTGTCAGGTATTAAGACTGGGGGTCACCGAACTGGTGATCCAGGCAGAACGTAAGATGGCGGGGTATGCAGTTAATGAGTTGGCTATCCGCGATGCATTACAACCATTAACCGACCATTCATTACCACCGGATACACTGGTGTTGGGTTGTACTCATTTCCCGCTGTTGAAAGAAGAAATCTACCGCATCATGCCGGGTATTCAACTGGTCGATTCCGGCGCAGCCATTGCCAAGCGGGTCGCTACATTATTACCGCACACGGCAAGTACTAGCACTGACACGATTAATGGTCAGGCTTATTGCACGTTACTGGATCAGGATGCGCATAAAAAAAGCCGTATTCTCATTGAATACGGCTTCCATCCATTACAGCTATTTGAACTTATGAATTAAAGCTCAGCTGAATTCGAGCTTTCATCTTCCGGTTTCAGCTCTTTCTTTTCATTTGCTTCACGTACTTTCAAGGTACGCTGCAGATACTCGGTCTCATTCAGTGTTGCAATGGCCGAATCAGCTGCCGCTGCTGGCATCTCCACAAAACCGTAGCCCCGACGTTTACCGGTATCCCGATCTTTCACCAGACGAACCGACAATACCAAACCATGTTCGGCAAATAAGCTACGGATCGCGGCTTCGTTTGCCCGGTATGGCAAGTTACCGACATAAATTGTTTTCACTTCACCGGTATAATCTGCGCGAGTGATTACCGCCGTATCGTCGTTCTGCTCCATATCTCGGACAGGGGAAGTTGCTTTTGCAGCTGAAGACTTAACTGGTGCAACAGGTTTGGCAGAAGTAAGAGAAGAATTGTTTTGCTGTGTTGCTGAATGACAAAGAACAAAGAGAGGGGATACTAAACCGCCAATGACAATGCCCAGACCAATCAGAGGAGAAACAAAATAACCGATGATTGCCAGCACGGCAGTGGCCAATACACAAAATGAATAACGTGGTGGAATGTTCATTGAATAGCACTCGCTAAAATTGTTGTTATAGAGATGATGTCACCACCCATGGTAGATGCTTATGACAATAGCTGCCATTGAGATACTGCTTTAACGCTAGCCAGTTAACATTTTCTCTTATCAGCATCTGATAAATCACAATAAAAGGATAGAGAAAACAGTGCAAAACCCCCGATTCTGTGGATAAATATGTGAATAATTGCGTACAGGGTGTGGGCAATTAATAATGTGAAAATAATCACAAAAATTGCTTGCCTAAAAAGTTCGGCTCCCTATAATGCGGCCCCACTGAGACGGCAGACGCCAACACAGAGCAAGTTAAGCAGGTTGTGACGAACAACGCTTGAC
>JAYSBB010000029.1:0-27019 GCA_041915645.1 Tolumonas sp.
GATCGCGCAGGCTCTGTTGTCGATTGCTGTTGTCATAAAACACCCGCATCCACGTTGAGCCGATGCCGAGCACCACGACAAAGGCACACAGGCAGGCAAAGCGATTGCTCCAGCGACGACCGCGATCATAACGCGTATCGACCGTCGCCAGATCGCCTTCGTTAAATACCACGTCTTCCAACACGCGCCGGATAAAGAAACCGCGATTTTGCGAGGCCATCGGTAACAACTCACGCTGTAATCCTAAATTACGACCAATGCGAACCGTCGTTTCATCTAATTGCTGACTTGCTTCCACATGCGGTGCACTGGTGAGATAGATACCACGCAAGCGGGTTGGCAGGTGATAACGATTACGGCCAAACGCCAACTCGACAAATAATGTTAATGGCTCCACGATGGCGGCAAATTGCAGCGGGAAACGAATGATATCGCCACGGCGTTTGATATCACGTTCAGTGTGAATACGTGATAACACCATGTCATTGATGCGTCGGATCAGCTCTTCAAATTCGCTGCGTAACGTGGCGGCTTGCGTACCATCGGTGCCTTCTTTGAACGTGACGCCAACGATCTGTTCGCGATCGTCCTTACTGAGTTGATCAAAAAAGGGCTGGAACCCCCCCAGATAATCGCCTTTGCTCAATAACAGATAGACCGGAATATCGGCACACAGCTGAGATTGGATCTGCTGGATGCGCGCTCGCACTGTGCGGGCATACTGCTCCAGGGCATTTTCACTTTGATTCAGCAATTGCGTCACATCGAGCGTAAAAACAATGCCATTCAACGGGCGACGACGGCGTTTTTGATATAACATTTGCAAGAATTGTGGCCAAACACGGGCTGCCACGGAGTGTTCTTCCTGCAACATATAACGGCCACTGACATCAATAACGACGGCCTGATTGGCAAAATACCAGTCACATGCTTGGGTGTGGCCGATGTCACGGGTTATGCGCTCCTCGCTTTTATTCAACGGAAAATCGACGCCGGCATTTTCCAGCAACGCGGTTTTGCCACTGCCCTGATCGCCCATCAGCAGATACCACGGCAGCTCATAACGGGATGCCCGACGTCGGCCATAGAAACTCGAATGTTTAACGATCGACAGTGCCTTATTGAGGCGCTCTTTTAACAGATGCAGCTCATCGTCGGTCTGTTCATCGTTGATCAGCTCGCCCTGTTGTTGCTCGGCATTGAGCGAGCGCCGACGACGGCTTTTGCGTAACACGGGCAGCACCATCAACACCAGTAGCCAGCTAAACAGCAACAACACGATCACTAAAACTCGCGTTTCCAAGACTGCCAAAATGGCATGCCCTGCAATGGCGATCAGCGGGCCGAGCCAAAATACCAATGCGCAACCCAATAAGGTGAGCACGAGTGTCCAACACCATGTTTGCTTGAGTTGATGCACACACCAACGGTAAAAATTTTTCATCGCGCACTGTGCCCCTGTTCCTGACCCACCATCTGATACAGCTGCAGGATGGTTTGTGTCTGATGCTCCAACACATAGTGAAAACCGCTGTACACCAAACCAAGGCAACACAGTGCCATGAGCACAATCAGCCACAGTGGGATATGCCAAGGCAGTCGCTGCACACGAAGCGTTGAAGGTTGCCAGTTGATAGCCAGATCTTGCGGGTGTTCACCCCGGATCAGCCGGATTTGGCGATAGACACTGTTACGGATCGCCTCTAACTCGGCCAAACCACGCTGTAACACGCGATATTTCCCTTCATAACCCAGGCTCAGACAGACATAGATCAGCTCTAAGATATTGATATGTTTGGTCGGGTTGCGAGATAGTTTATCCAGCAGTTGGAACAGTTTTTCCCCGCCACTGGTCTCATTGTGAAAGATGATCAGCAGGCTATTTTTGGTCCATTCCAGCTTACTGCTCCACGGTTTGGTGGTAATCGCCTCATCTAATGCCGTACACAACACATAACGAGAAGCGATGATTTCGGTACTGTCACAGCCTTGCGATTGCGCCATAAACTCAAACTCTTTGATACGTGTGACCAGCTCTTCTTTTAATTCAGCAGGTGCTGCGTAAGTTTCCGCAGAGAGGTCAGTAATAGCCTGAAACAGCGGTGTCGCTGCCGTCAGCAATGCATTGCTGCCGATGTTCAGCACCTTTTCATGACGTAATCGGGCGGCGTAAACCATGCGCTCATCCAAATGCTGATAACGCGCCGCCGTACTGGCTTTGGTCTTGGGTAATGGCACGATGATCGCTTCATCATCGCTCGCCTGATGCCCCAGAAATACCGTATGTTCTGTATTTGTTCTCGCCATATCAGCTATTCCTTATCGCCCAGAGATTCAGTTGCAGTTCGGAAAAATCACCGGCGACATGCAAGGCAAAACCACCCGAACTTTCCAGCTGAGCGCGCATATTGCTCTCGAGTTCCAGCGAGAAATACAACTGACGGGCATGGAAAGGGAGCTGACGTGGTGCCGCAGAAAGCGGACGCAACGTGATACCGGGTAAATGCAAATTGACCATCTGGCGGATCTGCTCCACCGGACCTATTTTCAGTTGCGCGGGTAATTTGGCGCGCAGCTGTTCTGGTTCACCATCTGCCTGCGCGGTGAGCACAAATTGAGCCTGTTCCAGCAAGGATTTATCTTGCAGTGGCGAAACCAGAATGCCGTATTTACGTGTCTGCAATGGCAACTCAATCGCATGCTGCTCAATGACCTGACTTAGGTGCTGACGTAACTCATTCATCACGCAGGCAAAGCAGGTATGTTGCTCGTTGTGGCAGTAACTCAGCTCAGGCAATGGGCGGCGACTATCGCCATTAAACGAGGCCAGCTCACTGTGCAGCGCCACCATCTCCATAAACACGCGCTCTGGGTGCACCTGCTTTAACTGCAACAAATGGCGCAGGCGCGTTTCATTGCGATTGATGACCGCCAGCATCAGGAAATCGCCGACTTCCGACGTGCCGAAACGGCCACTGTGGCGAATTCGCCCTGCCAGCGTATCGCCGCGATGGGCCAGTAAATTGACTAACTCGCGCAAATAACTTTGGAATTGCTGGCACTCGCCAAAATGCAGAAAACTGGGTTGGAATTGCTCATCCAGTGTCACTACCCCATCAGAACTGACATCGGAAATACGACACAGCGGCATTTTTATCCAATTCGCAGCATCCAGCAGGCCCTGACTACTACCCGGTTGCTCGACTAAAAGCCGGAAATCATGACGACAACAAAGCACCGCACAGCTGTTCCGTTCCCCATAATTAGTGTCATAGGCCAGCTTCTCAAAGCTCACATAGGGGGTAATGACCTGATGCTCTTCGGCTAAACGGTTTTCCACCGCATTTCCCGTCACCAACGGTAGCGCGAGATAGACAATCGCATCGTAACAATCGGACTTAATGCTGACAGTTGGGTGATCATCTTCACCAAGGGAAAATAATGCCCCATCGGGTAACACCCCTGACGCATGAGAAACCACAATCTTGCCCATCATCAAACACTGTTTATCAATCTCTACCGAGAAAAAGCCCCAGTTGCAGGGAGCGACGGTTTGTAATAGTGCATTGAATTTTTGCTGATAATAGCGCTCTTGCTGTTGCAGATGCTGCGGGCGCAGCAGCATCCCTTCGCGCCAGACGATTTTGTCCATTTTTATCCCATATTATTATGTTATTCAGTGACATCTAAATTAAATGAGGGCTTCGTGCTGATCGTGCTACTTTGCACTGGTGCTGCAGAGTTAATGCCTGTCGCTGTCACTTTATTTGCATTAGGCAATGTGCTGGTTGCCTGTTGAGCTTTGGTAGCATTAATCGTTACGTCACTCTCTTTTTTATCGCTGTATTTCGCCGTTTTCAGTGGTCGTATCGCATCTTGGGTCAATGCCAAGCGGATATCAGAAAAGTCCTCTTTTTTAGGCTGGATCACGTAGCGCCAAACCGCGTTATCGAGTGCGCGATATTCCGCCAATACGCCAATAAAACGCGATTCGGAATGCAGACGGAGTTTGAATTTTTTGATCTCACCGGGTCGTACCGGCATCATCTCTTCCGCAACATAATCGGGTCCGAGCACACTTTTGGTATTCGCCGATAACGCAAAATAATCAGCATTTTCAAATGCTGTGTGCGATTTCAACTCAACCAACTTGATCACCATGGGTGAGGGACGGTTTGTTAAATCCGGGTTCAAATCAGCCGATGCGGTGAGCGTCAGATCGAGTAATGTGGGGTCTGGCGTACTACTGCATGCGGTTAATATCAGGCCACAAAGAACTATAAATAGATTTTTTTTCATGCTGTTCACCGTACATCAAACTCTGACCAGGCCGTATTGATGTATTGCGCCTGCTCTTCATAGACCCGAGCGTAATCGTGAATAAACTGGCTGTGTCGCCACTCTTGATCAGCCGCCATTTTCTGGTGATGCAATTGATATTGCTGCCAGTAGTAGGCCTGTTTATTACCCCATTTGTTAGGTTGGCCTGAGGTTTCAAAGCGGTAGATCAATTGAGTTGGCGAGAACTGCTCAAAGACCGAATCAAGCAACGTTCGACTGGCCGCAAAGCTCGCCACTTGATGTGCTTGCAGATCTTTCAGTGCCTGACGAATGGCCTGTGGCCCTGCGAGATAACCGCTCTGCGCAAGCAACAGGTTATTCAGGGTCTGCACGTAATTACCTGACAGTTTAAGTGGGTTATTACCACTCTCTTGCAACATGGTATTGCCTAAGCGCAGTTTGTTTTTAATCTCGGCACGGGTTCGCAACATCTGCTGCAAACCCTGCACGCTCTGTTTGGCAAGTGCCCCCAGATTTTGCAGGGCAAGCTCGGTTTCTGCAGGCGTCAACTTGCTGAAATCAAAGTCGAGAGCCTGACCCAACAGCGTTAATAGCGATGAGGATTCCACGTCAGATCCAACATCAGCACTGGTTGTTACTCGCGCTTTTTTCGGCGTTTTTACGGGCACAGGCCGCAGTGGTACGGGATCAGTAATCGCCAGTTCAGTCAGTAAATCCGGCGTCTGAACGGTTGAATCAGCAACTAATGTAGGCGATTGAAATGGCTCATTGAGATCATATTGCGATTCATCAAAAGCCATGAGTTCATCATCTTGCACCGAGAATGAAGCTAAAAACTGCTCGTCGCTTTCCGGTCTATCCAACATGGTCATCGGATCAACATCCAGAAATTCATCGTCTGGGATCAGCGTCGATATGTTCGCTGATTCGCCAAAATGTTGATGGGTAAACCGTTCAGCATCTTGAATAATGCGAGCTTTAAAAATGAAATTGCCCATCCGAAAGCTGTCGCCGTGCGCAATCGGATAGTCTTCATTTTTCTGTAAACGCGCATCTTTACCCGCATCAAAGGTGCCGTTGGTGCTGCGATCAGTCAGATAATAGACACCATTGTCATAACTCACTTCGGCATGCACACCTGAGATATGACGGCTGCGATCGGTAAGCTTCCATGTCGCCGTCTCTGCGCGACCAATCGTGCCACCCGCATCCCGAAAGGTGACAGAACTTTTTAGCGACGGTGAAAGCTGCTCTTTACTCACTAAGTCGAAAATAAGCGGCATGATCACTCCTGCTCATCCGGTGGATTTTGGACGGTGGTTTGCTGATTCGGTGCGGTGTCACCGATATACCGATAGCCCTCTTTTTTGCTGCACGCAGTGAGCAGCAAACCAGTCAGACAGAAAGCAATAACAAGACGCATCATGTTCTCCAGTCACGGGAATTAATGTTGTGTTTACTGAGTTTGTACAGCAGGGTTCGGCGGGCAACGCCCAGCGCCATCGCGGTATTTTGTTGATTGCCACGATGCGTTTTTAAGCTCTCAATCAGCACTTGCCGTTCGTATCGATCGACCAGCTTCTTAAGCACGCCCCGATCATGCGATGCCTCGCCGGGAGCGGGTGTCAGTGGTAAATTAGGAAAATGATGCAGTTCCAGCCGATCGGTATCATCGGCCAGCAAAATGGCACGCTCGATCATGCTTTTCAGTTCGCGCACGTTACCGGGGAAGTCATAACGCTGCAGCGCCTGCTCAACCGCAGCGGAGAGCTGCATACCGGGCCGCCGATCGCGAAGCGCGATCTCCTGAATAAACGCATTAGCCAGCTTGAGAATATCGCCTTCTCTGGCCTGCAATGGCGGCAACTCAATTGGAAAATGCGCTAAACGATAATAGAGATCACTGCGAAATTCCCCCGCTGCCACCATCTCTTCCAGATTGCGATGCGTGGCGGCAATCACTCTGACGTTAATTTTGTGATATTGCGTATCACCCAGCGGGCGCACCTCCTGCTCTTGCAAGACACGCAATAATTTTGCCTGTAGCAGCAGCGGTAAATCGCCGATTTCATCTAAAAACAAAATGCCGTTATTCGCGGCATCAAACATCCCTAAGTGATTGCGATCTGCCCCCGTAAAAGCCCCTTTCTTGTAACCAAACAGTTCACTTTCCAGCAAACCATCTGGCAAGCTGGCGCAGTTTTGCACCACAAACGGCTGCGTGCGCCGGTGACCATATTCATGGATCGCGCGCGCGACTAACTCTTTTCCGGTGCCAGTTTCACCGGTTAGCAAAATATTCGCCTCACTGTGTAACACCTTGGAAATCAAGCGATAAACTTGCTTCATCAATGGGCTGCTGCCTATTAAAGCATATGGGTTATCCGGCTCTTGCCGTGCAACAGCATTATTATTAGTCATGGTTTTTATCCGATATTCAGTTCGAAATTGCCCTGTGCATCTTGCGTCACATGAATAGATTGCAATGTTTCTTGTTGGGTCAGCGCCTGCAAAATGCGGTCAGCGATCGCAGGCAGCAGATAGTTATTCACCAGAAAATCGATATTGCGGGCGCCGCTATCAACGCGAGTGCAGTTCTCCGCAATGGCGCTGATCACCATGGCGTCAAACGTCAGTGCAATACCGCGCGGTGCAATACGTTGCGTGAGTTGTTGCAGACGAACCTCAACCAGTTCTCGCATGATCGCGCCATCGATCGGCAGATAGGGAATGATGTTCATGCGTGCCAGCAAGGCCGGTTTGAAATGCTTCGCCAGCAGAGGGCGGATCGCTTCGGTAATGGCATCAGTTGAGCAAGCAGGTTCCGCCGCTGCCAGTTGATTTATCTGTGCAGCCGCCAGATTAGTCGTCATAAAAATCAGTGTATTGCGAAAATTAATCGCCCGACCTTCACCGTCATTGGCAACGCCTTTATCAAACACTTGATAAAACAGGTTCATAATATCTGGGTCGGCTTTTTCCACTTCATCCAGCAAAATGACCGAGTACGGGCGTTGCCGCACCGCCTCCGTCAACACACCGCCCTCGCCATAACCGACATAACCAGGTGGCGCGCCAATTAAGCGGGAAAGCGCATGTTTTTCCTGAAATTCCGACATATTGATGGTGGTCAGAAAGCGTTCACCACCGTATAACAACTCGGCCACGGCTAATGCAGTTTCCGTCTTGCCCACACCACTCGGCCCCGCCAGCAGGAAAACGCCTGTCGGCGCTTGTGGGTTGCCAAACCCCGCCGCCGTTGCTTTTACGGCACGTTCAATCAAGGCAATGGCTTGATCCTGACCACGGATCCGGCCTTGTAAACGCGCTGCAAATTCCGTGACTTGCGTTGAGGGGGTTTCAATCAGATTAACCAGAGGAATACCGGTCCAACTGGCAATCACATCGGCGATAACATGCGGGGTGACTTCGTGATGAACCAGCACGCCATGCAATTGCTGATGCGCCAACAAGGCCGCCAATGTGGCTTCCGATGATGCGCTATGTTCTGTCTGGCTGCGACTGGATATCAGCTGGGCAACCAACGCCGCTTGCTGTTGCCAGTGCGCGGTTAATGTCGCTTCTTCTTCCACCAGCATTGGAATTTGCGTTTGCAGCGCATTGATTTGTTTAATATCGACAGCAAGACCTTGCTGCCGATCCCGTAGCAATGCCGTTAATTGACGCTGCTGCTCGGCTAGTTGCGTGGCCACGGTTTGCAGGCCAATCGGCATTGCATGCTGGCTGTTTTTCACTCGAGCACACGCGGTATCCAGCAAATCGATCGCTTTGTCCGGCAACTGACGGCCCGACAGATAACGAGCGGATAATGCCGCTGCTGTAACCACCGCATCATCGCGTAAATAGACACCATGTGCAGATTCATAACGTGACACCAAACCACGCAGGATGGTGGTTGCTTGCTCTACCGTCGGTTCCAGCACTTGGATCGGCTGAAAACGACGTGCCAGCGCCGGATCTTTTTCGAAATATTTTTTGTACTCCGACCACGTGGTCGCCGCCAACGTGCGTAAAGCCCCACGCGCTAATGCTGGTTTCAACAAGTTAGCCGCATCACTGCCGCCCGCCTGCCCACCTGCACCAATCAGGGTGTGCGCTTCATCGATAAACAGAACGATCGGCTTAACCGAAGCCTGCACCGCATCAATCACCGCTTTCAAGCGACGTTCAAATTCACCTTTGACACTGGCACCGGCCTGCAACAGCCCCATGTCCAGCTCCAACAACTCAATATCGGCCAATGCCGGTGGCACCAACCCCGCGACAATTTGCTGTGCTAACCCTTCCACCACCGCTGTTTTACCGACGCCCGCCTCCCCGACCAAGATCGGGTTGTTTTTACGGCGACGGGAGAGAATATCAATCGCTTGCCGGATCTCGTCGTCACGGCACAGCACTGGGTCTAACTGGCCATCCCGGGCTTGTTGGGTATAACTTTTCGTGAATTGCTGTAAAACCGTTTGTTCATGTGCAGCCGGTTGCTGGCTGTTCGCCGTGGTCAGCAAGCCATCCACCAAGGCCATTAAGCGCTCATGGGGAATGTCTGAAAAAAACTGGCCGTAACAGGTGCGACCATATTTTTCTGGATGATCCAGAATCGCCAGCAACAGCGCTAAGCTGGAAACAGTCGGCTCTTGCAGCTGTAATTTAGCCACCAGCAGCGCCTCTTCCAGCCAACTCACCAGTAGCGCCGAAAACACCGGGTTACGACTCTCTGTGATCTGACGACTGACGGAGCTTAACAACGCGGCCCGCAGCGTCTCCGCATGCAATGAAAATTGCCGTAATACCTGATTTAAAAAACTGGCCGGCTTATCTAATAGCGCTAACAGATAATCCTCGACCAGAATTTCACTGCCCGACCGTGCCACACAGTGATTGGCGGCGATTTCAAGTGCCTGTTTTTCTTCCAAAGCCAGTGCTTGGATCAATTCATCTAATTTAATGGTTATCATTTATCCGTTCTCTTATGACCCGCGACCGTTATGGTGCCTTCGCCAGCCTGCTGACCGAGCCAGGAGGTCCAGCCCAGGCGGCATTGATTGTTATGAGCCAGCTGTAGTGGTTGTGATGATCGATCTGGCATCGACAAACTGATGTCATAGGCCAGCGGTTCCCGCAGAATAAAACCGACCAGTTCGCGCAATACCGCGTAACCGATACCGATCGGTAAAAAGTAGTGAAAGGTGTCCCAATCCAGCTGGCGGATATGAATCCGGAAGGTCGTCCGGCGATCTCGGATCGTCTCACCCAACACCAGACTGTGACTTAGCTGATGGTTCGCGAACCCCAGCCGATTGCGCTGCTCTGGCGAAATAGTCACGCAGCGTACTATGCACTGTTCAATCGACAGATCTTTGTGATTGAAGTAATAACGCAGCACCGCTTCCAGCACCGCCGCCGATTGCACTTTGATACTCAGCAACCCCAGATATGGCAGCAGGCGCGCCCACTCAATGTGACTTTTTAGTCGCAGTTGCGGATAGCCCAAGCCAATCAGTGCAAACATACGGGCAGAGAACGGATCGCTCGCCGCCGACTCAAATTGCAGGTAATAGCGGTATTTTTTCCAGATGGGATAGAGCAATGCCTGCAAGCGCTGGTTAAACAGATCAATAAAGTCGCGAGCCACGCGTCCTTGTGCATCGTCACACGCCACCGGTTCACAGTAATGCGCGGGCAGTGGTGAACCGGCACCAAACAGATTCAGACTATTGATGACCAAGGTCGCCTTAACTAGCGCTTGCTCCAGATAGAAATGCACCGCCTCAATATCACTTTTTGGAAACGCCAATGATGGGTTGCCCGTAAAGGTGATCAGCGCATACGCGTGCTCTTCATCGATTTGGTTTACCTGTGCCAACCATTTGCAGCACAAATCAATTGCCTGAAACAAGCTATAACTGCTGACCGGGCCGTTAAAAGGCCCGCGTATCAGCTCAGAACTTGCTGACCCATACGTGGTGCCCATGTATACGTTGCTCCGTCACTGCTGATGACTACTAATTGATGAAAGGTGTTTAAACTGGAAAAACTGCAAAAAAACTCATTCAGAATCGAGGCGAACAGGAACATGTCGCCTTCACATAAAAAATGCGCGGCATCGATGGCTATCGTGGTGCACATACCCCGCACCGGTAGCCCTTGCCAGATCTTGTCGTGCGCTTGCTGACTCACTCTCTGAATGCCATCGAGCATTTTCCGGGTGCGGCGAGCTTGTTTATCGTCATAAAAACCGGGGAAATCATAGGTCGCCAGTACGATACGTAAGGCCTGCACATCAGCCAGCGACTGATAATTCAATGACATATTGGAGATAATGCGCCACAGCGTGTCGCCAGAAATTGGGGGCGGATAGGTCGCCGACAATGGCGTTATGTTGCGGAAAACGGCATATTGCGGCATACCATCGGCAGCAATCGTGATGTCGCCCTCTTTGATGTATTGCGACAGCGCGTGATCACAGCAGGTCATCTCAACCGAGATAGTTTCCGCCTGCTGTCGCCCCACCTGTTGATTGGTAAAGCTAAGCCATGTCTCGGTACCATGATGATTGATACCCGGCTTATAGCGCACACGGAAACAAGCACGGTTGTCTGCATCGTCCTGCTGACGGAAACTCTCAAACTGACTAAATTCCCGTATTCCGACATCGCCAGGCGTCCAACCTGTCACCGCATCAATAGATAAAATACTGCCACTATCGAGCCCGTTTTCCGCCGGAATAACCTGATATTCGGTCTGCCGCTGGTCATAACGGATCGGCACCGCCTGCGATTTGAAAACATTACTGATCGGCGAACAATAGAGCCTGACGTGCTCTTTTTTCGGTTGGAAGCGCAACATCGGTGAGCGTGACAGCTCAAACTGCAACACCAGACTATGCGCCTGCTGTCGATATGGGCTGTGCTGTAACACGGCGAACCCACCAACATCAACAAACAGGAATTTCTGCGGAAAACAGAAGTACTCTTGCAGCAACAGATAGCCATCAAAACAGTTCAGCGGATAATCTTGTAATTGCTCTTCTTTTTGAAAACCCACCGGTTTGATGTGTGCGCGATCAAGCGTGAATTGCTCTAACACTTGCCCTTGTTCATCTTTTAACACCAGCACAGCCCGCGCCGTTAACTGCAACAAACTGCAATAGAGCGAGCTGGTGATCGCATGTTCTCCCGCAAAATGTAACCGTAAGGTGGAAAGTGCGACATTGGCCATCGCCACATGCGTGATCGGCGTTAGCTCTATTTGCAAAACCCCCGCATCCCCTTGCGGATAAAAATTCACATCGGCAATCTGTAGCGGCCGCAATTCGGTTGTATAGCAAGTCTGAAATTGGCCGCGGACCGTCTGCCCCTCGGTATTCGAGCGCATTTGCGCTTTTTTCGGGATCACTGGCACTCGGTGCGCTTGATGAACCGGCTTAAATTCCACCATCCCAAAACTGGGGGTTGGATGCAGGTAATTCGGCCACAGAAGTTGCAGTAACGAATGGCTTAATTCCGGCAATTCATCATCGATCTTTTGTCGCAGTCGGCCGGCGATAAACGCAAAACCTTCAAACAAACGCTCAACATCAGGGTCACGACCATCCTGGCTCAGAAACGGTGCTAAGGCTGGATTGTTACGGGAAAAATCTTGCCCAAGCTCTCTTAATGCCAGTAATTCACGCTGGAAATAGGGGTTAAACGACACGTTGCAACCTCAATTCAGAACCACCACACACATCAATACCCACCGAAAATGGTGCAACCAGATCATCTTTCCGCATTGTGCCGGTGATGCGAAAGACCAACGCGAGTGGTGAACCTACCTCCGCCGCATGTGTCACCCGAACGTCGGTTAAGCGTGGTTCATACTGCGTGATCGCCCACGCGACATGCCGCCGGATACGATTGATAGAATCGTAGATGCTGGCGTTGGCATCATTCAAATCCGGTAAGCCATAATCTGGCAGACAAAGCACACTGCCCTGCCTTGACTGCAGCAGTTTGTTCAAATGATTTAATATCGACGCCAACAATGTCTCTTCGGTGAGTCGCGTATCGCGACCCACGGTTTCGCCATTGAGACGCTCAAACAAACTGCCGTAAGCCACGTCTATTCCTTATCCAACTTGCCGACCAATGACAGCGTGAAATCCGCCCCCATAAACTTGAAATGCGGACGCACGGCGATCCCGACGCGATACCAGCCCGGTTCACCATCCACATCTTCCACAGTAATTTGTGCGGCACGCAGTGGACGACGGCTGCGTACTTCGGCTGGCGGGTTCTCCTGATCGGCGATGTATTGACGCAGCCATTTGTTCAACTCGGTTTCCAGCGTAGTACGCTCTTTCCAGGAACCGATCTGCTCACGCTGCAAAACTTTGATGTAATGCGCCAGTCGGCAGACTACGAACATATATGGCAATTGCGTGCTCAGTTTGTAATTCAGCTCGGCTTTTTTACTCTCTTCGCTAATGCCAAAAAATTTCGGTTTCTGCACAGAGTTCGCCGAGAAAAAAGCCGCATTATCAGAACCTTTGCGCATGGTCAGCGAAATAAAGCCTTGCTCTGCTAACTGGTATTCACGGCGATCAGACACCAGCACCTCGGTGGGGATCTTGGTTTCAATTTCGCCCATGCTTTCAAAATGATGCAGCGGTAAATCATTCACCGCACCGCCAGAGCGCGGGCCAATGATGTTCGGACACCAGCGATATTTCGCAAAACTCTCGGTCAAGCGAGTGGCAAAGGTGTAAGCCGCATTGCCCCACAGGTAATGCTCATGGGTGATCGACACATCTTCGTTATACACAAAGCTTTTGACTGGGTTGTCATCCGGGCTGTAAGGCTGACGTAGCAAGAAGCGCGGCAGGGTTAAACCGACATAGCGGCTGTCTTCATTCTCACGAAAACTCTGCCACTTGGTGTATTGCGGGCCATCAAAATGATCGTTTAAATCTTTGATGTTGGGTAAGCCTTCAAAACTCTCTAGCCCGAAGAATTTTGGCCCCGCTGCAGAGATAAACGGAGCATGTGCCATTGCTGCAACCGCTGAGGCATATTGCAGGGTTTTGATATCAGGCGCAGAAGGGCCAAAGACATAATTGGTAATAATCGCACCAACCGGCTCACCACCAAACTGACCATATTCAGCACTGTAGATATGTTTATATAAACCGGAATGCGTGACATCGGCAGCATCTTCAAAGTCATCGAGCAGATCGTCTTTCGAAACGTTCAACACTTCCAGTTTCACGTTTTGCTCAAAATCCGTGCGATCGACTACTAGCTTCAATCCACGCCACGCCGACTCTAATTGCTGAAACTTTTCATGGTGTAAAACGGCGTCAACCTGACGGCTTAATTTCTCGTCGATTGCAGCAATCATCTTATCCACCAACGCCTTTTTGACTGGCTCGGCTGAAGAGTTACTCTTTAATAACTCTTCAATAAACGCACTCACACCGCGCTTGGCGATATCATAAGCCTCGTCTTGCGGCGTCAGTTTTGTTTCTGCGATGATGCGATCCAGGATATTACCCGACGCTAACGTCACCACTGATTGCTCTTGTAAACCCGTGTTCATGTCCCGTGTCCTTGCTTGTTATTTTACGGTCATACCCAACTCGGCCAGCACTTTGTCTCTGGATTCCTGATTGGTTAACACCTCTTCTATCGCTTTACGGAAAGAAGGCACATTGCCGAGCGGCCCTTTCAATGCCACCAACGCATCTCGTAACTCCATCAATGCTTTCATCTCTGGCACTTGCTGCACCAAGCTGGCTGGGTCAAAATCTTTCATCGATTGAAACTGTAATTTAATGGCTAACTCTTCGTCGGTCGTTTCATCAGTTAAACGATTAGGAATCTGCAATTCGAGACTTAAATTATGCTTCTCTAACACTTCATTAAAATTATTCTTATTAATATTGATGGCTTTGCGGTCTTCTATTTTTCGATCGTCAACTTTTAACGTGTAATCACCCATCATCATTAATTTGAGAGGCAATTCAAGTTCATCTAAACCTTCACCATTAGACGGTTTAAAAGTAACGTTAATTCGCTCTTTTGGTGCAACAGAACTCTCTTTTCCTGACATTTAATACTCCTAATTAAAACGCCATGGATATATCCAAGCGATAAAGGTTGTTTTTTATTTCATTGATCTTATCTTGATATTGTTTTGAGTTTATTTTTTCCAGACTGCACTGCCATAGCTGTAATATTTCGTTAAACAACTGTGGTTCCCAGTCCTTAATTTGAAACCGACAAACAAGCTGATAGATATCCTCTAAAATAAGAGTAGCCAAATCATGACGCTGATATTGTTGCGCCAACTTAACTAACGCTAATTGCCAATACACTTTTTCTCGTTCATTTCCTGCTGTATTTGCCAGTATTTGTAAGCCGCGCAGCTCTTGTTTTAATAATTTACTATTTTGTCTGACATTCTCTTGTGCAGTTTTTAACGCACTAAACCAAGGTGGATCACTAATCTGATCCATTGATACATCAACTTGACCCACTTCTATCGAATGTTCGGCGGCTGTAGATAACCAATTTTGCGTTTCAGCACTCATAAACGGCGAACCATCATCAAAACGCAAGGCCACCAATTCAGGTAATTTCACTAAAAAAGAGTTCAAATAATGGCGTACATATTCCGCCATCTCATTATGCCCCAGCGCTTGTAACGCTTGAGCACACCAGAAGTGACCATCAAACCAGAATGGTGCTCTAGAGAGACTCATCTCCAGATCTGGGATTAATGTGGCAAACTCTTTTGCCGCCAATCGTTGTTGATATTCCTGTAATTTATTCGCCGTTAACGGTTTTAAAGAGGTAATTTTCTGCTCTTTCGCCGCTGGTGCAGTTGATATCTGCAACCAGGCACAGCTGCGGGTTAACAGATAGGCACGCGGGTCTGCGAGGTCTTTCTGCAACAAATACGGAATCAACAACCGTGACTGTTCTTGCAGATAACGGGCGATTCGCGCACTGTCACTATCTTCAGTAATAGTGCTGATCGCTGGCGCCATAACCGCCAATGGATTACCCGACGGTACAGATGAAATTGTGGTTACGGCTAATTCAGATGGTTTATTTTGTTGTTGGCGTCGCTGAATATCACGCAGTTGTTGTATTTTAGGCATTAAAAACGGCGCATATTCACCGAACTGTTGATTAAATTCAGCATCACAAGCCATTAATACATTAATGAGCTGTTCAATTGTGTCATTGGCCTGTTTTTCAATAAAACCATCGGCATTAAAATCAATCCGATCGAATAGCCAATTTAGCACAGCCAATCTAGCTCTTGGTTTTAAAGGAAAACAGCATTGTCCATAGTGGCTAAATAACTCCGCCAATAATTCGTAAACATTAACCAGTTGAACGTAACCCTCATTTTTTAATAATGCAGCAGAATACCAGCACGCTAGACGAAGATCTTTACTACGTTCAATTAACAATTGATAACTTAACTTCTGAACCAATTTCCAATCTGTCTGCTGATTTTTATGCAGACTAGTTAGTTTAGCTATCTCTGTTTCTATTTTTTCAAAATCAGGGTCGTAACGTATATCTTCACCTTGCGGTAAAATATGACCGACAATTGGTGCTATGATTGTTTTTACAATGCTGGCATTTGATTGCGTCATTTTTTGTTTTATATAATATTTTACCGTGTGCAAAAAATGGTATGTAAAAAATAAATCTTGCGCAATATGAGTCATTCGCTTTATGAGTCAAATAATGGCAAACCTGTTAGATATATGGGTCTCAATATTTATTTAATATTGATAGTGTGATTTATTTAAAATTTAAAGCTGTATTTAATGGCAGCTAATTATTTCAAATATTCTGATGGTTTGAGATCGCATTATGTCTCTTCACCCTATGCCGCAGCGAGTTGCTCTGTGCTATGCTTTCTGCGTTTATCTACAAGGAAGCATTGAATCATGTTGCAAGTTAATGAATATTTTTCCGGTAACGTAAAATCAATCGGTTTTGATAACGCTGACCAGCGCGCGACTGTCGGTGTTATGGCACCGGGTGAATATGAATTTGGTACTGGCGCACCAGAACTGATGGTGGTGATCCGCGGTGCCCTGACCGTGCTGCTGCCAGGTGAAGCTGAATGGCAGACTTTTGCTGATGGTCAGCAGTTCAACGTTCCCGGCAACAGCAAATTCCAGCTGAAAGTCGCGGTAGACACCGCTTACCTGTGCGAATTTAAATAATCAAATTTGACGGCAGATACTGTTTTGATAACGGTATCGCTGGCTATGATTTTATAGGAACAGCTCCGTTGTGGGCTGTTTCCTATCTTAATGTTAATCCCTCTGGTTGCACTCTTTTCCGCTAATAAAACACGGCTTTATCTCGACAAAACTACCCCATAAAACCCTGTGCTACCCAACTGAATATCCCATACGATTGGTTTAATGTTGAAAAGATTGAACAAAAAAACTTGCCTTTGATATACATCTAACGATAATCATTCTCATCTTGTTTATGATAATGATTGTTATTTGAGGTTGGCATGTTTTTCGTCCCATTCCTGATCATGTTCCGTGAAGGGCTTGAAGCGGCGTTGATCGTCAGCTTGATTGCCAGTTATCTGAAGCGCACCAACCGCAGCCAGTGGATACGTTCGGTTTGGGCCGGCGTCATTATCGCTTGCTTACTCTGTCTGGGCTTAGGCTGGTTTATCAATGAAACCACGGGTGAGTTTCCGCAAAAAGAGCAGGAGTTATTTGAAGGTCTCGTGGCTGCAATCGCGGTTGTGGTGCTGACGTGGATGGTGTTCTGGATGCGCAAAGCGTCTCATTCCATCAAAGCTCAACTGCATAACGCCGTCGATAGCGCACTAAATTCTGGTACAAGCCAAGGTTGGGCATTAGTGCTGATGGTGTTTTTTGCCGTCGCTCGCGAAGGCTTGGAATCGGTGTTTTTCCTGTTAGCCGCCTTTCAACAAGATGTCGGTGCTCAGGCACCTCTCGGTGCAATAAGCGGATTGCTTGCGGCTGTGATTGCCGGTATTGCAATTTACTGGGGTGGTATCAAACTGCCATTGCAGCAATTCTTCCGCTGGACCGCCCTGTTTATTCTGTTTGTCGCCGCAGGTCTGGCCGCAGGCACAGTGCGCGCATTACATGAAGCCGGAGTATGGAATCACTTCCAGAGCATCGCGTTTGATTTAAGTAATGTCTTATCCACGCACAGCTTTCTCGGCACGTTACTGGAAAGCCTGTTTGGTTATCAGGAAACCCCCTCCGTCAGTGAAGTGGGCGCTTACCTGCTCTATTTGATCCCGGTGCTGTGTTTGTTTTTTACCAAACCCAAACCATCAACCTTATCTGCATCAGCTGCCAACCCAGCTCAATAATCGCCTAACAGGGAGTTATTCAATGAGATTTAAACAGACCGCATTGGTTGCCGCACTTTTTGCCTCCGCAGTGGCCACACCGACTATCGCAAAAACAGCAGCGACCGATTTAATTGGCCCGTTAGCTGAATACAAAATGTATGTGATGGACGAAGTAAAACAATATGTTACTACCACCAAGGCGTTTACCGATGCAGTGAAAAAAGGCGATATCGCCACCGCCAAAAAACTATATGCCCCAGCACGCCAACACTATGAACGTATTGAACCGGTCGCTGAGCTGTTCTCTGATCTTGATGCTTCCATGGATGCCCGTGAGGATGATTATGAACAGGGCGCCAAAGACCCTGCGTTCACCGGTTTCCACCGCTTAGAAAAAGCGTTATGGGCGGATAACAGCACCCAAGGCGTTGAAAAATATGCCGACCAATTACACAAAGACACACAGGAACTGGAAAAACGTCTGAGCAATTTAGCGTTTCCGCCCAGCAAAGTTGTGGGTGGCGCGGCAGCATTAATTGAAGAAGTGGCTGCCACCAAAATCAGTGGAGAAGAAGATCGTTACAGCCGTACCGACCTTTGGGATTTCCAAGCTAACGTCGATGGTGCGCAGAAAATTGTCGACCTGCTGCGCCCGCTAATTGAAAAAGAAGATCCTTCACTGCTGAGCAAAGTCGATGAAAACCTGAAAAAAGTACACGCCACGTTAGCCAAATACCGCACCACCGGTGGTTTCGAATCGTATGAAAAACTGACCAACGTGGACCGTAATGCACTGAAAGGGCCAATCACCACCTTGGCAGAAGATCTGGCGAAATTGCGTGGTGTGTTAGGGCTGAACTAAGCCGTTGAATTTTGCTTAACACCTTTGATGACAAAAACGGGATAAATCGACAGCGAAGCATTGCTTCGCTTTTCCATGCCCGTGACTGGAGAAGAATAATGTTGTTCCGCATTCCCCTTTCGCTACTTGTGCTGTTATTTGGCGCAGCACTGCTGCCTGGCGCCACTTTCGCGGCTGATCTGACGAAAGTTAACGTCAGTGTTAACGATAAACAGTGCGATCCGATGACATTGACTGTGCCAGCGGGAAAAACACAATTCACGATTAAAAATAACAGCATGCGCGCGCTGGAATGGGAGATCCTGAAAGGGGTATTAGTCGTTGAAGAACGGGAAAATATCGCGCCTGGTTTCATACAAAAAATGACGGTAGATCTGCAACCCGGTGAATATGAGGTCGCTTGCGGTTTGCTCACCAACCCTCGCGGCAAACTGATTGTCACGGGCGGTGAAAATACAGTGCCCGTTAAAGCCACCGCTAATGATCTGATTGGCCCACTCGCGGAATATAAATTTTACGTGATGATGGAAGTGGCTGCGTTTGCTAAGCAAACCACTGAATTCACCGATGCGGTGAAAAGCGGTGATATTGAAAAAGCCAAAGCCCTGTACGCGCCCGCACGCCAACATTATGAGCGAATTGAACCGATTGCCGAATTATTTTCCGATCTTGATGCCGCGATCGACGCCCGCGAAGATGACTACGAGCAAGGGGCAAACGACCCGAAATTTACCGGCTATCATCGTCTGGAAAAAGCCTTGTGGGTGGATAACAGCACACAAAACATGACGCCGTATGCCGACAAGCTGGCACAAGACGCCATAGAGCTGAAAAAACGTATATCAGCCCTCGCCTTCCCGCCAAGCAAAGTGGTTGGTGGAGCAGCAGCGCTGATTGAAGAAATCACGGCCACCAAAATTAGTGGTGAAGAGGAGCGTTACAGCCGTACTAACTTGTGGGATTTCCAAGCCAATATCGACGGTGCACAAAAAATTGTCGATCTGCTGCGCCCGCTACTGGAAAAAGTTGATGCGCCACTGCTCACCCAAATTGATGGCAACCTGAAAACGGTCACCGCTATTTTAGCGAAATACCACACCGAACAGGGCTTCACCTCTTATCAACAACTGACTGATAACGATCGCAATGCGCTGAAAGGCCCGATCACCGCATTAGCGGAAGATCTGGCGAAGCTGCGCGGCACACTGGGGTTAAATTAACATGGGCTGTCCATTTAGCGCCTTATGGCAAACTGTCACCGGCAAAAGTATCAAAGCGCCGCATCCGGTAACTGAAAATAATAGCGAGGAACTCGCCTCACCATCACGTCGCTCACTACTGATGGGCTTAGGTGCTGCCGGCGGTGCACTCGCGCTCGGTGGTCTCGCCAGCCGCTCTGCTCTGGCCGCACCGAAACCAGCCGCTATTTTGCCGGATGATGCAAAATTCCAGAAACAACCGTTTTATGGTCAGTATCAAAGTGGCATAACCACCCCCCAGCAAGCGGCGATGATGCTGGTTGCGTTTGATATTCTCGCAACCAACAAAGCAGACCTGACTCGGCTATTTAAACTATTAACCGAACGTTGTGTCTTTCTGATGCAAGGCGGCCAACCGGTTCAGGTGGATAACAAATTACCACCCTTAGATTCCGGTATTATGGGGACGCAAATTTATCCCGATAATCTGACCATCACCGTCTCTGTGGGCAATACCTTGTTCGATGAGCGATTCGGGCTGTCAGGTTTCAAGCCAAAACATCTGCAGCAGATGACCAAATTCCCGAACGATTCGTTAGATGCCAAATGGTGTCATGGCGATTTGCTGTTGCAGATCTGCGCGAACAGCAGTGAAACGGTGCTTCACGCACTGCGCGATATTATCAAACACACCCCTGATCTGCTGAGCGTACGCTGGCGCCGCGATGGTTTTATCTCAGCACATGCCGCTGCCACACAAGGTCAGGAAACACCGATCAACCTGCTCGGTTTCAAAGACGGCACCGGCAACCCAGATACCCATCAGCCATCACTGATGAATAAAATTCTTTGGGTCAACGGCACCCATCGCGAACCTGACTGGGCCACACATGGCAGTTACCAAGCGATCCGACTGATCCGCTTCCGTGTCGAATTTTGGGATCGCACCCCCTTGCAGGAACAGGAAGCCATTTTTGGCCGCCATCGTGACACAGGAGCACCGCTGGGCAAGCGCAATGAACATGATGACCCGGATTATGGTTCTGATCCGGAAGGCAAACGCATTCCGCTGGATTCCCACATCCGCCTCGCCAACCCGCGCACGCCAGAGACCGAAAAAAACCTGATCTTACGGCGCGGTTACAGCTATTCGTCGGGCATTACCGGCTCTGGCCAGTTGGATATGGGTCTGCTGTTTGTCTGTTATCAGGCCGATCTGCAGGAAGGCTTTATTGCCGTGCAGAAAAAGCTCGATGGCGAACCGCTGGAAGAGTATATCAAACCGTTTGGTGGTGGTTATTTCTTCACGCTACCCGGTGTACCGGCACCCGGCCATTACTTTGCACAATCCTTATTAGAGGCGGTGTAACCGCCTCTGTCTGACCTTATTCCGCACCCATCGCGGTGATCATATTGAGTAATTCGGTCTCTTGCTGACGCCACCAAGGATACCAACCAGGTGGCGTCAGTAACTGCACCGGCTCACCAATTTGCGGCATCAGTAATGGCACCTGTTGTGTGGCGGCTAAATTCATAATGCGTTCAAACGGCTCAAACCAGTCATGTAACGCCAAATCAAACGTACCGTTATGGATCGGCAACATATAACGCCCGCCTAAATCAAGATGCGCCTGCAGCGATTGTTCCGGCAACATATGCACATCCGGCCAACTGTGATCATAAGCCCCGGTTTCGATACAGGTGATATCAAACGGCCCGTAAGCCGCACCTATTTGCTTAAAACCGTCGAAATAACCAGTATCACCGCTAAAAAACAGACTGAATTGTGATGATCGGATCACCCACGAACACCACAATGAACGATCGGTATCCAAAAGACCACGGCCGGAAAAATGACGTGCCGGTGTCGCGACTAACTGTGTATCGCCAACTTGCACCGATTGCCACCAGTCCAATTCGGTAATCGCATTCGCCGCGACACCCCATTGCTGTAATTGGCGACCAACGCCCAGCGGCACATAAAAATGCTCACAACGCGAGGCCAGCAGTTGGATGCTTTGTTTATCCAGATGGTCGTAATGGTTATGCGAAATGATGATGCCTTTCAGCGCGGGTAATTGTTCTGGGATCAGCGGTGGCTCATGAAAACGCTTCGGGCCGATCCATTGTAATGGCGATGCCCGCTTCGCAAATACCGGATCGGTTAACCAGAACTCGCCGTTGAGCTTCAGCAACAAAGTAGAGTGCCCCAGCCGGTATAATGTATCGTTCGGAGAAGCCAACAATTGCGACGTGCTCAATTTGCTGATCGGTAACGGTCGAATTGGCGCAGGCGTAGCAGGGCGTGTGAACAGATAACGCCCACACAAACGCAATAACCCCAGCATAGTCATCGGTTGCGGTGTTTGATGGTTATGATAGCGCTTGTTACGGAATACACTGCTTGGCGATGCCACTATTTGTTCGGAAAGCTCACCTGGTATTGTCGATAACGTTGCTGCATCTGATGAATGAGCCATGACATTCTCCTTAAAACGGGTGACATCTAACCATCGGAATCTCAGGATAAAACCGGTTTATGACAACATGACGATCGTTTTTCACAGAATATGTGAATAAAAATCACACTATTAGCGATAAAATGGCAAATATTGTTCAAGGAATGTGCAATCAAACCAGAGAGGCTTTACGTAGAAGTAATATCCTCGTATTATACGCCCCAAGAACGGAGAGATGGCAGAGTGGTTAAATGCACCGGTCTTGAAAACCGGCAAGGGTTTGTAGCCCTTCTAGGGTTCGAATCCCTATCTCTCCGCCACATCATTTGAATAAAGCCCTGATTTATCAGGGCTTTTTCATTTCTGCTATACCGATTTCCCCACTATCGATCTCACTCAATATGAAAAGAACTGGGCTGTGAAGCGAAATAAACGGCTCATGTAAACAACACTCCACCCCGCCGCCAATAACTTGACCTGCAGATATACGGCGGGGGCATAAACTACCCACAAGCACCTGTTCTTATAACGAAAGAAAAGTGCTTCATATGTAAAAATAGACTCAATAAAGGCGCATGCTTTCTGGCAGCCAGACGGTAAAGTGCTATGGTAAATGGTATACGCCGACGACCAGCACTCCGGAGGGTGGTCATGCGTCATTCCATTTTTCATGACCCCGTCGAACTGCATGACCGGATCACGGCACTCACACACGCAGTAGCAGCCCAACCTGGGCAGGTAGCCGAGTTATTACCCCTATTAACCGAGCTCAGCGAATATCTACAGCTGCAAGCAAAAAACAGTTATCGACTGTTTTTCGAGCAAGCCAAAACGCCAATCCTGCTGATTGACCCCACAAGTGGGCACATTGAAAACGCCAATCTGGCGGCTGAAACATTCTATGGCTATCCCCGCACGCAACTCTTACAACTGGCGATCAGTGATATTAACTGCCTGACCCAAGAGCAGATCAAACAGGAAATGGCCCACGCGCTGGCAGAACGCCGCTCCTTCTTTTTGTTTCCACATCGGTTAGCGTCAGGGGAAATTCGTCAGGTAGAGGTACATTCCGGCCCGATCGTCATTGATGACCAACATTTTCTCTATTCGACGATTTATGACATTACTGAACGCATTCAGGCGGAAGAGCAACTTCGCGCTAAGCGTCAGCGCTTAGAAAATATCATTACCGGCACCCGTGCCGGCACTTGGGAGTGGAACATTCCGGCTGGTACCGCCGTCCTGAATAACCGCTGGGCAGAAATGATAGGCTACACACTGGCTGAGATCGCCCCGTTCGATATGTATGTCTGGCAGCGTTTTGTTCACCCCGATGATGTAGCAAAAGCCGACATGTTATTGGCACAACATTTTGCTGGTGAGCTTGATTATTACGAATGTGAATTACGCATGCGGCATAAACAAGAGCACTGGATCTGGGTATTAAGCCGCGGCCAAGTGCTGGAGCGTGATACTCAGGGTCACCCTTTATTAATGGCGGGGACACATCAGGACATCACCACCAGCAAACTGGCCGAACTACAATTAAGGGAAAGCGAAGCCCGTTACCGCGCATTACATGACAGTCTGCCGGTCGGTTGTATTTTGCAGGACACCCAACACCAAATCATTGCCGTCAATGAAGAAGCGTGCGCCATTTTTGGCGTCAATAAATCACAGTTATTAGGTAAAAAACTCTCTTCGCTCACTTGGCAACGTTGCGACGAAAACGGAAAACCATTACCACTGAGTGAACACCCCAGCCAGCAATGCATTCGCTCTGGCAAAGCGATCCGTAATTTCATCATGGGTATTCAATTTGAGCACCGCATTGCCTGGCTCAGTGTAAACAGCCAGCCGCTGTTTCGGTTGGATGAACAACAACCCTATGCGGTGATCAGCAGTTTCAGCGACATTACAGAACAAAAGCAAAACGAAGAAAAATTATCGCTCGCCGCCAGTGTCTTTACCGAAGCCAAAGAGGCTATTTTGATCACCGAAACCGATGGCCGTATTGTGCAGGTCAACAAAGCTTTTACCGATATTACCGGTTATAGCGAAGCCGAGGTTTTAGGTAAAAATCCACGCATTCTGCAATCGGGTTATCAAGATCAGCAATTCTATAAAACCTTCTGGCAACAGCTGCTGCAGGAAGGACATTGGAGCGGTGAGATCTGGAACCGGCGCAAGAATGGCGAGATATTTGCGGAGCTGCAAACCATCAGTGCAGTCAAAAATGAGAACAATGAAACTCATCACTATGTCTGTCTGGCGTCAGATATTTCCCATCAAAAACAACATGAAAAACAGCTGGAGCAACAGGCCTATTATGATTTGCTGACGGGCTTACCTAACCGAAAATTGCTGACCGATAAATTAGTGCTGGCCATGCAACAATGCCAGCAAACCGATAATCTACTGGCCGTCGCGTATATCGACCTCGATGGTTTTAAACAGATCAATGACACCTACGGACACGCCATCGGCGATCAGTTGTTGATGGCGGTCGCCGGACAGATGAAAAAAACCTTACGGGAAACCGATACGGTGGCCCGTATCGGTGGTGATGAATTTGTCGCGTTACTCAATGTCAGTAAGGAGCTCAACCACTCACTGCATTTAGTAAAACGACTATTGCATGTCATTTCCAAAACTATTCTGATCGATGATCTACAGCTTAAAGTCAGCGCCAGCATTGGCCTCACCCTTTATCCGCAATCGAAAAATATCTCGGCTGAACATCTGTTAGCACAAGCCGATCAGGCGATGTATCAAGCCAAACAGGCCGGTAAAAATCGTTACCATAGTTATGACTCTTCGCTTGATGTATCACCCGAAACGGACAGCAGCACACTGAGCCGTTATTAGAATGCCATGGCGACTGACATACATCACCGGCTCAGCGTTTATCGGTGCACAGATCATCAGCCCAATTGTTGCAACTTATCCGCTGCTTTTGGGCTAACTGTTAAAGTTTTTGGCCACAATCGCACGAGCAATGCCATCAGCGTCGAGGTGATTGCTAACACAGTCACCGCGCGCCAACCCCATTGAACCAGTAACAAACTGCCCGCTGCAGCCCCGATCGCCATGCCAATAAACATACCGACAAACAATACGGCATTCAGACGGCTGCGCGCACCGGGGTCAATGCTGTACACAATAGTCTGATGGGCAATCAATGTGGCTTGCACCCCCAAATCAAAACCAATTGCGCTAACCACCAGCAGCCAAAGTTGAGCCGGCACCGTCAACAGCGGTAAGAAAATCATCACCGCAAAAGATAACGCCACCAACGCAATGCCAACCCGGGTGACCAGCTCAGGGCCACGGCGATCGGCAATGCGTCCGGCAATCGGTGCCGCCAAGGCACCTGCCGCACCCGCTAAACCAAACGCCCCAGCTGCTGCGCTTCCCAAATGAAATGGGGCTGCATGCAGCATCACGGCCAGTGTCGACCAGAATGCACTAAAACCGATAGAGATCAGCCCCTGCGCCATAGCGGCACGTCGCAGCGCACTATGTTGCAACCAAAGTCCCGCCAGCGAACCCAACAAGGCAGAATATGATAATTGTGTCGTCGGTTTGAAATGGGGCAACCCACGCCAGATCGCCACCAAGCTCAGAGCGATGCTGATGGCCGCCGCCACAAACATGCTCCGCCAGCCAAAATGATCGGCAACAAAACCACTGACCACGCGAGACAACAAAATACCCAGCAATAAACCGGTCATCACCGTGCCGACGACTTTGCCGCGATGTGCTTCCGGCGCCAGTGTTGCTGCAGCAGGTACAATATCCTGCGCCATGGTGGCCGACAGCCCGATAATCAGACTCGCGACCAATAACAGACCGATACCCGGCGCACTAGCCGCCAGCAATAATGCCACCAGCAACACAACGCCTTTGGTCAGAATAATACGTCGCCGATCATAACGATCGCCCAGTGGCGCTAAGAATAAAATACCCAAGGCATAACCCAATAGTGTCAGCGTTGGAACCAAACCAACGGCCCGATCGGAAGCACCGATACTCGCCCCCAGCACACCGAGCATGGGTTGACTGTAATACAATGAGGCCACCGCCAACCCGGCGCCGGTTGCCAATAAAAAGATCAACGATGTTTTGAGATGACGTGGCACAGCAGTCCCAGCATTAGCTGATGCCGCTTGTTGTTGCGTTTTTTTATCGTTCACATTCATATTCTGTATGGAAGTCATGATATTCACCTGATGAGTTAAACCTTGCATATCAGTTTGCGCAAGGAATAGCGCTGGGTGTAGTACCACGCTTTGCACATTTGTTATACATTTAACGTATAACCATTCCATTCGGGGGCTCGATGAACAAACCGGCAGAGAGTACTACAACTTCACATCCAGCCAACACAGTCCCCCATGGTTTAACTGACCGCCTTGAGCTACTGAACACGTTTGTACGCATTGTCGAAGCAGGCAGCCTGTCTGCCGCTGCAACCCAGATGCACACCACCCAACCCACCATCAGCCGCCGCCTAAAAACCTTTGAGCAATCACTAGGGGTACGCTTGTTGCAACGTTCCACCCATATGATGCGGCTGACGGAAGACGGCGAACGCTGTTTTGCCCGGGCAAAAGAGTTGCTGGCAACCTGGGCATCTTTCGAATCTGAATTACGAGGTGATAATGAGGAACCGGAAGGCCTATTGCGCGTGCTCGCACCACATGCGTTTGGGCAGGAAGTGTTAGTTGCGCCATTGGCCGATTTTCTGCGGCAGCATAAAAAAATCAGCGTGGAGTGGCTGTTACATGATGATAGGGCGATAGCCGACTTTA
>JAYSBB010000030.1:0-26450 GCA_041915645.1 Tolumonas sp.
ACATGATTTGGTGCGAGAGGAGGGACTCGAACCCTCACACCCGAAGGCACTAACACCTGAAGCTAGCGCGTCTACCAATTCCGCCACCCTCGCACACAATCTGACTATTTTTACATGCTGTCAGCAACATGGTTTGGTGCGAAAGGAGGGACTCGAACCCTCACACCCGAAGGCACTAACACCTGAAGCTAGCGCGTCTACCAATTCCGCCACCTTCGCATCTGGCCGGCATTCTACCGGTTCCAGAAAACACGTCAACTATCAACCATAAGAAAAACAGAGAAATTGGTCAGATCGCTCTGTTTTTCATCAGTTAATTAGTGCCAACCTAACGCATTTCGATACATGTCTTCATAACCATGTACGGAATCTGACCATAAATAACGAGTCAGCATGGCATTACGTTGTACTCGACGAAACTCCTGCGGATCTTGAACATAGAACAGTAATGCCCGTCGTAATATATTCAACAAGTCATTAGGCTCTGGATCTTCAAAGACAAAACCGGTTGCTTTCGCCGGATCCTGATCATAATCAGTCACCGTATCTTTCAATCCGCCGACGGCTCGAACGATAGGTAAAGTACCGTAGGCCAGGCTGTACATCTGATTTAAACCACAAGGTTCAAATTGAGATGGCATCATGAAGAAATCACTACCAGCTTCAACCAGATGTGCCAATTCATTGCTATGCGCATTGATAAAGACAAATTTCTGAGGGAATTGCTGAGCGATAGCTTCCAGCCGCTGTGCCAAAACCGGATCGCCAGACCCAACGATAATGACCTGAACATGGTGTACCAAAAATTTAGCCAAAATAGGCAATAAATAATGGATACCTTTTTGTTCTGTTAGACGACATACCATCCCAAAAACAGGCAGATCACAAACCGGAAGATTAGCGCGTTGTTGTAACTGGCGTTTACACTCAATCTTGCCTTGCAGATCATCAACATGATATCTGGCTGGGATCAACTGATCTGTCGCCGGATCCCAATCGTTATAATCACATCCGTTGATAATCCCGCAGATATCAGCTGCACGATCTTGGAAGTGTTTTGCCATGCCATGCCCACCGAGATAGGACATAAGCTCTTTAGCATAAGTGGGGCTAACGGAATTTATCTTGTCAGCGTATAAAACAGCACATTTCAAGAAGTTAATGTAGTAAGGACCCTGATAAATGGATTCATTATGCGCATTCCTAATTTCAGGTAATGCCCATAACTGACCTCGTTCACAAATACCCTGAAATGCGCCATTGTGAATGGTAATGACACTTTTCGTTTGTGCAAAAAATGGATTTTGACCAAATCTCGTTTTCAACAACATAGGCACTAATGCAGTATGCCAGTCATTGCAATGCACAATGTCAGGTCTAAACCCGAGTTGTTCCGTAGCTTGTAATGTCACCGCCGAGAAAAAAGCAAAGCGTTCACCGTTATCTGCATAGGCATTATTATTTTCACCATACAGGCTTGGTCGCTCAAAATAATGTTTATTCTCAACAAGATATAAAGGAATATCCGCTAAATATAATTGGCGTATTTCATAGGGTACATCAACATACTGAGGTTCTGTAGATAAGACTCCAGAAGCTATAATTGAACCCTGTTCGCGTTGTGAGATTGCGCTATAACCTGGAATGATGATCCTGACATCATGACCTGCGCGCTTTAACTCCAAAGGGAGAGCCTTGGCCACATCAGCCAATCCTCCGGTTTTAACAAAACTTTCAACTTCTGATGCAATAAACAGTATATTCATTTATCAAAAACCAACTCTGGCCCCTTTCGGGATGACAACAATACCGCCTTCAGACACTGTAAAGCGCTGGCGATCATAGGCAAGATTTTCTCCGATCACAGTACCAGGGGCTATTTCAACCTGTTTATCAATGATCGCTCGACGAATTTTACAACCCTCTCCAATTTTCACATCTCCCAAAAAGATAGATTCACTTATTTCTGAACCTGAGGCTATGTTGCAACGAAATCCGAGAATACTGCGATTAATGCGAGCTCCTTGAATATAACAGCCAGCTGAAACCAGCGATTGAGAAACGTTTGTTTTATAGACTGCAGTATCAGTAAATGTTGCAGGCGGTAACGGTGGATAGAATGTATGCAATGGCCATTTACGGTTATACAGCGAAAATGGCGGGTTATCGCTGACTAAATCCATATGTGATTGCCAGTAAGAATCAATGGTACCCACATCACGCCAGTAAGCACCGATCTCACCTTCAATCTGATTCACGCTGAAGTCATAGACATAGACTGGTGAATGAGGATACAAACCAGGGATGATATCCCGGCCAAAATCATGGCTGGAATCCTCTTTTTCCCCATCGGCGGTTAATTCACTTAATAATGTATTAGTTTCAAAGATGTAGTTACCCATAGAAGCCAAGGCAAAACCAGGATCACCCGGAATTGATTTTGGATTTTTAGGTTTCTCTTCAAAGCCTATCATTCGACCTTCAGCATTAACTTCAATAACACCAAAAGCCGATGCCTCTTCGATAGGGACACGAATAGCCGCTACAGTAAGTACTGCGCGTTTTTCTTTATGAAAATCAAGCATCTGACGAACATCCATTTTATAGATATGGTCACTGCCAAAAATACAAACATGCTCGGGGCTACTTAATTCGATAAAACCGATATTTTGGTAAATTGCATCAGCAGTACCGTCATACCAGCGTTTACCCATACGCATTTGCGCTGGGATTGGGTCAATAAAACGCCCGCTGATCCCTGTTAAGTTCCACCCTTTTTTCAGATGTATATAGAGTGATTGCGATTTGAATTGTGTTAACACATAAATACGCAGCATGTCTGAGTTGATGAAATTGTTTAAAACAAAGTCAACTAAGCGATAACTTCCACCAAAAGGGACTGCTGGTTTACTCCGTGATACGGTTAATGGTTGTAATCGAGTCCCTTCGCCGCCAGCTAATATCATCGCTAATACACCAGACATATGTGCTCCTATATTGATTTAATCTAAAGTCTCATTAATACATAAAGGCAAGGATCTTTAGATGTTAGATCCTGAGAAATTTATCTTGTCATCATCGATCAAGTGCTGCTTTTTTTTCTAATATGAATGTTTTTATCTGAAGCAAGTGATCCAGATACGAGTAGTCGTTAGCTAAGTGTAGACGGCTAAAGTCAAAAAGCCTGTGGTGTATGTCAAGAGTTAGCAAACAACAGAAGAAAGAATACAAAAATCAGAAGGGCAGCACTGACGAGATGACAAAGAACAACGATGGCACATGGTGCCATCGTTTTAATCTAACAGATTCCATATGAGTTTGTTAATGCTATTAGCATTAACATGCTCGAATAATTTTGAATCGCGAGTTTTCGTTTATAACCGAAACAGATTGAAAAACTTCAGCAAGGATAGGCTCATAGCGCAAAAAACGATTGGCCACTAAAAATAACTGACCATGTTTTTTAAGATAGTTTGGCGCTTGTCGTAGCATCCGTTCTGTTGCTTCATAATTTGTATTTAATCCTGCATGGAATGGGGGATTAGAAATAATAAAATCAAATTTTGTTGTGACATCAGAAAACATGTCTGAGGCTATTATTTGTGCAGTCAGATTGTTCACTTCTAATGTCTTAGCCGCAGAATGTAAAGCTAGCGTGTTTACATCGCTCATAACCACTGTGGCTCTAGATGATCTTTGGCAAAGTGTTGCACCAATGACGCCCGCACCACAACCTAAATCTAAAATATCACCCTCAAGCTCAGGCAAACTTGTCAGTAGAAGCTTCGTGCCTTCATCCAATTCTCCAGCACTAAATACACCAGGAAGAGCTGCAACCTTTAATTCAGCTAAACCCACTGTGAGTTGTAGCGAGTAATTGGAATACTGCGATTGCAATTCAGGCGGAGCTTGAGGCGTATTTAACCGAGCATAATACAAAGAGCAGTGTCGGGCACTATCTAGTTTTTGTACATTATTGCTATAAGAATGCAGGAGCTTAGGGGCAGCATTAATGCCCCCTCTATTCTCACCAATGATGAAGATTTCACCATTGGGTTTTAATGAATGCAATACGCTGGTTAACCACAGTCCTGCTTCCTGCTTCGCTTTCGGCATAAATAACAAGATGGCGTCGAATGAATTAGTTTCTTGGGTCAAAAAACCAAATTGCAGGCGTGTTTCTAGTTCGGGTGTTGTGATGTGAATCTGATTGAAAATACTGTAATCAGAGATAAGAAACTTTGTGTTTAATTCAGCTAATAAAGGATCCAAAGATACAGATTGGAGTTGCCCACAAACCAGAATATTTTTATTTTGAAATAATGAATTATGTCTGATTAGGAAAGACGATAAGTTATTGAGCGCTGCAGACGGCATAAAAATCACATTCAAGTAGAGAGATACAGCGATTATCCTATAAAAAAAGACCTCTGCACATGGCAGAGGTCTGATGTTATTGTTTTACTGTGTCTGTTTATAGATTGCCAGTTACAATTTTAGGCGTAACAAATATCAGCAATTCTTTTTTCGTATTTGCATTAGTAGTATTACGGAACAAGACACCAATGCCAGGAATATCGCCTAATACAGGTACTTTACTAACCGTCTTTTTGATAGAACGATTATAAATACCACCTAATACTAATGTTTCTCCATTTTTTACAAGCACTTGAGTGTTAATGGCTTGAGTCGACAGAGCTACTGCGGTACCACCATTTCCGGTACTGACATCTTTATATATATCATCCTGAGTTACATGCAGATCTAGGATTACATTGTTATCTGGTGTGATTTGCGGTGTAACTTTCAGACTCAATACTGCTTTTTTGAATGCTACAGTCGTTGCTCCACTTGATGCACTTTCGTTATATGGAATTTCATAACCTTGTTCTATCAGCGCCTCTTTCTGATTTGCTGTTGTGACCCGAGGACTAGAAATGATCTCTGCTTTATTTTCATTTTCCAGTGCACTGAGTTCTAAATCGAGCAAGGAGCCATCAGATAATTTTGCGACTTGAAATGCTATACTTGCAGCAGTACCAGTGGATGGTGCTGCTGCCAAGTTTACATTCAAATTAGAGTCAGATATATCGCTATTTAATCCTTCTAATGTACCTGAGATATTGCTGTTATTGCTGGAGTTGTTAGCTGTAGCCCCCCAACGAATACCGAGTGCATCATCAACGCCATCAGTAACGGTAACCATGCGAGCTTCAATAACTACTTGTTTAACAGCAACATCTAACACTTTAATCATATCTTTAATATGATCAATAACATCAGCGGTATCTTTCACCAACAACGTATTGGTTCGCTCGTCTACGCTGACTGCACCACGTGGAGATAATAAGCGAGTTTTATCATCAGCTAAGGAAGGTGCGAATAAGTTCTTAATGTGAGATCATATCGCCATCCTGTTGACCATCGGATCGGTTAAATCATGGAACATCAACTCACCTTCGCTGATAGCGAGTTTTCCTCTAAACGCCGTCAAACCCGCAAAGAAATTTTTCTTTCCAGAATGGATGTTTTATTACCGTGGTCGATGCTTTTAGCACTCATCGAACCGGTTTATCCAAAGGCTGGTAATGGTCGTCAACCTTATCCATTGCAAACGATGTTTCGGATCCATTGTTTACAGCATTGGTATAACTTGAGCGATGGTGCCATGGAAGACGCACTCTATGAAATTGCTTCCATGCGACTGTTTGCTCAATTGTCTCTGGATGGTGCAATCCCAGACCGGACAACTATCATGAACTTTCGCCACTTGCTGGAACGACATCAAGTAGCCAGGCAACTGCTTGAAACCATCAACCAATGGCTTACGGACAGTGGTGTCATGATGAAACAAGGAACGCTGGTTGATGCCACAATTATCGAAGCGCCGACGTCTACAAAAAATAAACAAAATCAACGTGATCCGGAAATGCATCAAACCAAAAAAGGCAATCAATGGCACTTTGGAATGAAAGCACATATCGGCGTTGATGCGAAAAGTGGTTTGACACATACACTGGTGACAACGTCAGCCAATGAACATGATCTAAACCAGCTAGAAAACTTGTTACACGGACAAGAAGAATTTGTCTCAGCCGATGCGGGTTATCAAGGTGCAGAGAAACGAGAAGCCTTGAAAGAGGTGGATGTTGACTGGTTGATAGCGGAGCGTCCAGGCCAAGTCCGAACCTTAAAACAGCATCCACGACTGAATAAAGTTGCCATTCGAATTGAATATTTGAAAGCCAGCATCCGCTCGAAAGTAGAACATCCATTCCGGATCATTAAACAGCAATTTGGCTTTGTAAAAGCCCGATACAAAGGGTTGGCAAAAAATGACAATCAATTAGCGATGTTATTTGCATTAGCCAATCTGGTTCGAGTCGACCAGATGTTGCGATATACCCAAAGTGTATCTGAAATCCGGTAATAAGCCGGAAATACCCCCAAATAGAGGGAAAGTTGTTCCATAAATGAGTATTTTTTGAAAATTATTGAGACAATAAATTCAAATTGAGTGGTGTTGAATTAATAAAGGCCATATACCTGACTTGTTCGCACCTTCCCTAATGCAGATCGCTATTTCCGATTAAGAATGTTGGGAACTGTGCCGAAAACACTACAATCCGTACCGCTTTCTTCTTTCTGTGGATCTGTTGCTATGAAAAATGTGGATTACCTTCGTATTTATCGATTTTTGCTCGGTTTGACCATCAAAGAAAAATTCCAGCTCATTTTCTGGCTACCTCTGTTGATGATCATTGGTATCACTTGGTTCCTTGTATCGCACAGCAGTGATTTAAGTCTGACAGATCCTTATGTTCTGACGATGCTGGTGGTATCCATTACGATTTTTGCCGCTATCAGCTTCTATCTGAATAGTTTCTTCACCCACTCCATTGGCACCATCAGCCAGGCAGTGCGTGCTGTTGCCAATGGTGATTTAACCGTACGTTTAAATCTGCCAGTAAATCGTGATGAGTTTAGCCAATTATCCCGTGACATCGACACCATGACTGACCGTCGTCAAAGCGTACTGAAAATGATCAACGAAAGTGCCGATGGTTTAGAACTGTTCGCCGAAGAATTCCGCTCTGCTGCCGAAGAAGGTGAAGAACTGGCAAGAAATCAGCGTCAATATATTGATTCACTGGCTACGGCCATGGAAGAAATGACCGCCGCGATCCGTGAAGTTGCACATAACGCCAACGAAACATCGACCCAAACACGCCAAACCAGCGAAGAAGCTTCGCACGGCGCGAATCGTGTACAACGGACTATCAACTCCATCAATATTCTGACGGAAGAAATCACTCAGGCTTCAACCGCGGTTGAACACCTGACTTCCCGCGCGAACAAAATCAGCGAAGTGGTAACCGTAATCAACGCGATTTCCGGCCAGACCAACTTGCTGGCATTGAATGCGGCCATTGAAGCAGCGCGTGCTGGTGAACAGGGCCGAGGTTTTGCCGTTGTTGCCGATGAAGTTCGTACACTGGCTGGCCGTACTCAACAAGCCACCGTTGAAATTCAAAAAATGATTGAAGAGCTACAAACTGGTACCGGCTCTTTGAACGACATCATGGAAAAAACCGTTGTTCAGGCGGCAGATAGCCGTGAACTGATTGCTGCCGTTGGTTCTGATATTGACCGTATCGCCAACCATAGTGGTTCTATCTTTGAAATGAGCGTACATATTGCGACTTCCGCAGAACAACAAAGTGCGGTTGCCGGCGAAATCGCGCAAAGCATTGATGAAGTACGTAATCAGTCAGTAAATATTGAAGAAAACTCAGCCAATACATTAGCCGGCACAGAAAACCTGCTGGTTACTGCCAAAGAGCTGGGTCAGATGATGCAGGGAATGCGTTTTAAATAGTAATACCGATGTGATCATTGGTGTTTCAAAACAGGGCCGGCTACAATGCTGGCCCTGTTTTTTTATACCAGAGCTATCTATGAGCACTACCGTTTATCTGCAAAAGGATCGGGAAAAATCCCTGTTACGCCGCCACCCGTGGATTTTTTCCAAAGCTATCGACAAAGTAAAAGGCAAACCAGCCGCAGGTGAACCGGTAGACATCGTTGATCAACGTGGTAAATGGTTAGCCCGCGCTGCTTGGTCGCCTGATTCGCAAATCCGCTTGCGCGTCTGGACTTTCAAACAAGACGAACAAATTGATACCGAATTCTTCGTTCGCCGTCTCCAACAAGCCCAAGCGGGTCGTGAACTGCTGATTTCCCGTTTACAGCTTTCAGCTTATCGTCTGGTGGCGGCTGAATCAGATTTACTCCCCGGTATTACTATCGATCGTTATAACGATCATCTGGTCTGCCAGCTCTTATCCAGTGGTGCTGAATATCATCGCCACGAACTGATTGCCGCGTTACAGCAACTCTATCCGACTTGTTCCATCTATGAGCGCTCTGACGTGGCTGTGCGCAAGAAAGAAGGTCTCGAAGAGCGTACCGGCGTGTTGTTTGGCGAAGCTCCACCGGATGAGCTGATCATCGAAGAAAACAACGGCATTAAGATCAGTGTCGATATCAAAGGCGGGCATAAAACCGGTTTTTATCTGGATCAACGCGATAACCGTGCGATTGCCGGTCGCTATGCCAAAGGCCGTCGAGTACTGAACTGCTTCTGTTATACCGGTGGTTTCGGTGTCTACGCCCTGCAAGGTGGCGCGAAAGAAGTCATCAACGTCGATGTTTCTGAATCAGCACTGGCGCTGGCAAAACATAATGCCGAATTGAACAAACTCGATCTGTCCAACGCCAAATTTGAAAAACAAGACGTCTTCAAATTGCTGCGTGAATACCGTGAACGCGGTGAAAAATTTGACATGATCGTGCTGGACCCGCCGAAATTCGCCGAGAATAAAGCGCAATTGATCGGTGCCTGCCGCGGCTATAAAGATATCAATCTGCTCGCCTTCCAGCTGTTGAATCCAGAAGGTATTTTGCTGACGTTCTCATGTTCTGGCCTGATGACTTCAGAACTGTTCCAGAAAATTGTCGCTGACGCGGCCCTGGATGCCGGCCGCGATGCACAAATCCTTGAGCGAATGACACAAGCAGCAGATCACCCTATTGCCGCACCTTATCCTGAAGGTTATTACCTGAAAGGACTGGTAGTTCGCGCAATATAATGAACAACACCGGCGCAGGCTCTTTAGCCTGCGTTGTTTTAAGTTATCACCCGCCATACATAAAAAAGTTAAAGGGACAATAATGAGCACTTCATGGAATATCACTCCCGTTTCGTCACAAGCAAGCGATGCTATCCAGCACAAAATTGATATGAAAACTAAACCACTGGGTGCATTAGGTCTGCTGGAAAAAGCGGCACACCAGTTAGCCATGATCCAAGGTAATCCCGCTATCACCATCAATAAACCGACCATGCTGGTGTTTGCCGGTGATCATGGCGTTTCCGAAGAAAAAGTCAGTCTGACCAGCAGTGATGTCACTCGTCAGATGGTGTTGAATTTTTTAGCCGGCGGCGCTGCCATTAACTGTTTCTGCCGTGCAAATGACATGGAATTAAAAGTCGTTGATGCGGGCATTAAAACCCCGATCAACGATGATCGACTGATCATCCAACGTATCGGTGCCGGCACCCGTAATCTGGCGAAAGAAGCGGCGATGACCGAAGAAGAAGTATTGTTGGCGCTGGAATATGGCCGCCGACTCGCGAAACAACTGGCAGCAGAAGGCAGCAATTTATTGGCCTTTGGTGAGATGGGTATTGGCAACACCACTCCGGCCTCCTGCATCATGGCTGCATTGATGAATAAGTCGGCAGCAGAATGTGTAGGTCGTGGCACCGGTATCAGTGATGCTCAGCTGGAGCACAAAATTAATATTACCGCAGCTGCAATCAGCCGGATTACCGATAAACACAATCCCATGTGTGTATTGCAGGAAGTGGGTGGTTTTGAGATCGCTCAAATCACTGGCGCCATGTTAGGTGCCGCAGAAGCCGGTATCAGCATGTTGGTTGATGGTTTTATCACCACTGCCTCCGCCTTATTAGCCACCAAATTCGCACCAGCCAGCCGTGATTACATGTTATTTGCCCACTGCTCTGGTGAACAAGGCCATAAAGCCATGCTAGAAGAGCTCAATGCAGCGCCGCTTCTGCAGCTGGGGTTACGTCTGGGTGAAGGCACGGGTGCTGCTGTAGCGCTGCCATTGTTACGTTCTGCGGCCGAGTTTTATAACAACATGGCCAGCTTTGAAAGTGCCGGGGTGACGCTGTAATGAGCCACCTGAAACAGCAGATCGTTTGCTTTTTGCTGGCGATCAGCTTTTTCACACGCATACCGATCCCCGCCAATACGCCGTTCAGTACGCAGTTATTGAACCAATCCAGCCGCTATTTTTCTCTGGTGGGCTGGCTGATCGGGGGAATAGGTGCCGCTGCCTTTTGGTTAAGCCAGCAGGTGTTCCCTGTCTCCGTCAGCATTGTTCTGTCGATGCTGAGCACTATTCTACTCACAGGCGCCTTTCATGAAGATGGTTTAGCCGATTCCGCCGATGGTTTGGGTGGTGGCATGACCATCGAAAAAAAACTGCTCATCATGAAAGACTCCCGCTTAGGCACTTATGGTGCGATTGCACTGTGGGGGGCGTTACTGCTGAAATTTGTCACTTTGCAAGAGTTGGCGCAGATCTCTCCATTGCAACTCATTCTGGCATTAGTGGTCTTACACCCGCTTTCCCGTGCTGTAGCCGGAAGTCTTATCTACGATATGAACTACGTCCGGGATAATGATGCGAAAGCCAAACCGGTGGCAGAACAACAACGCAAAAGCGATTTAGTGATTTTAGTGCTGTTAGGCTGTTTACCACTATTTCTGCTGCCCGCCTTCCTAGCGCTCCCACTTGTGATAGCGCAATACCTGCTTCGGTTGACAGCCAAACGCTATCTGAATAGTCGTTTGGGCGGATACACCGGCGATTGCCTTGGCGCAGTTCAACAAGTGAGCGAAATAGTCGGTTATCTGATCCTGCTGGCTTTTATGAGTCATGGAGGAACGGTATGAATAACATCTATCAAAGTGCAACCATTGATTTATTACGTCACGGCACTATTGCCGGTGATGCGGGTTTATATGGGCACACCGATATTCCCGTGACAGAAGCAGGTCAACAACAGATGCTGCAATCGGTGAATATTGATCTGCAATATCAACAAGTGATCAGCTCACCACTGCAACGTTGTCTGCGTTTTGCGAAAGACTATAGCCGACGCCAGGCTCTCAGCCTGAAAGTAGAGCCATTACTACAGGAAATGAATTTCGGTGTTTGGGATGGTCGAACGTTTGATCAACTCCAGTCTTGTTGGGCTGATCTGGAACGATTCTGGCAATCACCGGCGACAGTTACCCCTCCGGATGGTGAATCATTACCAGCGTTTCACGCGCGAGTTACTCAGTTCTGGCCACAGTTATTACAACAATGTCGCGGCACCCAATCATTGGTCGTCACTCATGGCGGTGTAATACGAATGATCCTTGCGCAGCTTTTATGCGTAGATTGGCAATCCGCCGACTATTATCAACGTCTGAGGCTCGATTACGGCTCAATAACCCGCATACATGTGTTGTATATGGAAGATGGAGTTTATCCGCAGATCCGTTTTATTGGTCGGCCATCCCCTGCTATCTGATTGGAGTGAGTGACTAAATGGAAGAGAACAGCGAACGCCAGCAACGGCATCAAGCACGTCAGCAACGTCTAAAAGAAAAAGTAGATGCCCGTATTGCGGCTGCACAGGATGAACGCGGACTGATGATCGTGATCACCGGTGATGGCAAAGGGAAAAGCACTTCTGGTTTTGGCACCGTTACGCGAGCCGTTGGCCATGGCCTGAAAGCTGGTGTAGTGCAGTTTATCAAAGGCACATGGGAATGTGGTGAACGGGTATTATTACAAAAAGCCGGCGTTGAATTTCACATCATGGCTACCGGCTTTACCTGGGAAACGCAAAATCGTGAACAAGATCAGCAAGCCGCACAACTTGTCTGGCAAGAAGCGAAACGTATGCTGGCCTCTGATGACTATGATGTCGTGTTGTTAGACGAACTGACATATATGGCGGCTTATCATTATCTGGATGTCGACGAAATCGTCGCTGCCATCACCAATCGTCCGTTACATCAGCATGTGATCATAACCGGTCGTGGCTGTCACCGGGCTTTGTTAGAGATTGCAGATACAGTCAGCGAAATCAAAAACGTCAAACATGCCTTTGACAGCGGAATCAAAGCACAAAAAGGTATCGACTGGTAATAGTGGTAATCCATGGCGTGCATGGTTACCATTTGACGAGAAAAGAATTACAGGACATAACCATGCTGCAATACCAGATCATTCCCGTTACCGCCTTCCAGCAAAACTGCACTTTGCTTTGGTGTGATGAAACACACGAAGCTGCGCTCATCGATCCCGGTGGCGATATCGAGAAATTGCTGCAGGCAATTGGGAAAAACAACCTGACATTGACCAAACTGCTACTGACTCATGGTCATCTTGATCACGTCGGCGGCGCTGACAAACTGCGCAAACGCACTGGTTGCCCGATCATTGGCCCCCATCAGGCTGACGCCTTCTGGTTAAATGCCCTGCCGGCTCAATCTGAGATGTTTGGGTTTGCACATACCGATGTTTTTACACCGGATCACTGGCTCACAGAAACTGAAACCGTGTCAGTTGGCAATCTGGAACTGCAAGTGCTGCATTGCCCCGGGCACACGCCAGGCCATGTCGTGTTCTATCATGCAGACAGTCAACTGGCGATCGTCGGGGATGTGTTGTTTAACGGCTCCATCGGCCGAACCGATTTCCCGCAAGGAAACCATACCGACCTGATCAATGCCATCACCAAAAAACTGTTACCACTCGGTGATGACGTTAAATTCATTCCGGGTCATGGCCCAATGTCCACTCTGGGTCATGAGCGCGTCAGCAATCCATACCTCTGCCAGCCGGTCTGGTAATCTTTCTGCCCTCAATTCGTAAACTCAGAATTGAGGGTTACTTCACCCTCACTTGATTTTCTGTAAAATTTTGCCGCATCAGCTGCACCATATCTTTGAGTTGCGGATCGTCTTGTCGTTCCCGCAACAGATAGATACCTATCGAACTCATGCGCTGCGTTTCAGATAACGCAAGACTGACAATATTGAATGATTTGAAATAGCTTTCCATGCTGCTTGGAAAAAACAAAACCGCATTGGTGTCTTCTAATGTTTCAATGCAAGCGTCAATCGTATTACTGGAATAGACAATTTGTTCTTTCATATGCACTGAATTGCCATATTCCTGCCGGTATAACTCATCCATGACATGAGAATAGCGGCTTTCATTGGGTGTCAGGTGAATTGCCGGATAATCCTTCAAATCATCTGCAGTACACGAATGTAATGCCAACGGATGACTCGCTCTGACAAATGCCTTATGGGTGGTTTGGTATAACGGAATGAAAACCACTCCGGCATTACGATTGAGACCGTAAATCTCATTACCAACAGACAGATCCAGATCACCGCTTAACAGCTGATCCATGAGCCGCAAATTATTACCAATTTCGGTATGAATATTCGCTGAAGGGTGACGTTGCCGGTAGGTTCTGACACTGTCTTTGACAAACAAATACCACTCCGCATGACCTGCCCCAACCTTTAATTCCCGCTCTAAACGTTCTTTCAGGAACTCGATTTTGTTCAGCGTATTGTCATGCAAACGCTGCATGATACGCGCCTCTTCCAAGACCACATGCCCGAACTCCGTCAATTCGACGCCACTGGAAGAACGGATCAGGAGTGGCACACCTAATGACTCCTCCAGCCGTTTGATGTTGATACTTAGAGTCGATTGATTCATACAAAGTTTATTTGCAGCATGCGTCACATTCTTGAGTGTTGCGACTTCGAGGAATTGCCGTAAAACCTTATCCATGATCACAGTCCTTAGTCATGAAATTGATTTAATCAATTACCAAGCCAAAAACTACCATTTCCTAAATGTCTGTGCACTCCCTAATATCATTGGCAAGCGGGCATTTACACCCAAGATCCACGGGAAGAAATTCATCTCATGCCAGATCTTCATGAATGCCAGTGTTAATTCAACTCATTGAAACAAACACAAACTGATTTATCAGGAGACTTTTCATGACCACCAAAATCGTTCTTATCGGTGCAGGCAGCGCGCAATTTGGTTATGGCACATTAGGTGATATTTTTCAGAGCAAAACATTGGCTGGCAGTGAAATCGTATTGCACGATATCAACCCCAAAGCATTGGCGTTAACCGAAGAGACCGCCCGCCGGTTTATTGCAGAACAAGATTTGCCATTCTCTATCAGTGCGACCACCAATCGAAAAGAAGCCCTGAAAGGTGCCGGCTTTATTATGATCTCGATTGAAGTTGGCGATCGATTTGCGCTGTGGGATATGGACTGGCAATTACCGCAACAATACGGCATCAAGCAAGTTTATGGTGAAAATGGCGGCCCCGGTGGTTTATTCCATTCTCTGCGTATCATTCCACCTATTTTGGCGATTTGTGAAGACATCGCAGCTATTTGCCCAGATGCCTGGATCTTCAACTATTCCAACCCAATGAGCCGCATTTGTACTACCGTACATCGTAAATTCCCGCAGCTGAACTTCGTTGGCATGTGCCATGAAATTGCATCGCTGGAACGTTATCTGCCAGAGATCTTAAATACACCATTTGAGAATTTAGCAGTGCGTGCTGGTGGGTTAAACCATTTCAGTGTGCTGCTGAATGCTAATTATCGCGACTCAGGTAAAGATGCTTATGCTGATATTCGCGCTAAAGCACCCGCCTACTTTGAGAAATTGCCGGGGTTTACCGACATCCTCAATTACACCCGTAAACATGGCAAATTAATCGAAACCGAAGGGGCGACTGAGCGTGATGCGATGGGTGGCATCGACAGTGCTTATCCTTGGGCAGACAGAACTCTATTTAAGGAAATTTTAGAGAAATTTAACTATCTACCCATCACTGGTGACAGCCATTTTGGTGAATATATCCGCTGGGCTTATGAGGTCAGCGATCACCGCGGTATTCTCGATTTCTATGCGTTCTACCGCAATTACCTGGGCCATATTGAACCGAAAATTGAGCTGAAACTCAAAGAACGGGTCGTTCCGATCATTGAAGGTATTCTCACCAACTCGGGTTATGAAGAAGCCGCGGTGAATATTCCAAACAAAGGCTATATCAGACAATTACCCGAATTTATCTCCGTGGAAGTGCCAGCAATTATCGATAGCAAAGGTATTCACGGCATTAAACTGGATATGCCTGCTGGCATTGGTGGATTGTTAGCCAATCAGGTGGCCGTGCATGATTTGACCGCCGAAGCGGTGTTAAATCAGTCGCGTGAACTGGTTATTCAGGCATTGTTGGTTGATTCTGTTAATGACAAATGCCGCTGCATCCCTGAGTTGGTTGATCTGATGATTTCACGTCAATCACCCTATCTCGACTATCTGAAATAAATAGCGGCAAAACAAAAAGGGCGTAATCATCAGTTACGCCCTTTTAATTCATTTATTTATCAATTTCATCTAAATACTTTTCAACTTCAGCATCGGAAGCCGGATCATTTTTTGTAGCCGAACCCATTTCAGCCGCTTTTTTGCCCTGCACTTTCGCTTCTTCATACTGCAAATAAAAATCGCGGGTAGTGATATAAGGATCAAACGCGTTATCAATAATAGATTCTTGATCGATCACTTTCGAGCGGGCATCTAAACCATCAATGGCAAATTTAGCGATCGTTACCGAGGTGCCCATATAACTGTACGGCCAGTAAAGGTTATCAACAACTCTACCGATACCACTACGCAACGTCATTGGCCCTGCAACAGGGATCATAAAATACGGCCCCTGCGTGACTTTAGCCCGCCCCAGCACGGTCGACATCGTCATTCTATGGCGATCAATTCCCATGTCAGTTGCAATATCAAAAAAGCCCAACATACCAACAGTAGAGTTCAGAGAAAAACGCGCCAAGCTGGCACCTGAATGTTTGACCTCGCCTAATAACATGTTGTTCACGACATTATTTGGTTCTTCTAAGTTGTTAACGAAGTTACTCACCCCTGTACGGAATGGTGTTGGAACCCACTTAACATAACCATGAACAACGGGACGCAACACATGCTTATCCATAATGTCATAGTTAAACCACCACATTGCACGGTTGAATGTAGGGAACGAGTCAGTTGAACCACCAGGTCCGGAAGGATAATCAGAAGAAATATGTGTTGCCAAAATATCTGGCTGAGTCGGAGCGCTATTTTCTGTAACTGTGGCAGCAGATGCTACAGCTGCATAAGAAAAAAGGCTACAGACTATAACTGATAACAGTTTTCGAATTGGCATCATGATAATGTTCTAAGCTCCCGTTTGTTCGGTGACGCATTCCATAGGTAAGTATGCAGATAAAACTAAACCAGGGAATTTATTTGCCGATAGAAATAAGTATGCCAGTACACGCCAACTCATTCAAAACTAAATGACATTAATGCCTTATGCCGGAAGATAAACTGAGTAATATTGACCGTTTCAGCACCAATCCTCTTTCATCGAACGGAGGTGCTACGCTATTAAATCCAGACTCAGAAACACCTGACGCAACATTAGCGTCTTTATCCAATCGTTACCAATCAATACAGGAGCTAGTCGGACAACTAAGCAAAGCCCAAGGCCGGTTGCCGACAGAAGTAGACCAGAAACTACAAGCATTATTACAGCAATTAAATATTGAAAGACAATCACTAAGTGACAGTATCACTGATCCACAGCCAGGAAAAACAGAGACAACCACAATCGCGCAACCCAACACAGAGCAACAACAATCACTGCGCCAATTAAGCACACTGCTTAGTCAAACTCCGATCACATCTCTGCCTACAGCACTAAAAACTGACGTTGGAACACGTCTCACCAGTGATGCTGTATATTCAACGCTCGTAAAATTAATACAGCAGCAACCAGCTACATTGGGCCCAGATACTGCGTTAGGGAAAAATATACTGAACTACCTGTTACAATCACAATTAGCCTTAAGTCAGGATCATTGGCAAAATTTACCACTTCCTCTAAAAGGTCAGCTCACTCAATCGGGTATTTTGCCGCCAAGCGGCTTAGCCACGCCACCACAACGGCAACTGATACAACAGATAACATCACAAATATTTAGTTTACTGGCACAGCCTAAAAGCACGCCAACAATGTCTACCACACCATTGGCGGTAAATAGTGGCCAAACAACAGTAGCATCAGTTGAAATAAATACCTCATCTAATGACGTTCAACTGCAAACCACTTTGCAAGGTAGTTCAAATAATCTGCGTAGTATTGATCTAGCCTTAAAGACTTTCCTGCAATCATTACCACAAGAAACCGCATCCATACCACAACCAGTGAAAGAACTGATTCAACAGCTGCGAAGTTTATTGCAACAGCCAATGCCTAATGCCAGCAGCAATGAGCCACTACCTAGATTGCCAAGCCGTTTACAGCCGCTAATAAATAATCCGTTACTCAATGAAATTAATAATCAACCCGCTACAACTATCAGCATTAATCGTATTCAAAATGCGCTGAATACATTCAACACCCCTATTGCGTCTGGAAACACAACCATAAGCACAACCAATAGCGCGTTATCTCCTATTGATTCCAAAACAGTCGATATTCTAAATCGCTGGCTGTTCCAGTTAGCAGCACCAAAGATCATGCAGTCAGGCGAATTACTGACGCAAATAAAAACAATATCACCAATGCCGATTTGGTTGCCCGCCACCACAGATGAATGGCATCAGTATCAAAATGGTTTTGAATCACTACAAGACAGCACAATACAACTTACCCAACAGCTACAAGCAGCGATAGCTATATTGCCAACAACATCGCCTAAATCAGCGAATGATCCCTCACTCAAGACAACCGTTGAGACTCAAAATGAAAATAGCATTTTGCCTATTCAAGCGGTCAGCCGAAATGATAAAGGAAACAACATTGCCGTTCTGCAACAACTACTGACCTCGTTACAGCAAGGTTTACCCCGTTTAGGAGCACCAGTCTCTACGGAAACGTTACCAGTGAGTCTAAACTCAGCTGCAGAGCTTTTATTGCAACAATTTAGCTCGCCGTTGCAAACCAGTGATCACGTTCGTAGTTGGATGCAATTTTTATTACAACCGCTCGATAGTGACGGTGCTTACGGCAAAGCAATGCAGCAATGGTTAGTTCAGTTACTGCAATTTCGCGCAAAAACAAATCAGGCGGTACAGCAAACTAAATCAAACACAACAGAACAAAATCACCTGCAAAACCAGCTAAATGCATTAGATAAACTCAGCGAACAGAGTGTAGGGTCATTTCGAATGCCACCACAACCTACACCAGGTAGTAATGGCCAATTACCCTCTTTATTACATTTCCCCTTACCCCCACAAAATAGCGGTGAGGAACCTGGTTCACTGAATTTACAGCGAAATACACGGGAAGATAATGAGCGAGGCTGGAATATATCCCTGTCTCTCGAACCTGGTAAATTAGGCCCTATTCGTTTTCAAGCTCGTATTGCCTTACCTGAAATAACGCTCTCGATCGTGGCAGAAAAAACAGCTACTGTGGATTTAATTAAACAAACCTATCCATTATTGGAACAACGCTTTCAATCACTTGGATTAACACCACAAACCTTGCAAATACGTCAGGGAAAAATAAAAAAAGAAACGTCGACAGCGCCTAATGTCGTACGGCGCATACCCAATAATTCTGATGCACGGGCTACCACCCCATCCTGCATTTCTAACGCCTGACGGATCAAATCCATTTCCAGCTCAGCAATCATCTCTTTCAGATTCACCCCTTCTTCCGGCAAAACAGAAGCAAACGGTTCTGCGGCAACGGATGATGATTCTTCCGGGGTTTCCATAAATACAGATGACAGAGCTTCGCGCTCAGCCCATTCCGATGCAGCTTCGTCTACTGGCATGTCTTCGCTCCAGTCGCCATAACGATATTTCACTGGCAGATCCTGAATGTCGACAATCCGGTTAGGGAACAAAATTAGTAAGCGCTCAACCAGATTCGATAATTCGCGAACATTACCCGGCCAGTTATGTTGCATCAGTGATTCCATGGCGCGTTGGGTAAATCGCACAAACGCATGGTGCTGAGCTTGATGACGGTTCACCATTTCTTGCAACAGCAATGGAATATCATCCAGTCGTTCACGCAGTGATGGGGTTTCAATAGGAAAAACATTTAAGCGGTAGTAAAGGTCTTCGCGGAAACGGTTTTCGTTAATCATCGTTTCCAGATTGCGGTGGGTGGCGGCAATGATGCGTACATCCGCTTGGATCGGCTTTGTTCCACCCACTCGCTCATAGAGGCGTTCTTGTAAAACCCGCAACAACTTAACCTGCATCGGCATCGGCATATCACCGATTTCATCCAGAAATAATGTGCCACCTTCCGCCAACTCAAAGCGCCCCCGGCGAGAGGATATTGCACCGGTAAATGCCTCTTTTTCATGGCCAAACAATTCACTTTCTAACAGTTCACCGGGAATCGCTCCGCAGTTTACCGGCACAAACGGTCCTTTTGCTCGACCAGACATTTCATGAATAGCGCGGGCAACCACTTCTTTACCAGTGCCAGATTCACCAAGAATCAACACATTGGCATCTTTACTCGCGACTTGTTCAATCAATTTACGCACACTTTGAATCGCGCTGCCTTTACCGACCAGCAGTTTCAGTAATGCTGACATTTGGCGGCTGGTTTGTAATGTGGGATGCAGAGAGCGAAACGCCTGACAAAAATGCAACATTTGCGTCAGTGATTCATAGGAAAAAGGCTGTGACAAAAAACCGATAATATTGCTGTTACTCAGTTCAGATTGTTCCGCACTGATAAAAGGAACCGATGAATAACGGGTGGCTAATTCCAATAATGTTGTAGTTTTCAGATCGCCCACTATAACGGCGGAGATATTTTCCACCGCAGAAAGATAAGCCAGACAATCTTCTTCCCCACCGCTCTGCCACTGAATACCCATAAATGACAACACCGTCTCTAATTGCTGACGGCGTTCATCATTGGCATCAACCAGAAGCAGATTATCCATTTGCTCCATCATCACATCCCCAATAACCTGATATGTATCATATTATATCAGGTGTCATCACTGGATGTGTGCAATAAAGTCAAATTACTGACGACATGTCAAAAATTTAACCAGCAATTGGTTCTGGCTTAACGAGTGCGAGGGCAAATTTCATCTTCCGTGAAGAAAAATGCAATTTCACGAGCTGCAGATTCGGCAGAATCAGAACCATGTACCGCATTTTGCGTCACAGAGATCGCATGATCTGCACGAATGGTGCCTGCCTGTGCTTTTTCTGGGTCGGTTGCACCAAGCAGTTCACGGTGACGGCGAATTGCATCCTGCCCTTCCAAAACCTGAACCACAATCGGCCCAGATGTCATGAATTTCAGCAGATTATCATAGAAAGGCTTACCTTTGTGTTCTGCATAAAAACCAGCTGCTTGTTCTTGAGACAGATGCAGCATTTTTGCTGCGATGATATGCAAGCCTGCGCACTCAAAACGGTGATATACCTCACCGATAATATTCTTAGCCACTGCATCAGGCTTAATGATGGAGAAAGTGCGTTCAATTGTCATGCTATGTCCTTGTATCATCATACATATTTGTATCCTTGCTACACGTTATGACGAAACAGGATGTTCTGCAATTGAAAATATAGTGTTAATGATAAGTTGATCTAATTTTGAAACATTGGTGAAGCAAGAGCAGAGTCGAGACGGGCATTGAGAGGGAATGCGGTACAAAATACAGCGAGGAGTGTTGTGCCGCAGAACAGTTACTACGGCACAAACAATATTATTTTAGTGAACGCAACCAGCGGGCAATAGTACGTACCCCATGGCCTTTACCACCCGGTGCCCACAAATCGTTAGCATTTTTCTGGAAAGAAGCCGATAAATCCATGTGTACCCAGCCTTTGACATCTTCGCGCACAAATTTAGACAAAAATGCTGCCGCTGTCGTGGCCCCAGCAGTCCCTTCCGAAGAAGAAACATTACCCAGATCGGCATAAGAGGATGTCAATTGTGCGACATGCCATGGCTCGAGCGGTAGCGGCCAGGCTTTTTCATTTTCGGCTTTGGCACAAGCCACTACATCGGCCAGTTGTTCATCTTGCAGACTAAACACCGCATGATAATCGCGGCCCAGCGCCACTTTCGCAGCACCCGTCAATGTCGCGGCATCCAGAATATACGGAGCACCTGTTGCACTGGCATCCAATAGACCATCAGCTAACACTAAACGACCTTCTGCATCGGTATTTAATACTTCAACACTGACACCATTACGATATGTCAAAATATCGCCGAGCTTGAAAGCGTGCCCACTAACCAGATTTTCCGCACAGCAAAGCATCAGTTGTACACGATGATTGAGCCCCTGGCGGATCGCTAAAGCTAGTGCGCCAGCCAGCATCGCGGCACCGCCCATATCTGATTTCATCGGTAACATCATGTCTGACTCTTTCAGGCTGTAGCCACCAGAATCAAATGTGATGCCCTTCCCGACCAGACAAGCCATGATCGGCGCATCCAGATCACCAGTCGGGTTGTAATCTAATTTCAGGAAAGCGGGTTCATGCTCACTACCACGCCCCACATTATAGAGCCCGGCATAGCCTAACTCGTTCAGTGCTTCCCCTTGCAGAATATGATAATTCACTCGCTCTGGTGCTTGTTTCGCAACAAATTTAGCGGCTTCGGTTGCCAGCACGGTCGGGAAAACTTCATCTGGTGAAGCATTGGTGATCTGACGTGTCCAGCGGGCTGTTTCCAGCAATGCCTCCAGCTGTGATTGCTCTTGTTCGCTCATATCCCCAAGATCAAGCTCTTGACCGCCACGCGGGTTATAAAACCCCTGACAAAAAGCATAACGACGTTCCAGATCCCATTCTTCGCCAGTTAAAGCCAATTGTTTAATACCTTGGCTATCCAGACGACGACCAGCACGTTGAATAAGACGTAACCAATCCGCTTGTGAACCAGAGAGATGAATAAAGGCACAGCCTTGATTAAAACTTAATAAGGCGTTTTCACCCCAGCAGGCATCAGCAGGTGCTTCAACCAGAATAACAGCCATGGATGCAGTCATGATTCTTTCCCGAAATCCTGAAAATAGAAATGGAGCAACAGGTTACCACTTCACGCGGTGCTGTTGCTCCATTTTCATGTAACAAATATTAGTGTTGTTCAGACGCCAGATTGATCGTGTATTTTGGAATTTCTACCGTCAAATCTTCGTCAGCGACACGCGCCTGACAGCTCAAACGTGAATCAGGCTCCAGACCCCAGGCTTTATCCAGCATGTCATCTTCGAGCTCATCGCTTGGTTCCAGCGAGTCGAAACCTTCACGCACGATACAGTGGCAAGTGGTGCAAGCGCAGGATTTCTCGCACGCATGTTCAATGTTGATCCCATTGGCTAACGCCACATCCAGAATAGTTTCGCCTTCGGCAGCATCAACCACCATGCCATCCGGACACAGTTTTTCATGGGGTAAAAATACGATTTTCGGCATCAGTTCACCTCGTCAATCTTGTGTCCCTGCAATACCTGACGAATGGAAGCATCCATCCGTCGGGCTGCAAATTCACTGGTTGTTTCATCCAGCGCGGTGATAGCGACCTTGATTGCATCTGGATCACTACCTTGCTGAACATTTACTAGATTTTGTACCGCCACATCGATAGCGGCTAATTCGTCGGCAGAGAGCAGAGCATCACCATCTTTGCGCAGCGCCTGACGTAAGCTTTCCAGCACACGATCGGCTTCCACTTTTTGCTCCACCAGCATGCGCGCCTGAATGTCTTTTTCGGCGAATTCCATCGATTCACGCAGCATGCGCAGCATGTCATCTTCCTGCAAACCATAGGAAGGTTTCACCTCGATAGCAGCCTGCACACCGGTGCTTTTTTCCATCGCACTCACAGAGAGCAGACCATCCGCATCAACCTGGAAGGTGACACGAATATGCGCCGCACCCGCCGCTAATGGCGGAATATCGCGTAATGTAAAGCGCGCTAATGAACGGCAGTCACTCACCAGTTCACGTTCACCTTGCAGCACATGGATCATCATGGCTGTTTGACCATCTTTGAAGGTGGTGAAATCCTGCGCCCGCGCAACGGGAATAGTAGTGTTGCGCGGGATTATCTTCTCAACCAGACCCCCCATGGTCTCAAGACCAAGCGACAGCGGGATCACATCCAACAGCAGCATTTCTGATTCTGGCTTGTTACCCACCAGAATGTCGGCTTGAATCGCTGCACCAATCGCGACGACTTTATCTGGGTCAATGCTGGTTAACGGTGTACGACCAAAGAAATCACCTACCAGCTGACGCACTAAAGGCACACGGGTCGAACCACCGACCATGACCACTTCCAACACGTCATCGGCACTGATATCAGCATCTTTTAATGCCCGACGGCAGGACATCAAGGTACGTTTTACCAGTGGCGTGATCAGTTCTTCAAACTGAGCACGGCTGATCTGCCCTGCCCACTGCGCGAATTGAAGCTCAACGCTATCGCTACTGCTCAGTTGCTGTTTCACATCGCAAGCCAAATCAAGCAACTGACGCTGCACTTGTGGCGTAAACGGTGCGGTTAAATTGGCCTGCACGGCAATCCAATCCGCCAGCAGATGATCAAAATCATCACCACCGAGCGCAGAGTCACCGCCCGTTGCCATCACTTCGAATACGCCCTGATGTAGGCGCAAAATCGAAATATCAAAGGTGCCACCGCCCAAGTCATACACGGCAATCACGCCTTCCTGACCCGAATCCAGACCATAGGCCACCGCAGCGGCAGTCGGTTCATTCAACAAACGCAGCACATGCATGCCAGCCAGACGCGCGGCATCTTTGGTGGCCTGACGTTGTGCATCATTAAAATAGGCAGGAACGGTGATCACCACGCCGTCTAATTCCGACTCCAGCACTTGGGTGGCACGCAGCTGTAATGCCTTCAGGATTTCAGCCGAAACCTGAACGGGGTTGATATCACCCTGACAAGTGTGGATATACACTAAACCGTTATCAGCGCCGGTAAACTGGTATGGCAAATTGGTCTGAGTGACATCAGCCAACGCCTTGCCCATCAGACGTTTTACTGACTGGATGGTATTCAGCGGATCTTCTGCAGCAGCTTCTTTCGCGTCAGAACCGATCTGTAATGAATCGGGTAAATAGCGGACAACGGATGGCAGAATATCCCTTCCTGCTGCATCAGCCAGTGTTTCCGCGACGCCACTGCGAACAACAGCGACCAATGAGTTGGTGGTTCCTAAATCGATGCCGACCGCCCATTTTTGCTGGTGCGGCGCGGCACTCAGCCCAGGTTCTGCAATGTGCAATAAAGCCATAACGTATCTTTAGACCTCATCTGTATGCCAGCTGCATACACTATTTGTTGTATACCCATCATACTTGAAGTTGCAGCGTCGTTGACGGCATTCACTCACCCCAATCACATAGCATATCTATGCTCATGGGGATTCATTCACTTGTCGCCTTGCTGCAACTCCAATTATTATGGGTATGAATCAAAGAGTGACTCTTCCAGCTTGTCCAGCTCATCCTTCATTTTCTGAACAAACTTCAATTTGCGCAGTGTTTCTGCCGCTTCATGATACTGAGCATCGACAATTTGCTGCTCCAGCGACAGAAAATAACGCTGATAATACTGTTTCACTCTGACCAGAAAACCAGTAATCGCTGATTCATCGGGTTGGTGTTGCAGATCATCGAGCTCTTCGCGCCATTCCAGCTGTTCCATCAAAAAGGCGGTATCTTTGACGGTTTGCTGCTCATGACGAAGATCAATACCCTGTAATACCAGTATATATTCCGCCCTAGCCAGCGGTGCTTTTAACGTATTATAGGCGCTGTTGATTTCGACACTTTGCTGCATCGCTTCCAGCTTAATTGCGTCAGACTGTGCAGCAACGTTATCCGGATGAAATTCTCTTTGCAGTTCACGATAACGTACCGCCAGTTGCGCCGTATCAAGGTTCAACGAGACCGGGATCTGAAATAACTCAAAGTAATTCACAAGCTATTCCCTCAGGAAAAAATAAAAAAGGCGCCGGAAATGCGCCTTTTATCATGTAACCCTTTCTTATATAACACAATGCAGTAAGCGAGTCGAATTCGCATTACGCTTCTGATGACGGTTTAAACGGTGAAACTTTCACCGCAACCGCAGGCATCTTTCACGTTAGGGTTGTTGAATTTAAAGCCTTCATTCAACCCTTCTTTGACAAAATCCAATTCAGTGCCGTCCAGATAGGCGAGACTTTTAGCATCAATAATTACTTTAACGCCTTTATCATCAAATACCTGATCTTCACTGTTCACTTCATCCACGAATTCGAGAACATAGGCCATACCGGAACAGCCAGAAGTTTTCACGCCAAGGCGTAAGCCCACGCCTTTACCGCGATTAGTGAGAAACCGTTTTACGCGATCTGCGGCTGAGTCCGATAATGTAATACCCATACGTTCCTACCTTACTAAACTTATACCAAGTACTTACACCAAATACTTATACCAAACCTTTTTTCTGCTTATAGTCTGCAATCGCAGCTTTAATGGCATCTTCCGCCAAAATTGAACAGTGGATTTTTACTGGTGGCAAAGCCAACTCTTCAGCAATATCCGTGTTCTTGATAGCTTGCGCTTCATCCAGCGTTTTGCCCTTCACCCATTCGGTTACCAGAGAGCTGGAAGCAATCGCAGAACCACAACCATAAGTCTTAAACTTGGCATCTTCAATAACGCCTTGTTCATTCACTTTTAACTGCAATTTCATAACGTCACCACAAGCTGGTGCACCGACCATGCCTGTTGCAACATTCGGATCATTTTTATCGAAGGAACCAACATTGCGCGGGTGTTCGTAATGATCAATAACTTTTTCACTGTAAGCCATAATATACTCTCCTAACTATCAGTGACTAACCCACTCGACCTTGCTGAGGTCAATCCCTTCTTTGAACATATCCCACAACGGTGATAAATCGCGTAACTTACCAATCGAGTTACGGATCAAACCAATTGCGTAATCAATTTCTTCTTCGGTAGTAAAACGACCGATACTGAAACGGATCGAGCTGTGCGCCAATTCGTCATTCAAACCCAATGCGCGCAGCACATAAGATGGTTCCAGGCTGGCTGAAGTACAGGCAGAACCTGATGAAACAGCCAAATCTTTCAGTGCCATCATCAACGATTCACCTTCGACATAAGCAAAGCTGATGTTCA
>JAYSBB010000031.1:0-25978 GCA_041915645.1 Tolumonas sp.
TTAAAGCCAGTGCAACGTCGTATCGTGTATGCGATGAGTGAACTGGGCTTATCCGCACTGGCGAAGCATAAAAAATCGGCACGTACCGTCGGGGATGTGCTGGGTAAATACCATCCGCATGGCGATTCGGCTTGTTATGAAGCCATGGTGCTGATGGCGCAACCGTTCTCTTACCGCTACCCATTGGTGGACGGTCAGGGCAACTGGGGGGCGCCGGATGATCCGAAATCGTTCGCGGCGATGCGTTATACCGAAGCGCGGTTATCGCGTTTCTCTGAATTGTTATTGAGTGAACTGGAACAGGGCACGGTGGAGTGGCAGCCTAATTTTGATGGCACCATGCAAGAACCGCAGATCCTACCGGCGCGCTTGCCACACATTCTGTTAAATGGGATCACCGGTATCGCGGTCGGTATGGCGACCGATATTCCACCGCATAACGTGCGGGAAGTCGCACAGGCTTGTATCACTCTGCTTGATCGCCCTGATGCGACTATGGCTGATTTGCTCGATCATGTGCAGGGGCCTGATTACCCGACGAAGGCCGAGATCATAACGCCACGGGCTGAGATCCGTAAGATTTATGAATCGGGCAAAGGGTCTATTCGCGCACGTGCGGTATATCACATGGAAGATGGCGATATCGTCATCACCGCATTGCCACACCAGGCGTCGGGTGCACGTGTTATTGAGCAGATCGCTGCGCAAATGCAGGCCAAGAAATTGCCGATGGTCAGTGATTTACGTGATGAGTCAGATCATGAGAACCCGACCCGTCTGGTGATTGTGCCGCGTTCTAACCGTATTGATGTTGAACAGCTGATGCAACATCTGTTTGCCAGCACCGATCTGGAAAAAAGCTATCGTGTGAACCTCAACATGCTGGGGATGGATCACCGGCCGCAGGTCAAAAATCTGCTGACGATCCTGAGCGAATGGTTGGCGTTCCGTCGTGAAACTGTGCGACGCCGTCTACAGTTCCGACTCGATAAAGTGCTGAACCGTCTGCATATTCTCGATGGTTTGCTGATCGCATATCTCAACATTGACGAAGTGATTGCGATCATCCGTAATGAAGATGAACCGAAAAAAGAGCTGATGCGTCGCTTTGGTTTATCCGATATTCAGGCGGATGCGATTTTAGATTTAAAACTGCGTCATCTGGCAAAACTGGAAGAGTTTAAGATCCGCGGTGAGCAAGATGAATTAGCCAAAGAGCGCGACCAACTGCAAGCCTTGCTGGGTTCTGAGCGTAAACTGGGTAATTTGCTGAAAAAAGAAATTCAGGCCGATGCGGAAAAATATGGCGATGATCGCCGCTCACCGCTGGTGGAACGTCAGGAAGCCAAGCAACTGACCGAAAAAGAGCTCACCCCAAGTGAGTTGGTGACGGTGGTGGTCTCTGAAATGGGCTGGGTGCGTGCCGCGAAAGGGCACGACGTTGATGTACAGGGCTTAAGTTATAAAGCCGGTGATGGTTATCTGGTCAGTGCGCAAGGGCGCAGTAACCAGCAAGCGGTATTTATGAGTAATCTGGGCCGCACCTACTCGCTGGAAGCGCATACCTTGCCATCAGCACGTGGTCAGGGGGAACCGTTAACCGGCAAACTCAGTTTTGCCACCGGTGAACAGACGCGTTATGTCATGCTGGGCAACGATGAAGATCGTTACCTGATTGCCTCTGACGCCGGTTATGGTTTCTTGTGTACCTACAACGATCTGGTGAGCAAAAATAAAAACGGTAAGGCGCTGTTAACCTTGCCGGAAGGGGCGCAGGTGTTACCACCACAAATCACTGGTAAGCAGGATGATGCGTTGTGTCTGGTGATCAGCAGTGAAGGCCGCATGTTGTTGTTCCCACTGAATACGTTACCGCAGTTGGGTAAAGGAAAAGGTAATAAACTGATCGGTATTCCAGCCGATAAAGTGGCCAGCCGGGAAGAGTTTGTTAGCCATATCGCAGTGGTACGCCCAGATCAGGCCGTGACCTTGTATGCCGGAAAACGCAAATTAACGCTGAAACCGGGCGATATGACGTTATATCACGGCGAACGTGGTCGTCGCGGGGCTAAATTGCCACGCGGTTTACAGCGAGTTGATCGAGTTGAGCCGGAACTGAGTGTTTCGGCTTCTGATGATGCAGTATAAAAGGTTATTTTCATGCTGATGGTATTACGTTTAATTTTGTTAGTTGCGATGGCGCTGATCTGGTTTGTACTTGGGTTAGTGATTTGCATTGCGCGCCCGCGTCATCGCAATAATGTATTTTTACTTTCGCGGATGATGAACTGGGGCTGCTGGGTTTTTGGTGTCAAAGTCAGAAAACATATTCCGGAAGAATGCCGGAATATCGAGTCGGCGGTTTACGTCGCCAACCATCAGACCAATTATGACATCATGGTCATGACTGGCTGTGTGATGCCGGGCGTCGTGGCGGTAGGTAAAAAAAGTCTGGTCTGGGCTCCCCTGTTCGGACAGCTGTTTTATCTGAGCGGAAATATTTTGATCGATCGTGCTCGTCGTAGCCGGGCTGCCGACACCATCCGGCAGGTGGTGGCGAAGATCAAAGAGCGCCATATTTCGGTCTGGATGTTTCCGGAGGGAACCCGCTCAAAAGGTCGCGGATTAATTCCATTCAAAACTGGCGCCTTTCACACGGCTATCGCCGCCGGTGTACCGCTGGTACCAATTGTGTGCTCCAGCTATGCCAATCAGATCAAACTTAATCGTTGGAATAACGGTGAAATTTTGGTTGAGATGATGCCGCCGGTCGATTCTCAGCAATGGACTCGGGCCACCGTCAAAGAGTGCAGCGATACCCTGCGCGGCATGATGGAAAGCAAACTGGCTGAGTTGGATGCTAAAGTCAAAAAATCGTAATAATCCTTCTGTAAACCTAAGTAAAAATCTCTTCCCGGGGCGATTGCCGCCCCTGGTTAGATCGCTTAGACTTTGCGCAACTTTTTGATCGGGATCTCATTTATGGATTGGTTACATCTGATCGTTGATTTTGTTTTACACATTGATGTGCATCTGCAAGAGCTGTTTACCACTTATGGTATTTGGGTCTACGGCATCTTGTTTTTGATCATTTTCAGTGAAACCGGCTTTGTCGTAACGCCATTTTTACCGGGTGATTCTTTACTGTTTGCCGCCGGTGCCTTAGTGGCCACCACACAAAGCAGCCCGAATGCCATGGATATTCATGTATTGGTGGCGTTATTAATCACGGCGGCGGTGACGGGGAATATTCTGAACTACACCATTGGCCATTTCTTTGGGGTTAAACTGTTTCAAAACCCGAATTCCAAAGTGTTCAGAAAAGACTATCTGGACAAAACCCATGCTTTCTTTGAACAGCATGGTGGCAAGACCATCATTATTACCCGCTTTGTCCCGATCATTCGCACCTTTGCGCCATTTGTGGCGGGCATGGGCGCGATGACTTACAAACGTTTTATGGCGTTTAATCTGGTCGGTGGTGCGTTATGGGTGATGTCATTTGCCTACACCGGCTATAAGTTTGGTGAGCTGGAGTTTGTGCGTAAGAACTTCACCATGCTGATGATGGGTATTATTGTCATTTCGTTGCTGCCAATGATTATTCATGCCGTTCGCGCCAAATTGGCTTCACCAGCAAAATAATTCTTGCCGTTTTATGGTGTTATTCGATGCCCGTCAGCTGTGTTGTCGGGCATTTTTTATTCCATAAGTAGATACGCAGCAATCGCTTAACTATCTAGTACAATAAGCAGTGTAAAATGAGATTGAAACCGGTTTCTTTTGGTGTTTGTTTCCGGTAACTATGTGACCCATTGCACAATTATTCTTTATTTGTTTCCTGCAAGATGCTTGGCAATTTGTTAATCTGTGCGCCATTCCTCCTTTCTGTTGTTGTTTCATGTCACCTTATCCCTGGTTAGCGCTGAACTTATCAGCGATCTATTTAGTTTTAGGTATCTTTTCACCGTTCTGGGGTGTTTGGCTGGAGTCGGTCGGTTTACAGTCAGAACAAATCGGGTTGTTGTTGGGTATCGGCTTTGCCATGCGCTTGTGCGGCAGTCTGGTGATCATGCGTCAGGCGAAACGAGCAGAACGACTGATCCCCATTGCCCGGTTGCTGGTGTGGGGCGGCTTGCTCAGCTTTGCTGGTTTCTATTTATCCTCGCAATTCTGGTTGATTTTTTTCTTCACCTTACTGGTTAATTTTGTTTATCCCACCTTATTACCGTTAAGTGATGCGGTGGCTGCCCGAATGGTGATTCAGGTTAATCTGGATTACGGCAATGTTCGGTTGTGGGGGTCAGCAGCTTTTATTGTTGGAGCCACACTGATTGGTTTTGTCATTGAACATCTTGGCCCAAGTTGGATTTTGCACTGTATCGTGCTGTTTTTGTTACTGGCCGGTTTTTGTATTCATGTACCGATGAAACCGGCACCGCGTACCATTGGTCAGGAAAGTGAAACGCATGGTTATGGCCAATTGTTACGCAATAAAGCCTTTCTGAATTTTCTCGCCATTGAAGCGCTGATCTTCGGAAGTCACTCTGCCTATAACAGTTTCAGTGCTATCTATTGGCAGTCGCAAGGTTTGGCGGCTTCAACGGTGAGTCTGCTGTGGACCACGGGTGTGGTGTTTGAAATTATCATGTTCGCTACCAGTCGCCGATTATTGTCTGACTGGTCACCCGAGCGTTTACTTTGCTGGGCGGCTATCGGGGCGGTGATCCGCTGGGTCACGCTGGGCACTAGTCTGGAGCTGTGGTTACTGTTTCCTGCTCAAGCGTTGCATTCGTTTACTTACACATTGGCTCATTTAGGCGCGATGCGTTATCTGGCGCAACGCTTACCACGTGAAGCGATCATCTCCGGGCAGACCTTATATTCCGCGATCGGGCAATCCTTATCGCTGGCCCTGTTTACGGTGTTAAGCGGGATTTTGTATCGTCATCTGCACCAGAATGTATTTCTGGTGATGGCGGTGATTGTGTTACCGGTTTTTTATCTGATCTGGCGGGCAAAACGTTCTGCCATCGCATTACCTGAAATGTGAGGTAGTCATGTCAACGCCAGATGTGAATGGGCAATTTCTGATCTCAATTTGCATTATTTTGCTGGGTTATCTGGCGAAACGGACTCGCTACTTAACCGAGAAGGAAGGCGAATCTATTGCGCAACTGATCTTCAATATCACGTTGCCAGCCTTGGTGATCAATGTCTTTTCTACACTACCGTTACAACCACAATTGGCGTTATTGCCGGTATTAGGTTTTGTCGTCAATGGGGTGCTTTGCCTGAGTATCCTGTTTATTTTCCGAAAACATGATCGAAAGATCCGTGGCATGATGGGAATGGCGTTACCCGGCGCCAATATTGGCTTGTTTGCCTATCCTTTGGTCGAGGCTATTTGGGGAAAACAAGGGCTGACTTACGTCGCCATGTACGATCTGGGTAATTCGTATGTGGTGTTTTTAGTTTGTTATGTGGTTGGAGCCTATTTTTCTGGCGAGAAGCCATTAAGCTGGCGCGAATTGCTGCATTCAGTTTTGCGTTCCATTCCTGTGATGACCAGTTTGCTGGCATTATCCATCAATCTGCTTGGGCTTAAATTACCGGAGTTGATGTTACAAACAACCCAAGTGGTGGCGAAGGCCAATATGCCATTAAGCTTGCTATTACTGGGGATGTATCTGAACTTTTCCTTTCCAGCAGCACAACGCAAAATTTTACTGCAAGCCTTATGCAGTAAATACGTTATCGGTGGTACGTTAGGCGGCTTACTGTGTTGGTTGTTACCGTATGACGCGTTATTCCGTCATTCTCTATTACTGGCCGGTGTGTTGCCTTTACCGACTATGGTGCTGACCTATGCGGTTATTTTTGGTTACGATCGCCGGCTTTCAGGTGCCATGCTAAATGCTTCAGTGATCTTGAGTATTTTGTTTAGCTGGTTAGTCTTTCATTTTTCGACCCTGAGTTAGCTTCGGGTTACAATAGCGTTAAGCGGATGTATAGCTGCATCCGAATTACAGTGAATGAGGCATCATGGCGTTAAAAATTAGTTATAGCTACAAAGGTCGGCCACGAGTGATCCAATACGCGAATGATAAATATCACGATATTTATGAAGCTATTGCGGCGGAAGAGGGTGTGGATTTACGCGCTTATCTGGCGATGGAGCGGCAACTGGCTGCGTTGAGTAAAAAAGTCGGTGCGGTGAAAGATTTTCGTGATAACTCATTCCTGGAATTTGGTTTCAGCGATATCAAAGTGATCAAAGAATAAATCGCGGATAAAAAAGAGCGCCCCTGTTATGGCGCGCTCTGTTAGTTTGATGAGGCCGTCGGTTTACAGAATAAAACGACTCAAATCTTCATCTTCGATTAATGCCCCGAGATAACGGTTCACGTATTCCGCATCAATGCTGAATACCTGACCGGCATTGTCAGCTGCATCATAAGAAATATCTTCCATCAGCTTTTCCAGCACGGTATGCAGACGACGGGCACCGATATTCTCTGTGCGTTCGTTAACCTGCCAAGCAGCTTCTGCGATGCTGCGAATGCCTTCTGCAGTGAAATCAATGTTCACCTGTTCGGTCGCCATCAGAGCTCGATATTGTTCGGTTAATGACGCATTTGGTTCTGTCAGGATGCGTTCGAAATCATCCACAGTAAGGCTTTTCAGCTCGACACGGATCGGCAGACGGCCTTGTAATTCCGGGATCAGATCGGATGGTTTGGCGATCTGGAACGCGCCGGAAGCAATAAACAGAATGTGGTCGGTACGCACCATGCCGTGTTTGGTATTGACGGTACAACCTTCAATCAGTGGTAACAGATCGCGTTGCACACCTTCACGGGAAACATCTGGGCCGCTACTTTCACCCCGTTTACAGATCTTGTCGAACTCATCGATAAAGACAATGCCGTTATTTTCCACGGCATGAATGGTCTTTTCTTTCAGCTCTTCGGGGTTCAGCAAGCGTCCGGCTTCCTCTTCCACCAGTTGTTTCAGTGCTTCTTTGACTTTCAATTTACGCTTGCGGGTATTACCACTCGACATGTTCTGGAACAGACCTTGTAACTGGTTGGTCATCTCTTCCATGCCGGGTGGAGCCATGATTTCCACACCCATTTGTGGTGCTGCGACTTCAATTTCGATCTCTTTATCGTCGAGCTCACCTTCGCGCAATTTTTTGCGGAAGATCTGACGGGTATGGGCACCAGTTTCGGTTTTTTCTGCTTCGCCCCAGTTGCTACGGGCTGGTGGCAGTAACACATCCAATACGCGTTCTTCAGCGGCTTCCTGCGCGCGGAAACGGACTTTTTCCATTTCCTGCTCACGCATCATTTTCAGAGCCATATCGGTCAGATCACGGATGATGCTGTCGACTTCTTTACCAACATAACCGACTTCGGTGAATTTGGTGGCTTCGACTTTAATAAAAGGAGCATTGGCCAGTTTGGCTAAGCGACGGGCAATTTCAGTTTTACCAACCCCAGTCGGGCCAATCATCAGAATGTTTTTTGGTGCCACTTCCTGACGTAATTCGTCGCTGAGTTGCATACGGCGCCAGCGATTACGCAAAGCGATGGCAACCGCGCGTTTGGCTTCAGCCTGACCAATGATATGACGGTCAAGCTCGTGAACTATTTCTCTCGGAGTCATTTCGGACATCTGAATATCCTTGCTAGGCAATAGATTAAACTGGTGTGATAGTTGGATAATCCAACACTTCAATAGTCTGGAAATTATTAGTAAACACGCAGATGTCACCGGCGATCGTCAGGGCTTTTTTCACGATATCTGCGGCGGATAAATCGGTGTTTTCCAACAAGGCCCGGGCGGCGGATTGCGCAAATGCACCACCAGAGCCAATAGCAATCAGATCGTTTTCCGGCTGCACTACATCACCATTACCGGTAATGATGAAAGAGCGTTGTGTGTCAGCGACGGCCAGTAGAGCTTCCAATTTACGTAAGGCTCGGTCGGTACGCCACTCTTTGGCTAACGCAACTGCAGCACGTTCCAGATTGCCCTGATGGGCCTGTAATTTGGCCTCAAAACGTTCCAACAGTGTGAAAGCATCAGCGGTACCACCGGCAAACCCAGCTAATACTTTACCGTTATATAAGCGGTGCACTTTACGGGCATTACCTTTCATGACGGTATTGCCAAGCGATACCTGACCATCACCGCCAATCACGACTTGGCCATTACGTCGAACAGAAACGATTGTAGTCACATAAACCTCGAGCACGAGTAGTCGGCGTGGCCGACGAAATATTCATGAAACAGGAGATAGGGGCGTGGAGCCCCTATTTCAAGGTTAAACCGACTGGAATTGTGTGGAAATACGTTATTACGCGAAGAAAACTGCTATAGCGCGTAGCGTATTACTGAGAAGAGCGTGTTACTGAGAATAAATAGTACAGCTTTGTACCGTCCCCGCGCCCTTCAGGCGTGATAGCGCTTGTTCTGCCGCAGGGCGATTTGCATACGGGCCCAATATCACGCGATGCCAGGTACCGGAAGTATTGCTGCCTTCGCGGATCTGCGCATTTTGTCCTTGTACTGCGATACGCGATTGCAGCGAGCTGGCCTGATCAGCGGTACGGAAAGCGCCACACTGCATCATATAACGTTTGCTGGTTAATGCGGTTGTTGTGCTGCTGGTTGCCGCAACATTGTGTGTAGTTGCTGTTGCAGTTGTCTCGGCAGCGTAAGGACGTGGTTTGCCAAACATGGCTAAAGCTTCGTCTCGCTCTTGTGCAACCGTTTTATGTTCTGTTGTTTTGACCGTTGTTGTGGTGCTGGCTGGTTTACTGGTTTTATTGCTTTCATTGGCAATGACTTCCGCAAACGAGCGAGGTTTACGCACATCGGTATGCTGCGTGGTTCCAGCTGCGTTTTGAGCCGTCGTTGCAACCGTTGTCGCCGTCTGATTCATCGCTTTGCTGGTATTAACATTTTTAGGTACTGATGGCGTTAAGGTGTTAGTTGGTTGTACACCACTATCATCAGCTGCATCAGCAGGGAGCTGACCGTTTTGTTGTTGGGCCAACACCTTGGCGCGTTCCTGCTGGGCTCGCAACATATCTTGCATTTTTTGTTGCTGCTGCAGAATTTGCGGATCTTTACTTGGATCGCCAATCACCTGACCATCCGGCAGTTCAACAGGCACTTCCTTATTTTGCAGGATCTGCATGTAATCAAACTCTTCTTTGGCCGGACGTTGTTTTTCAATCGGGATCGGCGCTTCCGCTGGTGCTTGTGTGGTGGTGATCGGTGCGGTTTCACCTGATGAACCGTGGATACGGTACAGGAAAATGCCAAAGCCAATCACCAGTGCCAACGCCAATACAGCACGCACCACCGGAAACGGTGCGCTGCTGGTATTGTTGCTTCTCCCGCGGCCAGCAGGTGCTTTCGCGGCAGGTTTGCGTTTGGTCGGCTGTGAGCTGCGGACGTAATCCCGAGTCATGATTTACATGCGCTCCAGTGTTTCGATACCAAGCAATGACAAACCGAGGTTCAGTGTTTTTGCCGTTGCCTGACACAGGGTCAGACGGCTGGCTTTCTCGGCCGCAGTAACGCCTTCTTTGTTGATTGGGCAGGCTTCGTAGAAGCTCATGAAGCAACCAGACAGTTCATACAAATAAGTACACAGCAGATGTGGCACCCCTTTTTGCGCCACGTTGTGTACCACATCATTAAACTGCAGTAGTTTCTGCGCCAGTGTTTCTTCCGCAGGTGCGGTAATCTGCACTGGGCCAGTTTTTGCATCATCACCCAGACGACGGAAGATCGATTGAATACGGGTATAGGCGTATTGCAGGTAAGGCGCGGTGTTGCCTTCGAAGGTCAACATGTTGTCCCAGTCGAAGATGTAATCGGTGGTGCGGTTTTTAGATAGGTCCGCGTATTTCACGGCACCCATGGCGACGGCATGCACAACCTTGACTTTTTCATCTTCCGGTAGATCCCCTGACTTCACCGAGATCAAATCGCTGGCGCGTTGTTCGGCTTCATCCAGCAGTTCAGATAGTTTAACGGTGCCACCGGAACGGGTTTTAAATGGGCGACCATCTTTGCCCAGCATCATGCCAAAGGCATGGTGTTCTAAAGAGACTTCGGCCGGTACATAACCGGCTTTACGTGCAATCGACCATGCCTGCTGCAGATGCTGATGCTGGCGGGAGTCGATGAAATAGAGCACGCGATCGGCTTTCAGCGTTTCCACACGGTATTTAGCACAGGCGATATCGGTAGTGGCATAGAGGAAACCCCCATCGCGTTTTTGAATGATCACCGCCATGGCTTCGCCGTCTTTACCTTTGATCTCATCAAGGTAAACCACTAATGCGCCTTCACTGGCAACGGCAAGCCCTTGTGCTTGCAGATCTTCCACGATGGTACGCAGCATCGGGTTGTACAGGCTTTCGCCCATCACATCTTTTTCAGTCAGGCTGACATTCAGACGGTCATAAATCAGCTGGTTTTGCGCCATAGTGATATCGACCAGTTTTTTCCACATGGCACGACAATATTCATCACCACCTTGCAGTTTCACCACATAACCACGCGCACGCTCAGCAAAGATTTCATCTTCGTCGTAATGTTTTTTGGCTTCGCGATAGAAGGCTTCCAGATCAGACAGTTCCAGTTCACTGGCTTGTTCGTTCTGCACTTTTTCCAAATACGCGATTAACATGCCGAACTGGGTACCCCAATCACCGATGTGATTGGCGCGGATCACGTTGTGACCTAAGAATTCCAGCGTACGTGTTACCGCATCACCGATCACAGTGGAGCGGATGTGGTGCACGGCCATCTCTTTGGCAACGTTGGGGGCTGAGTAGTCGGTAACAATAGTCTGAGCCGGAACAGCCGGTTTCACTTCCGCGGTTGGGCTGGCAGCAATGGCTTCGATCTGTTTGGCCAGCCAGGCACTGTCTAAGAAGAAATTGATAAAACCAGGGCCAGCGATTTCTGCTTTGGCCACCAGAGTCGAAGCAGGCAGATGATCGATAATCAGTTGAGCCAGTTCTCGCGGGTTTTTACCGGCTGGTTTGGCCAGCAACATTGCCAGATTGGTGGCCAGATCACCGTGCGCCTTGTCTTTGGTGTTATCGACCTGAATACGCGGTTCTAATTCAACCGGAATTAATGCTGCCGCTTTCAGGCTGGATACGGTTTGTTCAAGGAGTTGCTGGATCTGTGCTTTCATTGTTTCTGACGGTTCCTGACACGAATACGGGTAGCCAGACGGCTGGGCCGCAAATTTTACTCGGATTGCTTGGCACTGACTACCTTTTCGATGCGGATTCAGGAAAGTTAGCTACATGCGACTACAATTAAAACAGAAGGTAAAAATAACGACAGCACAACGGCAAAACTGGAGTCGTGATTTCTGATGAACGAGGCACATCAGAAATCGGAGAACCGTCTCGATACAAACTCCTGTTGATCATAAAAAGGAGGTTGCCATGCAACTATCCATATTTCCCTTACGTCTCAACCTGTTACCTGATGGTGTGCTGCCGTTACGGGTCTTTGAACCACGCTATCTTCGAATGATTGCTGAATCCTCCAAACGCGGTATGGGTCTTTGTTTATTAGGCAATGCGCAGGATGGCGGTTTTTCTCCCTTACTGGCCGTGGGCACCCGGGTTGAAATTATCGATTTTGATCGCCTCGATGACGGCATATTAGGCGTTACCGTAAAAGGGATCGATCGCTTCCGTATTCGGTCACTGGAGGTCGAATCAGACGGTTTATTAAGTGCAGAAGTGCAGCTATTACCGGGCTGGCAACATGCGCCGTTACAACCGGAGCAGCATATTCTGGCCGAGAAGCTGGGCCAGGTGTTTCAGGAACACCCCAACTACGCGGCGTATTACCCGACACCACAATGGGCGGATGCTTGCTGGGTGGTGCAACGTTGGCTGGAAGTGTTGCCATTGGCGGCGGAAGAGAAATTTAGCCTGATGGCCAGCAACGATTATCACGATGCCCTGCATTTTCTGCTTCAGGCTGTGCAGGAGGAAGATGCCGCCATTCGTCAGCATTAAACAGAATTATCCCTGCAAATGATCCGCCTACTGACTGCTCGCGTAATAAGCAATTACGCGATTAGTTCAGGGCGTTCATTATGGGATGCGTAAACTTGGGATATACTGCGGTTATTCAGTCGTATCGACTGCCCCCGCAGAGGATGTTAATGGAAGACGCGAACCTCGATCTCACCGCGTTACTGTTACAGGTGGCCACGCAGCGTAGCAAAGCCGCGTACGGTCAGCTGTTCCACTATTTTGCTCCCCGTATTCGTCATTACGGCTTACGCCATCTGCGCTCGGAAGCCCGGGCTATGGAACTGGTGCAAGATACGTTGCTCGCCGTTTGGCAAAAAGCCGCCTTATACCACCCTGAAAAAGGGGCGCCCACCACCTGGATCTACACTGTCATGCGTAACCAGTGCTTCGACATGTTACGGCGCCAGCAAGTCTCGAAAGAAGATCTGGTAGCGGAAGATCTGTGGCCGGTATTGGAATATCAGGCGGTCGAAGATGACGAGAACGATCCGGGTGAGAACGAGATCCTGACCCGCCAATTGACGCATTACCTGCATTTGCTGCCTCCTGCGCAACAAGAAGTGGTACGCGGTGTTTATCTATTGGAACAAACACTACAGGAAATTGCCGATCGTCTGCAGATCCCGTTAGGAACGGTTAAATCGCGTCTGCGTTTGGGGTTATCTAAATTGCGTGAACAAATTGAGCAGGAGCGCGAGCATGATTAATTTCCATCCTGATAATGCTCTGCTGGCTGCTTACGCCGCCGATACTTTACCACTCAGTATGACGTTGGCCGTGGCGATCCATGTGGAGTTTTGCCCAACCTGTGCCCGTCGTGTCGCTGATCTGGAACGTCAGCTCGCAGAAAGTGTGTTGATTGCTGATAAGGTCTTACCCGAAGAAGAACACCTGTTCGACGATATGTTGGCGTATATTCTGGAACAACCGTCGATGCCTGTACCCGTGCAGGTTGAAGAGCCGAAGATTGAGATCCAGGGGCAGTCATTCTGGTTACCCCGCGCCTTACGCCATATCAGCCGTCAAAATTGGCAACAGATGGGCAATATTGGCCGTAGCCGCTTACTATTAGATGACCAATCCAGCGGTCGGGCCAGCTTGATGTATCTTTCGGCTGGTGCGGCGGTACCACAGCATACCCACCGAGGTATGGAATTAACGCTACCGCTTACCGGTGTTTTCCGCGATGAATTGGGCGAGTATATTCCCGGTGATTTTGTGCTGCGGGATGCTAAAGTTGCCCATCAACCGCAATCGCGCGATGGTTGTCTCTGTTTTGCTTTGCTGGATGCGCCAGTGCAATTTACGCAAGGCTTGCCGCGATTATTGAACGGCTTTGGTGATTTATTGTATTAAGCGCACTTCAGCGGTCGATCATTGCTGGCAAAGCAGATAAAATCAGCGGTTCTGCCGTTCATTGACAGTAATTTATTCTTCAGAAGGAGCGTGTTATGGCATTAGTTACCGTTGCAGCCACTCAGATGGCCTGTTCCTGGGATATTGAGGGCAACGTCGCCCGGGCTGAAAAGCTGGTACGTGACGCAGCGGCGAAGGGTGCACAAATCATCCTGATCCAAGAGCTGTTCCAGACACCTTACTTCTGCATTGATCAAAGCCCGGAACATTTCGATCTGGCGCAAACGCTGGAAGATAGCCCACTGATCCAACATTTCTCTGCCCTGGCAAAAGAGCTGGATGTCGTGCTGCCGCTGTCGTTCTTCGAACGAGCAGGTAATGCACATTACAACTCGCTGGTGATGATTGATGCCGATGGTGAAGTGCTGGATGTGTATCGTAAAACCCACATCCCAAATGGCCCGGCTTATCAGGAAAAACAATTCTTCACCCCAGGTGATACCGGTTTTGTCGTGTGGGAAACCAAATACGCCAATGTTGGCGTTGGTATCTGCTGGGATCAATGGTTCCCGGAAACCGCGCGCAGCTTGGCGTTGTTGGGTGCGGATGTGATTTTCTTCCCGACTGCGATTGGTTCTGAACCGGCTTATCCAGAAATCGACTCGCAGCCACATTGGACCCGCGTACAGCAAGGTCATGCTGCTGCCAATATCATTCCAGTGATCGCCTCTAACCGTGTTGGCACTGAAAAGAGCAAATTTATCGAAGGCTTAGAAATGACCTTCTACGGTTCATCTTTTATTGCCGATCAGACTGGTGCATTGGTGCAACAAGCGGATAAGACCAGCGAATGTGTGCTGGTGCATACTTTTGATCTGGAAGCGATCCGCAAACAGCGTATCAGCTGGGGTCTGTTCCGTGATCGTCGCCCAAGCATGTACGGCACCATTATGACCTCTGACGGCGAAACTTCCTGGTAATAGCGGCAATCAAGGACATCAGGATATGACAATTAAGACAGTAACCGGCCTGCCAAAGCAGGACGGTTTTTTTATGCCCGCTGAGTGGGCACCGCAACAAGCGGTATGGATGATCTGGCCGTTCCGCCCTGATAACTGGCGTGAAGCAGGTAAATTCGCGCAAGCCACCTTCGCCCAAGTGGCGGAAGCGATTGCAGGGGCTACCCCTGTCTATATGGCGGTGCCAGAGCAATTTATGGCACAGGCCAAAGCCATCATGCCTGTGGCCGTCACATTAGTGCCGATGAACAGTGATGATTGCTGGGCACGCGATACCGGCCCGACCGTGGTGATTAATGGTAACGGCGAATGTCGTGGTGTGGATTGGGGCTTTAACGCCTGGGGCGGCCATCATGGTGGCCTGTATTTCCCGTGGGATCAAGATGAGCTGGTGGCGCGTCAGATGCTGGCGGTACATGGCTTTGATCGTTATGCCGCACCCTTGATTTTGGAAGGTGGTTCGATCCATGTGGATGGTGAAGGCACCTGCATGACTACGGCAGAATGCCTGCTGAACAAAAACCGCAACCCGCATCTTTCCAAAGCACAGATCGAAGCTTATCTGCGTGATTATTTGAACGTTACTCATTTCATCTGGTTGGAAGAGGGCGTGTATATGGATGAGACGGATGGTCACATCGATAACATGTGCTGTTTTGCTCGCCCGGGTGAGGTGATTTTGCATTGGACGGATGATGAAACTGATCCGCAATATGCACGCTCACAAGCGGCGTACAAAGTGCTGTCGGAAACCGTTGATGCTAAAGGCCGCAAACTGAAGATCTGGAAACTGCCGCAACCAGGCCCGTTGTATTGCACCGAAGAAGAATCAGCCGGTGTGGTTGATGGCACTGGTGTACCGCGTGATGCGGGCGGTCGTCTGGCCGGTTCGTATGTGAATTTTCTGATCACTAACGATCGCATCGTCTATCCGTTACTCGACCCAAAAACGGATGATGAAGCGAAAGTTATTTTGCAGCAGATCTTCCCTGAGCATACTGTAGTCGGTGTGCCGGCACGTGAAATTCTGCTGGGTGGTGGTAACATTCACTGCATTACGCAGCAAATTCCTCGCTAATTCACTCAGCTACTGAGAGATAAAAACAGCCGGTAGATTATACCGGCTGATGTTCACGCAGCTGTTGTTCCCATAAGAGTTGCTCAAATTGCGTCGCCGGGACCGGCTGGCTCATCAGATAACCTTGATAACAATCACAACCCTGACTCTTCAGGAAGGCCAGTTGTTCTTCGGTTTCGACCCCTTCCGCCATTACTTTTAAGCGTAGTGTATGTGCCATCGCCACAATGGTCGCGGCAATTTCCATATCATCTTTTTTATGCGGAATATCGTCGACAAAACTCTTGTCGATCTTCAGCACATCCAGTGGAAAGCGTTTTAGATAAGCGAGTGAGGAATAACCCGTACCGAAGTCATCAATGGCTAACCGAACGCCTAGTTGTCGCAATTGGTTAAGGATTTCAGCCGCTTCCGTTTCATGCGTCATCAAGGCACTTTCGGTGAGTTCGAGCTCCAGATGTGCAGCCGGGAAGCCGGTTTCATCCAACGCATTGACGACAGATTCCATTATGTTGCTGTAACGGAATTGCACCGGTGAGATATTAACCGCGAGATTGATCGCCGGTAGTCCTTTTTGTAGCCACTCATTGCCTTGTCGACATGTCTCAAAAAGAACCCATTCACCCAGTTGTTTGATTAACCCGGTTTCTTCTGCGACTGGAATAAAATTAATCGGTGCGATCAAACCACGATTCGGATCTTGCCAACGAACGAGTGCTTCCGCGCCGATAATTCGATTACTGACAATATCCACCTGTAGTTGGAAGTAGACACGCAGTTCATTGAGCTCAATGGCCCGGCGTAAGCGCACTTCCAGATCAAGACGGCGTTCTGCTGCTTGTGTCAATTCATCGGAGAAATACCGGAAACAGCTGCGGCCACTGGCTTTGGCCCGATACATAGCCGCATCAGCCTGCTGTAATAAATCTTCTGGTGTATCACCATGTTCGGGATACAAGCTGATCCCAATACTGGCACCAACGATAACATCGCGGCCATTCGGTAAATGGAAGGGAACCGTTAACAGTTGCAGTATCTCTTCTGCCATATGATCGATAGCACTGATATCCGGATTTCCTTCCACCAGCACAGTAAATTCATCGCCGCCTAAACGACAAATGGTGTCTGATTCGCGGATGCGTTTGCGTAAACGCACAGCGACCTCTTGTAATAAAACATCACCAATTTGATGGCCAAAACTATCGTTAACGTCTTTGAAACGATCCAGATCCAACATGATCAATGCTACACGCTGTTGGTGTCGATCAGCCAACGCGATTGCGTGTGCCAGATTAATGGCCAGGAGGGAACGATTCGGTAGTTGCGTCAGTGGATCATGGCGAGCAAGATGTTCCAATTGCGCCTCGGAGTCTTTGAGCTGGCGAATATCGGTATAGACGCTGACATAGTGCGTTAGCTGATGTTTATTGTCATGCACACTGCTGATACTACCGATGAGCGGGATCAGCTCGCCGTCTTTCCGACGGTTCCAGATCTCACCACGCCAGTAGCCGGAAGTTTTTATGGCGTGCCACATCATTTGGTAAAATTCAGTTGAGTGCAGGCCTGATTTGAATATGGCCGGTGTTTTATGCAATAACTCTTGCTCGGTATAACCAAACAATTCCGTGAATGCAGGGTTTACTCGCAGAATATGCGATTGTGTATCGGTGATCATGATCCCTTCACGGGTATGGTCAAAGACGGTGGCCGACTGACGCAATATTTCTTCATTGGTTTTCTGTGACGAGATATCGGTCAGGCTGCCGATATAACCGATAGTTTCGCCATATTCATTTTTTTCTGGTGACGCATTGATCACGAGCCATGTGCTGGGCGCATCGCCATGACTGACCTGACATTCCATTTCTCCCGCGATACCATTTAATAAGGCGGGCAACCAATGCTGTAATAACTGCTGCCGATCTTCCGCAATCAGTGCGTCCAGCCAATGTGACAAATCGTCGGTTGAACATTGTAATAGTGCTGTGCCGTATTCATTCAGGTAGCGCAATTTACCGGCTAAATTCAAACGGAATATACCTACTGGTACAAAGGTAGCGAGGGTATGAAATAAGCTTTCACTTTTTTTCAGTTCTTCTTCTGCAATTTTTCGCTCGGTAATATCACTGGCCATGCTCAGCAATAACATTTCACCATTTTCATTTTGGCCCAGTGGCGCAGATTGCATATCCCAGTAACGTTGGCTGCCATCTTTACAGTGGATGAGGTATTCACCGTTATGAACCGGTGCGGTGATGCGATGCCCATTCTCAGAAATAAGATTTGGATTATCTGGTTGTAACGGGATCGCCACTTTCAGCCATTCACTGCGCGATGGCATATCCGTGAGGTCATAACCACTGAGCTCAGTCCAGCGACTATTCAGTGTGAGCCCGGTACCCGATTCGGTATAAATTACCGTCGGGCTGGGAGAATTCATAATGGCAGAGCGGAAGCGTTGTTCACTTTCTTGTAACTGATGTTCTCGCTTTAGGTTATCCAGAGCGAAAGAGACGTCTAATGCCATTTCGTTGATGGTAGCTTTTGTTTCTGCATCAAAGAAATCAACGGTATTGGCATACAAACTGAGTACGCCAGAAATTTCATTTTTTTCGCGAATAATAAAATATCCGGCAGATGCGATACCCGCTTTGCGGGCTATTTCATGAAATGGCTCAGTACTTGGTTCATGCTGATAGTCATTAAAGATCAGATCTTGCTGACTCATTAAAGCCTGTATCGCACCAGTGTGAGTCAGTAGTTCCGGTTGTAGTTTTTTGTGTTCGGTTATCCAGCTACTGAAGCCATTATCGTCACCAAAGGCATGCAGGAGATCAATATCATTTCTGTCTTTGTAATACTTACCAATAAATGCGAGTAACAAACCGCCATGTTCTACCGCGATTTGGCAAATTTGCTTAAATAAATCCTGCCTATCCTGACAATGCACAATTGCTTGGTTAGTTTGGGATAGCATTTCGTAGAGGTTTTTCTGATGCTTCAGTTGCTGTTCACTGGCTTTACGCTGCGATATATCTTCAATCACTGAAATGATAAAAGAGATGCTACGGTTTTGTGCTCTGACACAGCGGGTATCGACATTAACAAAGATCAACTGACCATCTTTCCGACGTAATTGTTTTTCGCAAAGATAGCCGTCCGATAAATCTAATTCCATTTGCCGCATCGCCTCAGCATCGGCAACTCGGTATTCTTCTGCTGTCAGCGTCATTAACGTCTGTTCGGACATTTCACTTTGGCTGTAGCCGAGCAAATCAGCCAGCTGATCATTAAAGCGGATCCAACGTCCAGTCTGTGTATGCGTGATGGCCATACCAAACAGTGGTAGTTCAAAAAAATGTCGTAACAGACGATCTTTTTCGCTGGTCTGACGCTGAATCTCTAACTGATTGGTGTATTGCTGCTGCCGCCATAATAGGCTAACCACAAAAATCACGATTAGTCCGGCAAAGAAAACCACCAGCGTGATCCAATAAACTAAGGTATAGAGCGGGGCATAAATTTCCGCTTGATCTTGTTGTACGAATAAATGCCAGCCAGAATATTTCACCGGAATATAGCTGGCGATCACGCTGTTTCCGGAAATATCCTTACCTTCATATGAGCCTGATTCATCTGATATTGCCAGTTTTAATAGTGATGCGGTGTTTTCGTCATAGCGTCGGTCGGTGGCGTATGTATGTGTAACATCATTTGCGGGTATCTGAATAAAAGCCAGTCGGTCATCATGCGGCTGTAATAAGTAGGTTTTCCCTGTGTTAGTTACCCCGTTCCAGTTTTGCAGTTGTGGTAATAAGGTGCTCTGCAAGTCTTGCGTCATAATCAATGTGCCAACGGTCTGATTCAGACGCATATCAATCAGTGGTACATGAATATCAAGATATAGGCGGTTATTTTCATCCCAATACCAGCTGGTTTGGATTACTTTATCGCCAGTTAAAAGAGCATGCGTATCAAGTTTTCCGTGGGAGTGTGAAGCAACGATGGTTTTGTGTACTGGTAGATGGCCATAGATTATGCGCGGCGCATTTTTAGCATCTAGTATTGTGAGCGCTTGATATTCTTTGTTTTGTTGTAGTTGTTGCAGTGGCTTTTGAATGGCATCCGTTGCTTCGCTGCCACCGTAATTGATCAATGCGATAGCCTGAGCGAATGACTGATCGTTTTGCATCAATAAGCCATCCGCGATCCGCTCCTTCAACCATGTTTCGATTTGTTCGGTTTTTACGGTAGCTAAAGCAGTTAAATCACTGTGACTGTTTTCTTTTATCTGATGACCATGAATGCTGTAAACCAAAGTCGGGATCAATGGCATCAGAAGGATTTGAAAAGCAAACAACCAATACAGACGACGGGAAGAACTTGTTGTTTGTTCTTCTTTGATTTCTGTTCGTGATTTCAGATTTAACAGCAAATAGAGCAGAAAGCTGGTTAGCGCAACGAATAGGAAACCTTTACCCATAGAGAGTAATTTCAGCCATTCTCGATCTTCAATCAGCCAGCTCAGTAGATTATCTGATGCGGCGATCCATATTGCGGCAAACAACGCGTAATACAATACGATGCTTGCGGAAGAGAGAGCTCGTGATTTAACGTTCCGACTGTTTCCCATTCGTTTGGTTTAGCATCCTGTATGCACATTATTCCCAATCTATACCATCAGTATTAATGTAATCAGAATGCATAGCAAATAGTCAAACTGGGATTAGCGACTTATCCCGCTATTTCCAGCGGATCGACATCTAAATGCCAGCGTAATGAATGAGATGCTGCCAGATTATCAATCGCGGGTAGCAGCTGTTGCAGGTAGTGTTGTAAGTGCATGCGTTGCGGGCATTGCAGCATTAACAGCATCCGGTAACGTCCTGCCCGGCGTTCCATCACTGGGCTGACTGGCCCCAGTAATTGCAGATCTGGTGCGCCATAGTGATGGCATATTTGTGCTGCTTGCTGCATGAATTGTTCAAGTGGCTCGCGGGTTGGGCAATCACCACGTAAGACTGCTTGGTAGCTGAACGGTGGTAGCCCCAAGGCCTGGCGTTCTTGTAAACAAGTGCGGGCGAAATGGTGATAGCCATTATTCAGTAAATCTTGCAGCAATGCATGTTCTGGGTGGTGACTTTGTAATACGACCATACCTGGCTTGCTGGCGCGTCCGGCGCGACCTGCGACTTGAACACAAAGTTGGGCTAATCGCTCAGTCGCTCGGAAATCTGCGGCAAATAACGCACCATCGACATCTAAGATCCCAACTAAAGTGACATCGGGGAAATGGTGGCCCTTCGCCAGCATCTGGGTGCCCAGTAGGATCTGATATTCCTGCCGGCGGATGGCGTTGAGGTGCGCTTCCAACTCGCCTTTGCGTCGTGTGTTATCCCGATCAATGCGAATAGTTTTATACGCCGGAAAACGCTGTTCCAGAAATTGTGCTAGCTGCTCGGTACCGACGCCAGAGCTAACCAGATTCTGGCTGTTACATTCCGGGCATTGATGCGGTACAGGGCGAATATGATCACAGTGATGACAATGCAGTTTTCTATCTTGCTGATGCCAAGTGTAAAACGCATCACAGTGCGGGCATGCCGCCACCCAGCCACAATCGTGACAAAGGAGTGCTGGGGCATAACCACGGCGGTTTAAAAACAACATAACCTGATTACCGGCGGCCAGTTGTTCATCCATCAGTTGTAATAGCTGGGGGGCGATACCGGCTTGTAGGGGCAGATGTTTAACATCCAGCAGATGGTGTTGTGCCGCTTGTGCTCCACCGGCACGTTGTGTCATTTGCAGATGATGGTAACGCCCTTGTAGTGCGTTATGCAGTGTTTCCAATGATGGGGTAGCCGAACCCAGCACAATCGGGATCTGTTCGCGTTGTGCGCGCATGATAGCTAAATCACGGCCGTGATAACGAAAACCTTCCTGCTGTTTAAATGAGCTGTCGTGTTCTTCGTCGACGACAATCAAACCAAGATCTTTAAATGGCGTGAAAATAGCCGAGCGGGTGCCAATTAAAATGGCTGCTTCACCAGCTCGACAGGCTAGCCAGGTATCCAACCGTTCACGATCATTCATGCCGGAATGTAATGTCAAAATCGGCGCATGAAAACGACGACGAAAACGGCGTAATAACTGCGGGGTCAGCCCTATCTCTGGTACTAACACTAACACCTGCTTACCGTGTGCCAGTACATCTCGGATCAGCTGCAGATAAACTTCGGTTTTACCTGAACCGGTAACACCTTCCAGCAAAAAGGGGCGTTTATGATCAGATTGCGTGATAGCGGCTAAAACGATGGCTTGTTCACTATTGAGATAAGGCGCATCGTTTTCATGCAATAACAAATGGTCCAGCCATTCGCGCGCCTGCAGATGCAGATCAAAGTGTGTAATCAAACCCTTATCGGCGAGTTGCTTTAGAACCGGTGTATCAATGCCTTGTTCGCGTAATTCGGCTGCAGGCAAGGGGCCGTCTTGTAACAAACGAAGCGCTTGTTGCTGGCGTGGTGCTCGTTTCAGTGAAGTAACATCGATCTCGTTACTGGTATTCAACCGCCAACAAGGAATTGTTTTACGTTCGGCGAGTTCACCTTGGCGCAATAATACCGGCAACGCGTGATGTAATACTTCGCCCACCGGATGATGATAATAATCGGCGGCCCACAACAGCAATTTCCATAATGCAGGCGGAAACAAACTTACTGCATCTAACTGATGTGAAAAGGGTTTCAGTTTTGTTACTGCGAGTTCACTGGTTGTTGGGTGTGCGGTAACAATGCCAACTAATTGCTGGCGGCCAAAGGGCACCAATACCCGACACCCCACAGGCGGTAGTGGTTGTGATGCGAGGTAGTCGAAGCGGCGATACAGCGGCACCGGCAGTGCGACCTGAATGAGCGTTAATAATTCAGACACGGATAGTTGTTTTTTCTGCGCATATGCTTGCGGGGGTGGGGTCTATCCTATATCATTCTGACCCTTGAAAATATCCGTTTAATGTTTCGTGTGGTGTCTGGCTTCGGGTCAGATGGCGACACGGCCTGAATCAGAGGTTCCCATGAAAGAAGGTATTCACCCAGATTATCACGAGATCACTGCTAAGTGTTCTTGCGGTCACACTTTTGTTACCCGTTCTACTGGTAAAGATCTGAACCTGGACGTATGTTCAGAGTGTCATCCTTTCTATACCGGTAAACAGAAAGTTCTGGACACTGGTGGTCGTATCGATCGCTTCAAAAAACGTTTCGCAGTACTGGGCGGCAAGAACTAATCTTCCCTCCAAAACGATACGTTTTAAAGCAAAGCCAACCTTCGGGTTGGCTTTGTGCTATTTAAAAAAGTAAAAAAACGAGGTTAAGACTCAATCAGCCCTTGTGGTTGCATCCCGCTGATCTATGATCTGAGAAACATGCCGCTGTTGGTTATTTATATTCTGCACTGGGAGTTTCTATGTCTGCCGATCTTCGTCAAGCCGCGCTTGATTATCATGCTCATCCTGTTCCTGGTAAAATTGCTATTGCGCTGACTAAGTCGGCTGAAACTGCCAATGATCTGGCGTTGGCCTATAGCCCAGGTGTTGCTGAGCCGGTGCGTGAAATTGCCGCAAACCCTGCTGATGCTTATCGTTATACCTCCAAAGCCAATCTGGTAGCCGTGATCACTAATGGTACCGCCATTCTGGGGTTAGGTAATCTGGGTCCATTAGCATCAAAACCGGTTATGGAAGGAAAAGCGCTGTTATTCAAACGCTTTGCCGGTATCGATGCGATCGATATCGAAGTTAAACACACAGATAATGCCGATTTTATCCGTACTGTTGCAAATATTGCCGATACGTTTGGTGGTATTAATCTGGAAGATATTAAAGCGCCGGAATGCTTTGAAATTGAAAAAGCATTGATTGAGTTGTGCGATATTCCGGTATTCCACGATGACCAGCATGGTACTGCGATTGTCACTGCTGCCGGGATGCTGAATGCACTGGAAATTCAGGGTAAACAGCTATCTGAAGTGCGTATCGTTTGTATGGGTGCGGGTGCTGCAGCTGTCGCGTGTATGGATCTGCTGATTGTTTGTGGTGCGAAACCGGAAAACATTTACATGCTCGACCGCAAAGGTGTGATCCACTCCGGTCGCACAGATATCAATGAACATAAACGTCGTTTTGTGAATGATTCGGGCTTTACCACCTTAGCGCAGGTGATGGATGGTGCTGATGTGTTTGTTGGTGTTTCGGGCCCGAATGTCATTACAGCAGAACATGTAAAAACCATGGCACCAAGACCGGTTATTTTTGCTTGTTCTAATCCAGATCCAGAGATTGAGCCTGCGCTGGCCAATGCAGCTCGTGATGATCTGATCATGGGCACCGGTCGTTCTGATTATCCAAATCAGGTTAATAATGTCATTTGTTTCCCGTTCATTTTCCGCGGAGCGCTGGATGCTCGCGCCAGCCGGATTAATAGTGCAATGAAACGAGCTGCCGTTGAAGCAATTCGCTCAATTGCGAAAGAACCGGTACCAGCTGAAGTATTGCACGCAGCGGGCGTTTCCCAACTGACCTTTGGTGTGGATTATGTGTTGCCAAAACCAATGGACCCGCGTCTGTTACCGCGCGTGGCGCGTGCGGTGGCATTGGCTGCCGTAGAATCGGGTGTTGCGCGTATTGAGCTGCCAGAGAATTACATGCTGTAGCAGTCACAGTGAATCAATGAGCAAACGCCTCCAGATGGAGGCGTTTTAGTATCGGAAACAAGAAAGCCGCCTTATTTAAGGCGGCTTTAGTATGTTTATCCCGGCAGTCTGGAAAGATTAGAAATCGTAACGTACAGCCAGTTGCATGTCGTTTTTGTAGTCATAGGCGTTTGCGGAACCAACTGCTGCAGTTGATGATGCATTCACACCTGTATCTTTGTTATTGATACGATATTCAGCCATTACACGCAGGTTTTTGTTGAATTTGTACTGAGCACCCAAGGTGTAATAATCAACGGCATTCACGTCAGAACCGCCGCTAACTTCCTGTTTCATTTTGTTGTAGGTGCTCATCAAACCAAAACCATTAGCAAAATTGTAGCCAAACGCAGCTTCGGTACCTGTGGTATCAACGGATGAACCACCGGTTGTATAGAAATAATCAGAACCTTTGTCGAAGTTCAGTGCGGCATACCAAGATTTATCATCAAATTTGGCACCGATGATCCACAATTTAGCATCATTTTGAGCTGTTTTATTGCGTTGTGCTACGTTGTAGCCAGTACCAACTGAGAAACCACTTGGGTGGTTATAGCTTACTGCTGCGCCATAAGCGCCGATATTGGCTGTTGTTTCTGATTTAGAGGCATCAGTAACAGAGCTGTTAACGTCGGTACCGTTGCTATCAAATTTGTAATCGGCGTCGATCTGTACGTTATTGAATACACCAGAATACTTCAGCATTTCGCCGGCACGATAAGTACCATATTGGTCGGCTTTAATACCTAAACCATCGTTTCCGTAACCATCAGTCAGTGCCACATCAGTCCAACCTGCCAGCGTACCTACAGCACCGATCTGGCGACCAAATGTAATAGCGCCAAATGTATCATCTTTGATACCACCATAAGCCAGACGAGTTGTGATGTTACTGCTGTTTTCTTTCACATCAGTTTCAGTTGATTGTGATTTGAACTGCGCTTCATAAGCGCCAATAGCTTTCTGGGTACCAGTGATTACGGTTTCACCTTTAGCACCAATACGGATGTAATTGTTGGAGCCGTATTTTTCGCTTTTTTCTGTGCCGTTATCTTTAGTACCTAAAAACTGACCTGCATAGGCACGACCATTCAAATCCAAAGTAACTTTTTCATTTTTATATACTTCAGTCGCGTTAGCTTGGGTTGCAACCAGCACTGCAATTGCCACAACAGTTAATTGTTTCATCATCGATCCTTCATTTTTTTGTGAGGGTTGGGTCGCCCCTGAGTAATTCCGAGATGAATACTAGAGGGCGATAGTGACACTTTTGTTACGATTGAATTAAGCTTTTGTTGTAATAGTTTCTTGTTTTCCTATCCCAACTAAAGCTAATTAAGTCACACTGGAATGGATTTCTTTAGTTATTAAATTTCAATTAATTCTTTTAAATTCATTTGGTTAATTTAATTAATCTATTGTTAATTAATAAAGATTGACGATGTTTTTAAATTATTTATTGGCGAAGAGGAAATATATAAATTATTTTCCGCACACATATAAAACAACATTGTTTAAATAGTGTTATATCGAATCGAGTATTAGCCCCGAATTCAGATAATAAGTGCGACAGTCATGGATTGGCGTAGAGGGGAAGCCAGCTGCTGAAGGTGGTATGCTCTTCTCGCCAAAGAAATAAGCAGAATTACCATGAACTATCAGCAACTGAC